>JANXWC010000192.1 GCA_025351355.1 Hyphomicrobiaceae bacterium
GTCACAAATGACAACAGCGGGCTTCATCTTTGGTCCGAAACTCTCGCTGGAGCGATGGCGCGCGCCCGAGACGACCCACACGTTTGGCGAGTGTCCGAATGTCAAACCTGCTCGATGCGCGCCGATAGGCCCTGGTGGTCGCTGAGACCGTTGTGCATGCGGACCTCAGAGACCCTGTAGTCGCGCGATGAAAACAACCCATCGACCATCAATTCGAGAGCGCCTGCGCGATGTAACAATGGATCGATGCTGGTCATTATGTCAGGCGGCACGCAGTCGGTCAGCACGCCTGCGACTGCTGCAAAAATAGGCCCACCACGGGGCGCATTGAAATCGCCGGTGAGCACTACCGACCGATGCCTGACCATGTCCGCCAGCCTCTGCACGGCTGCGGTCTGGAAGCCCAGCACCTGTCCTTCCGGCGACCACGGAAAATGCGTCGTCGCAACAGTGAACTCCAACCCACCCACAGTCAGCCGGGCTAAAGCGAGCGCGTAGCGAGCCGTCGCAAGTCGTGTATCCGCCGTGGATCGATCGAATGTGGCCGCGGCACCGGTGCTTCCGGCGTATGCAATGCAATCAGTCTCAAGGAACGGCGTGCGGCCGAAAATGCCAATCCCGAACGGCTGGTTGTCGGCCGGATGCACGGCCATCTGCACGAAGTGGCAGAAACGCAAGCCGGTTGCCGCGCCAATCAACTTGATATCCCCCGGCGTCAGTTCCTGCAGGCAAACGACGTCAGGCTTCGTGTCGCAAATATACGGTATGATGCGATGCACGTGGCGCGAGCGCTCCATATTCAGGCTGAATAATCGCACCGCAGTTCATGCTCCCGGATCGAGTTGGCCGCTGCAACTGCGGCTCATCCAGCATTTACGGCCCTGTCACTACGATCGCCAGTCATCCGATGAGCAACGCTCGCTCGTGATGTAGCCGCACGGCGCCGACTGGAAAACGTCCGAACCGAGGTGCTGCTTAAGGCCGCTATCTCCAGCAAAACAGTGTCCTTGTCGACTTCGGTGCACACATTGCGACGTTTTGTACGCGTGATTTTGTTTGGCGCCAGCGAAACAATACCGTAGATTGCTCAAAACCTGGGCACACTAAGGGCCTGGTGAAAATTTGGGCGAAATAGGCAAATACTGGGCGCATGATCAACGCTTTGCCGACTATAGAAACCGTTTCCAGGGTAGCCGGTAGCGCCGTTTCGCCGGCCGCCACTCGATTGGATATTGGGCAAGTCGTGGTGCCGAACGGGGTCGTATTGGCACCCATGTCGGGTGTATCCGATCTGCCGTTTCGCCGAATAGCCGATCGGTATGGCGCGGGTCTTGTGGTTTCCGAGATGGTCGCCAGCCGTGAATTGGCTGCTGCACGCCCCGACGTGGAAAGGCGAGCAGAGGGCGGCGGCCTCAGCTGTTACGTCATACAACTCATCGGTCATGAGACCCTTTGGATGGCAGAAGGCGCGCGCATCGCAGCCGGCCTTGGAGCCGATATCATCGACATCAACATGGGCTGCCCAGCGCGGGAAGTGACCGGACGGCAGTCGGGTTCGGCGCTGATGCGCGATCTCGACCACGCGCTCGCTCTGATCGAAGCGGTGGTCGGTGCGGTGGACATTCCCGTTACACTCAAGATGCGGTTGGGCTGGGACGACAAGTCGGTCAACGCTCCCGCATTGGCTCGGCGGGCAGAGGCGGCCGGCATCAGGATGTTGACGGTGCACGCGCGTACGCGCTGCCAATTCTTCAAAGGGCACGCAGACTGGCGGCGCGTCGAACCTGTGGTCGATGCTGTCGATATTCCCGTATTGGTCAACGGCGACATTCTATCGCTCGCCGATGCTCGGTTGGCACTGTCCCAATCGGGCGCTTCGGGCGTGATGATTGGCCGGGGGGCCTACGGTGCCCCTTGGCTGCCCGGCCGCATCGCAACAGCGTTGGCCTCGTCGGCAGCGAGTGTAAGATCTCCGCCTCTCGTTGAGCAACGCGACGTGGCGATCGCCCATGTCGAGGCGATGCTGGCCCATTACGGCACGCGGCTTGGCTTGAAGAATGCGCGCAAGCATGTCGGCTGGTATCTGGAGACCAGTGGGGCCGCGTCCGATGTCGCTAAAGCGTGGCGGCGACGGTTGTGCACAGATGAGAACGCCGCCTCGGTATTGGCTGGCCTGACAGAATTTTATGACCGCGTCGAGCATCGCCAGGCAGTGATGGCATGAGCACCTTTGGACTGACAGCGCCGGTTGGCAGCAAGCTGGTTATTGAACAGGATCTGGTGCTCGGCGCGGTTCCTCACCCGATCCTGGTGATCGGCGAGGACGACCGCGCCGTCTATGCCAATGCTGCGGCTGAACAGTTTTTCTCTACCAGCCAATCTCTGCTCAAGCGCCAACCGCTGAGCGAGCTTGTTGGCCCGAGTTCGCCACTGGTCTCGCTGCTCCGTCAGGTGCGCCGCCACGGCGCGAGCGTCAACGAATACGGCATCGATGTTTCCATCCCCAGAGTGACCGCGTCGCGGTTGGTCGATGTGTACGGTGGCCTGCTGCCCGATCAGTCATCACTGGTGCTGTTGATGCTGCAGCAACGCGCGATGGCTCAAATGATCGAGCGGCAGCTCACCCACCGCGCCGCGGCACGGTCCGTTTCGGGGATGGCGGCAATGCTTGCGCATGAGATCAAGAACCCGCTTTCCGGCATACGCGGCGCAGCACAATTGCTCGAGCCGGCGCTGGGTGACGAGGACCGTGCTTTGACCCAGTTGATTTGCACAGAAACCGACCGCATCCGCGATCTCGTCGACCGAATGGAAGTCTTCGGTGACGAGCGCCCGCTGCAGAAATCGCTCGTCAATGTCCACGCCGTGCTCGACCATGTGCGGCGACTGGCTTCCTCAGGCTTTGCCAGCGACATTCGCGTGATTGAGGACTACGATCCGTCATTGCCCGCGATCAACGCCAATCGCGATAAGTTGGTCCAGGCACTCCTCAACCTCGTCAAGAACGCGGCTGAAGCTCTGGAAGGTCTGCCGAAGGGTGCAGGACGGATCGTTTTGCGCACCGGCTTCAGACCAGGCATGCGCTTGGCGCTGCCGGGTCTGCAGGCGCGGATCAGTTTGCCCTTCATGATTGAGATCGAGGACAACGGCAGCGGCTTGCCGGCGCACCTGAAGGAACACCTGTTCGATCCATTCGTCACCACCAAACCAAGCGGCACCGGTCTCGGGCTGGCGCTGGTGGCAAAGATCATTTCGGATCACGGTGGCATCGTCGAATGTGATTCGAGCCCAAAGCATACGGTTTTTCGCATTCTTCTTCCTCTTGCAGACAATGGCAGCGCAACCGCTCGGACGGCGGCCAAGATCATTGAAGCCAAGACAAATCCAGCCAAATCGAACTCAACTAAAAAGGGGCGTCCATGAGCCGTGGAACCGTTCTCGTTGCCGATGACGACACCGCTATCCGTACAGTGCTCAATCAGGCACTCGTCCGTGCGGGCTATGCGCCGCGCGTAACTGGTAATGCCGCCACGCTGTGGCGTTGGGTGAGTGACGGCGACGGTGACGTAATCATCACCGATGTTGTCATGCCCGACGAAAATGCGTTTGACCTCATTCCGAGAATAAAACGCTTGCGCCCGGATCTGCCGATCATCGTCATGAGCGCGCAGAATACGCTGATGACCGCCCTCTCCGCAGCAGAAAAGGGGGCCTACGAATATTTGCCCAAACCATTCGATCTCAATGAGCTGATCAGCGTGGTCGGTCGCGCGCTGGCAGAGCCGACGCGACTGGCCAAGCCACGTCCTGCAGCCGACCCCGATACCGAAGAGATGCCGTTGATCGGTCGCTCCGCGGCGATGCAGGACATTTATCGTGTGCTGGCGCGACTGACGCAAACAGACCTGACTGTTATGATCAACGGTGAGAGCGGCACCGGCAAGGAACTTGTGGCCAAGGTCTTGCACAATTTCGGCAAGCGCAGGCACGGCCCATTCGTGGCCGTCAACATGGCGGCGATCCCTCGCGAGTTGATCGAGAGCGAATTGTTCGGCCACGAAAAAGGGGCCTTCACCGGCGCCTTGGCGCGAGCTACCGGGCGCTTTGAGCAGTCCGAAGGCGGCACGCTCTTTCTCGACGAAATCGGCGACATGCCGATGGAAGCCCAAACGCGGTTGCTCCGCGTCTTGCAGGAAGGCGAATATACAACGGTCGGCGGTCGCACTCCGATCAAGACTAACGTGCGCATTGTGGCGGCAACCCATCGCGATCTCAAAACCCAAATTCAACAGGGGCTATTCCGCGAGGACCTCTATTATCGATTGAACGTCGTGCCGATGCGACTGCCGCCTCTGCGCGAACGATTGGACGACATCGGCGATCTCTCGCGACATTTCCTGAGGCAGGCGGCGAAGTCCGGCCTTGGAGATAAGTCGATCGCAACCGCCGCTGTCGATCGTTTGAAGGCGCACGATTGGCCCGGCAACATCCGGGAGCTCGAAAACTTCATCCGGCGGCTCTCGGCACTTCGCTCAGAAGACACGCTGACACCCGATGTCATCGACGAGGAACTGCAATCTCTTAAACCAATCCCGGTTACACGCCGCAGCGACCTACCGGCGGGGGGGCTGTCGGAGGCTGTGGAGCGCCATCTGGCGGACTATTTCGGCAGTTTCGGCAAATCCTTGCCGCCACCCAACCTTTACGATCGCATTCTCGCCGACGTCGAACGGCCATTGTTCATCGCGGCACTGGCGGCGACGCACGGCAACCAAATCAAGGCTGCCGATCTATTGGGCATCAACCGCAATACGTTGCGCAAACGCATCCGTGAGCTGGACATCGAAGTGTTGCGTGGTTTCACGCTCGGCGTTAACGGCGCTGCCTGAATAGTGCCGGCACACAGTGTTGGGTCGGCGCGAATAGCGGGGCCGTTCGCGCCCCAACTCAATATGTGCATAAAGACTGTATTGACCGACGTTCACTGATTATGTCGCGAGAATGCCACACTCTGGTGTGATGACACCCCCATGCGGCATGCAAAAATATCACGCCAGTGTCCGGGGAAGCGCAGGCACGAAGGTGCTATAGGGTTGTCGCTAGCTGAGCTTTCTGGAAATGGGTCAAGCCGTTTACCAGGCGAAATCAAAGCAGTAAATGCATTTCGTCAGCCCTTTGCCTCCGCAATGCACAGAATTGCGCCTCGACATTTATTGAATGGTGGGACAACAGCCTTGCGAATCAGGTTTTCCGGCGGATGACACAGCACGATCATCCCGAACACCAAACTGGGGATCCGCCCTTCGCGCGTTCCACGGATGGCGCACACGTGGATGCTCATCGCCGTTGGTTCGACGATCCCGTCAGACTCATGCCCGGAGCCGACGATCGATCTTTCATGATCGGCCTGGGCGTTGTCATCGCCTCGGTAGTGTCGGCGATGGCAACGTATCTGATCGTCATGGGAATGACACCGATCGTGCCACGCGGTCCGGTCGTGGTGACCGCAGTGTTGATCAACCTGGGCCTGGTTGCAGCGATGGTCGCCATCATTGCGGTCCAGGTACGGGGGATCTGGCAGGGCTGGAAGGACAAAACGGCGGGAAGCCGCCTGCACGGTCGCATTGTCGGCCTTTTCAGCGTCATCGCCATGGCTCCGGCACTGGTTCTGGCGTTGAGCGCCACAAACACCTTTTCGCGGTCCATCGATAATGTATTCAATCGCCAAATCCGGACGATCGTGGAGACCAGTGCGGATGTGGCGCGGTCGTATCTGGAGGAGCATGGCCAACTCATCCGCACCGATGCCGCCAGTATGGCCAAGGACCTCAACGACGCAGCGCCGGCCCTCGCCAAGAACCCGAAGAAATTCCGCGAGTTATTGCTTACCCAAGCCGGCCTGCGCGATTTGCCAGTTGCCTACGTCATCGATGTCGATCGGCAAGTCATGTTTTCCGCGGTCGAGAATGAGAACATTCCGTATGAGCCGCCGCCGTTGGAAATGCTGCAGGCGGCCGCACTCGACCAGATCCCGCTGATGTTGCCGGGGAGCGGCAAATATCGCGTCGCTGCACTCGCGCGCATCAAGAGCATACCCAATTCCTTCCTTTACGTTGCGCGCGGCGTTTCACCGAGCGTCATGCGCCAGTTGCAGCGCTCCGAGGAAAGCACCCGCGAGTACGACAAACTGCGCCAGGACACGGGGCGGCTCAAATTCATCCATGGTGTGCTTTATTTCATGACGGCGCTCACCGCGTTGGCTAGCGCTATCTGGGTCGGCCTGCGCTTCGCGTCGAGCCTTGTGGGACCAATCAGGCGTTTGATCGCGGCGGCGCAGGCAGTCTCGCGGGGTGATCTATCTGTGGAATTGCCGATCTATCGGGGCGAGGGCGACTTGCGACGACTGTCGCATAACTTCAATCATATGACCCGACAACTCGAGCAGCAGCGGACCGAATTGGTGACCGCCAACGCGCAGGTAACTGAACGCCGGCGTTTCATGGAGGCGGTGCTCGCCGGTGTCTCGGCCGGCGTTCTGGGGCTCGACGCCGAAGGCCGCATTACCTTGGCTAATCGCTCGGCGGAAAAACTGCTGGGTCGGACTGCCGACGATCTGGTCGGCCAAAATCTGCGCGAAGCCGTACCGCAATTCGCCACCGTGCTGGCCGACGCCTACGATCCCGAACGCAAGAAGCCGCAGGCTGAAGTCGGGATCGAGGTCAAAGGCGCCGAACGCACTTTCGCCGTCCGTGTCACCCGTGAGCGGCAGGGGGAAGAAGATTATGGAACCGTTGTCACATTCGACGACGTCACCGATCTCGTCACCGCCCAACGGACCAGTGCGTGGGCCGATATTGCCCAGCGCATTGCGCACGAAATCAAGAACCCGCTCACGCCCATTCAGCTTTCGGCCGAGCGCATCAAACGCAAGTACGGCCCGGTTATCAAAGAGGACCGCGAAGTCTTCGACAAATGCACCGATACCATTATCCGACAGGTGGGCGACGTCGCACGCATGGTCGACGAATTCTCGTCATTTGCGCGCATGCCGAAAGCGGAAATGGAATTGATCGACCTGCGTGAAGCGATCAAGGATCCGGTGACGCTCTTCCAACTTGGCGGCAACGGCGTCGAGGTCAAAATGCAACTGCCGGAACGTCCGGTGATGCTGCTGGCGGATCGGCGGCTGATTGGCCAAGCCATGACTAATCTTATCAAGAATGCCTGTGAGAGCGTGCAGTCAGCCAGCGAAAGCAAAGACAAACCCGCCGATTTCAAGGGTCGCGTCGATGTCGTCGTGACACACGCGGGAGATACCGCCGTGATCGATGTGATCGACAACGGACTTGGCCTGCCCAAGCAGAACAGGTCACGCTTGCTGGAACCTTATGTCACCACAAAAGGCGCCAAGGGAACCGGCCTTGGTCTGGCGATTGTGCTGAAGATCCTCGAAAGCCACCATGGATCGCTTTCGCTGGAGGACGCTCCAATAGAACCGTGGCGACCGCGCGGTGCCATGATGCGATTGACATTGCCTGCTCCGGCGCGAGCGGGGAACGCCACGCCCGAACCGGGACCGACACGACGATTTGCCGAAGCGCTGCGTTCGCAAGCCTGAAAATAACCCAGAAATTCACCGACAAAGACGCCAGAAGAAGCAAGAGGACAACACGATGGCATCCGATATTCTGATCGTGGACGACGAAACCGACATTCGCGAGCTAGTCGCTGGTATTCTCGAAGACGAAGGTCATCGCACACGCCTGGCGCGCGATTCCGATGAGGCATTAAAAGCCATCGAAGAACGCCGGCCGCATCTCGTGGTGCTGGACATCTGGCTGCAAGGATCGCGCCTTGACGGTCTGGAAGTGCTCAACATCATCAAACGGGCACACCCCGATCTGCCGGTCGTCATCATCTCCGGCCACGGCAACATCGACACTGCCGTCACGGCCATCAAACGTGGCGCCTACGATTATATCGAAAAGCCCTTCAAGGCTGACCGCCTATTGCTCGTCGCTTTGCGCGCGCTCGAAGCGTCAAAGTTGCAGCGGGAGGTCAAGCAGCTGCGTGAACGCGCGTCCGTCTCTTTTGATATGATAGGCAACTCAGCCGCCATCAATCAGTTGAAGAGCGCCATTGACCGCGTCGCGCCAACCAATTCACGCGTCTTAATTCGCGGGGTCGCTGGCTCCGGCAAGGAACTAGCGGCGCGCGCGTTGCACGCCAAGTCGCTGCGCAAGGATGCCCCGTTCGTCGTCCTGAGTGCGGCGGCCATGGCTCCCGATCGTGTCGAAGAAGAATTGTTCGGCACCGAAGACGTCTCCGGCCCTCGGAAGGTCGGCGCGCTGGAAGAGGCGCACGGCGGCACGCTTTACATCGACGAAGTCGGCGACATGCCGCTCGAGACACAAGGCAAAGTGCTGCGGGTGCTGGTTGAACAGAAGTTCTTGCGCGTCGGCGGCAATCAGAAAGTGGCCGTCGATGTGCGCCTGGTGTCATCGACCAGCCGCGACATCGAGCGTGAAATGGCCGAAGGCCGTTTCCGCGAAGACCTCTATCATCGGCTCAACGTGGTGCCGCTACGCGTGCCGAGCCTTGCCGAACGGCGCGACGACATTCCGCCGCTTGTGCATTATTTCACGGCCCAGATTGCACAGGCATCAGGTCTAAGTCCGCGCAAAATCGGCGACGACGCGATCGCGGTCCTGCAAACGCATGACTGGACAGGCAATGTGCGTGAATTGCGCAATAATATTGAACGGCTGATGATTCTATCGACGGGTGAACCTGACAGCGTGATCACCGCTGAAATGTTGCCCGACGAGATCGGATCGAACGTGCCGCTGCCGCTGAATGGCGGTGCCGAGCATCTGATGTCGATGCCGTTGCGCGAAGCGCGCGAGATATTCGAGCGAGAGTACCTATTGGCGCAGATCAATCGGTTCGGCGGCAACATCTCGCGTACGGCAGAGTTTGTCGGCATGGAGCGTTCCGCGCTGCATCGCAAATTACGCGCGCTGGGTGTTTCGAGCGAGCAACGCGGCGGCGTGCCGTCGGCGGCCTGATTGAGCCCATCAAGTGAAATGCCATGACATGGCGCGGCGACAGGTGATCCGGCAAAACGAGAGCCGCAAGACGCCGACGCGTCATTTGTTCCCGTTTTCCGTTGTGAAAAGATCCCAGTTGGGCAACTATCTGTTGATTTCTATCCTATCGGACGTCTACAGCGTATTGATTTGTTTACTCGGAAGTCGATGTTGAGTATCCGTTTGCGTCATCGGGAGCTGCTTGGAAGTCATCGTCGTACGCGTCGCCACGTCTCACGACACATCGCATGAACGCCAGTGTGCAGGCGTCACTTCCACTAAATATGGCGGGACAGAAAACATGTTCAACAAAAGACAACCATCGAGCATTCCGTTCGACGCACCGGTCGCGTCGCAAAACAACTTCGATCTCGGCGCAAGCCAGCCGACGGCGGCGAATGCCGTTGCCAAACTTGCTGCCGTGCAGGCGGCCACGTCGAGTGATGGCGTCGTCATCATCGGCAAGGGAACACGCATCGTCGGCGAAATCACCGATTGCTCGCGCGTGGAAATCCAGGGTGTCGTCGACGGCACTATAGTCGCGGAAGCGCTGATCATTCGCGAGGGCGGGAGCCTTACCGGAAGATTGCAGGCGACACACGCCGAAGTGCATGGCGCATTCAACGGCCAGCTGGATATCGCGGAATTGTTGGACATACGCTCGACAGGAACGGTCGAGGGCGAGTTGGCATACGGCAAACTGGCAGTCGCCATGGGCGGACACATCTCCGGCAATGTCACCAACCCGCGCGTTGAAACGCCAACTCAAGCGAGCCATTACTCGCGGGAAACAGAAAGCGCGGCGCAGCCTTATCCTTACATGACCGCCACGGGCTGATTTTGCTTTACGGTGACTGCGACGCCGAGTTCCGGCTTAATTGTTAGGCGGCGGCGCAGCTCATTTTTGGCCGCTGCGGTCCCGTCGCATCCGAAAGACGTAATCTCGCAGAAACTTATACGATCGTCGCCGGCGGTTGGCTTGCGGTGAGCCAAGGCCTGCTGTTCGGCCTCGTGGCGATTTTTCGCTATCGCCCGGCCCACACCGGGAGTTCCGAATTTCGGGTCCATGGAAACGGCGACGCATTTGTTCCGGAAATTATCGACGATCTTACAGAGCGCCTTGGTTTCGTCGGAGCCTCCGTTGTTATTTGTACGGCAGCTATTCAGCGCCCTCTCGCGCGCAGCGGCTCCGGCGGTCACACCGGCGGAAAAGCCGAACGAGAAACCTGCCGTCGCAACATCCGCGGGAACGCCCACCGCCAGTGCGCCTTCGGCCATCCCTAAGGTTGCGAAAAACAGCGTTCCGACAACGATAGACTTGCCTGTTGTGGCTGCGGCTTTGAGCATCCGTTTTCTCTAATTTAGCAGCGAACAAAACAGTTTAGTGACTGTGCAGAGTGACGCAGACTTAGCCGGACGGTCACTTGCGATTCCTCGGCGTGCGATTCCTCGGAGGGTCTGTCCCCTGCCGACAGGCGGTTGCGCCGCCGCGTGGTGATGCGTATCGTGTTTGGACTGTCGCGCTCGACATTGGGCCGGCTTGCAACCTGTTTCGGATGGCGCGCACGCATGTCACGCATCGTTTACGTCAATGGCCGCTACCTCCCGTGGGCAGAGGCAGGAGTGCATGCGGAAGACCGCGGCTTTCAATTTGGCGATGCTATCTACGAAGTCTGTGAAGTTCGCGATGGCCATCTCATTGACGAGATCAGGCATATGCAGCGATTGGAGCGCTCGCTGGGGGAATTGCGCATCAGGGCGCCGATGAGCCAATCAGCATTGGCGCGTGTCTTGCGCGAAACGATACGACGCAATCGTGTGCGCGATGGTTCCGTTTATTTGCAGGTTAGCCGTGGTGCTCGGCCGCGCGAATTCCTGTTTTCTGATGCTGAGCACATGGAACCCACGCTGGTCTGCATCGCTCGCACGCAATCGCGCGCAAAGTCCGATGCAGCTGCGGCGGCGGGCATCGCCGTTCGCTCCATGCCCGATATCCGCTGGGCGCGCTGCGACATTAAAACCGTTATGCTGCTTCCGGCTTCCCTGGCCAAGGAGTCCGCCAAGGAAATAGGCGCAAAGGAAGCCTGGTTGATCGATGAGCATGGTTTTGTCACCGAGGGGGCCTCGAGCAACGCCTGGATCATCGACCAGAGCGGCTGCCTCATCACTCGGCAGATCAGCAACGATCTGCTGCGGGGCGTTACGCGCACAACGTTGATTGATCTCATAAAGCGGGTGGGTCTCGAACTGGTCGAGAGACCGTTTACCATCGCTGAGGCAAAAGCCGCGCGGGAGGCGTTCACCACGTCGGCGACGGCGATTGTCATGCCGGTGGTTAAGATCGACGATACGCCGATCGGCAATGGCGCTCCGGGGATCGCGACAAGCCAACTACGGAGTGAGTTCCATAGCGTTGCCGAGCGTGCCAGGCGTTGACACTCCTCAGTGGCCTTTGAGTTCGACAGACTAAATGAACGCCAGATTGCAACGCCGGACTGCGAAATCGGAAGCTGACAGCGTTGAGCATTTGTGGCAGCTTTACTCACTCCGAGGTGGTGACGGACATGGATGTGCCGCGTCTGCACCCAACAACAACAAAAAACGCCGGAATGTCATCATGGCCGAACGCCCGCAAAGTCTGCAGGATACTTTTCTCAATCATGTTCGTAAGCAGAAGATTCCATTGACGATTTTTTTGATCAATGGCGTGAAACTGCAAGGCATAGTCACGTGGTTCGACAATTTCTGTGTCTTGCTGAGGCGTGACGGTTTATCCCAATTGGTGTACAAGCACGCCATCTCGACAATCATGCCGGGGGCACCCGTCAACCTCATGGAAGAGGGTGCCGACAAGGAGCAAGGCAACCACTGATCATCGACGATCCAAAAGACCTGGCCGGAGCCGACGCGGCAGAAATCGACACCGCGGGCGATGCAACTGAAACGGCGTCACGGCGCAACCGCCGCCGCCGTCCGCTCGATCGGACTGATACTGACGGGCACACCACGAGAACCACTGCTCTTATCGTGGTGCCGGTTCCGCCGCGTGGCCGTCGCTTCGAAACCAGGGCCGGTGCCCGCTCGGACAATCCGCCACTGCCGCAGCTGCATTCGCCGGAGGACCGTCTGGCCGAAGCGATTGGGCTTGCCCACGCCATCGATCTTGAGGTGTTGGATGCGCTGATCGTGCCATTGCCGACGCCACGTCCTGCCACGTTGCTCGGGAAGGGTAAGATCGAGGAACTGAAGGCGCGGGTTGAAGCCGAGGCCATCACCCTGGTCGTCGTCGATCACACTCTCACGCCGGTGCAGCAGCGGAATCTCGAAACCGAACTTGGCGCAAAAGTTCTCGACCGAACCGGTTTAATCCTTGAGATTTTCGGTCGCCGCGCCGCGACGCGCGAGGGGCGGCTGCAAGTTGAATTGGCCCATCTCAGTTATCAGAAGAGCCGGCTGGTTCGTTCGTGGACCCATCTTGAGCGCCAACGCGGTGGCGCGGGCTTTCTCGGCGGACCCGGCGAAAGTCAGCTGGAACTTGACCGGCGCCTGATCCAGGACCGCATAGATGCGCTCAAAAAGGATCTGGAGAAAGTTGTGCGCACGCGCACGCAGAACCGCGCCGGGCGGGCTCGCGCGCCTTACCCGGTCGTCGCCATCGTCGGCTATACCAACGCCGGCAAGTCGACGCTTTTTAATACGCTGACGGGGGCGGCCGTACTGGCGCAGGATCAAGTATTCGCGACGCTCGATCCGACGATGCGGGAAATCAAATTGCCCGGCGGCCGCAAGGTCATCCTGTCAGATACCGTCGGTTTCATCTCGGATTTACCGACAGCGCTGGTCGCAGCCTTCCGCGCCACGCTGGAGGAGGTGGTTGGCGCCGATCTCGTGCTGCATGTGCGCGATATCAGTCACACCGAGACCGACGCTCAGGCCGTCGATGTGGAACACGTGCTGTTCGATCTCGGCGTCGATGTACGGCTGGCCGAAACCCGCGTGCTGGAAGTCTGGAACAAGGTGGACCGGCTTGATGCGGATGCCTACGCAGCACTCAAGCACGAGGCAGAGCGGCGTGAACGACGACCACTGCTGGTATCAGCGGCAACGGGGGCTGGCCTGCCAGAATTATTGGCGGCAATCGAGCAGCGCCTGACCGGGAACGACGAGGAATTGCAGCTGGATGTGCCGGCAAGCGCCGGCAAATTAATGCACTGGCTGCATGAGAATACGTCGGTGCTCGCTCAGAATGCGCAGGACGACGGCGGCACGCATGCTCGCATCCGCGTCGGCAAAGACCGCCGTGGAAGATTAGATGCTCAACTCGAACTGAGCGGCGCGAAGATTTTGGCGGGTGGGTAGGCGGCCGTTGCGAGCGCGTGAACAATGGAAGCAAGTGCATACGACGACACGTAGTCCGCTGCGTGTACCGCTGATTGGGAGCGACACATGAAGATAAGTTCACTCGCCGCCGCGGTCAAAATAGCGAGCTGGGTTGTTTTGCTGTTGGCGCAAGGCTGCGCGGCGCAATCCGCCGAGATCAGGGTGTTGAGCGTCGGGCCGCTCCGCACCTTGTTGCAAGACCTCGGCCCCCAGTTCGAGCTTGCGACGGGCCACAAGCTTGTCATCAAGACCGATGTTTCCGCCGCATTGCTGCGACAGATAGATGCTGGCGAGACTTTCGATGTAGCCCTCATCTTGCCGGCGACAATCGACGATCTCCTGAAACAGGGCAAAATCGCAGCCGGGACCCGCACCGACATAGCGCGCGCAGCAATTGGCGTGGCCGTCAAAAAGGGCACACAGAAGCCTGATATCGGCTCTGCCGAGGCCTTGAAGCGTACGTTGCTAAATGCCAAGTCGATCGCCTATTCGGGAGAAGGCGCGAGCGGGGTCTATTTCACGGGTCTGCTCGATCGCCTCGGCATCGCCGCAGAAGTCAATCCGAAGCTCAAGCCGTTGGCATCCAGTGCGGTGGTGCCGTCGGTCGCGAACGGCGAAGTGGAACTCGCGGTGATCTCTCCCCCCGCTATCCTTGCAGAGCCTGGTGCTGAACTGGTTGGGATCCTGCCGAAGGAGTTGCAGCACTACGTCGTCTACACGGCGGGTGTCAGCGCTGCAACCAAGGAGGCTGACGGAGCGAAGGCACTGCTCAAGTACCTCACAGCGCCAGCGGCGATGGCGGTGATGAAGGCCAAAGGCTTGGAGCCCGTCGTACCCCGACAGCACTGGTTTCGCTCGGAAGAGCTGATACCCGCAGAAGCTTGATCGGAAGATGCCACTTCTCAGATCCAGCAGATATTAACGGCGCAGTAGATGGCCCCCGGAGCGACGAAAGAATATCAAGTGCCGGTGTTTTTGGGCGAACGCGGCTGCCTGCGTGCGGCAAGCCAATTTCTGGCGGTGCCGAAGAATCCGAAGATCGTCAACAACGCGCCCACGCCGGAAAGGGTTTGCGCAACCGGCGTCATCCTTCGGGCTTCCTGCATGAACCGATCGAAGGTCCCGACCTGGACATGGATGCGCGCTTGAAAGGTTTGGACCGGTAGAGAGGGCGCAGTCGGGCCGAGATGCTGGAAATTGGCGGCGAGTTCAAGCAATAGAATTTTGTCCGGACCGGTCTCCAGTGGTTCCACAAACCATGTCCATTGTACCGGTTCTTTGGCCTCTAGTAAGACAAACTTACGCTGGCTCTCCGCCGGCTCGATTTTGAAATCCCGCCCGCGCAACGTTGCTGTCATGACCGGCGCATATTTCGTTGTGCCAGCGACTGTCTTGCCCTCGATCACACTGCCGAATTGTTTCTGCAGCTCCCGCACGGCCGCATCGTCGGAAGCCGCCAGCGTCAACGTGATCTGCGAACGGCGCGTGAGATACATTTCCTCCGGGTAATTATAGGCATACTTGGCGGAACGCAGCCTGTCGGTAAGAGTTTGCAGGAGCTTGCGCTCGTCGGCGGCGGCGATGGCCACCGCGATCCTTTCGGGCGCCGCCCTCGGGTCCTGAGTACCCATTGCCGCGGCAACGGCACCTCGGTCGGCCTCCGCCATGGCTTTCGCGAATGCCGCACGTTCTTCTTCGGCGGCAACCCGCATCCTTGCTGATTTGGTAGCCGCCACACGATCTGCCTCGTCCGCCACTCGCTTTTGATCTCGTGCGACGGCGTCTCCTTGACCACTTCTCTCTGCAGTTGTTGCTTCCGGCGTTGTGGGCCTCTCAGCCATGGGAACGGTAGGCGCAGAGGCACTGACCGCCGAGCCGGGATCGGCGAATTGATGGCCAATGCCGCCTGCGATCAAAATTATGCCGAGGCCAAGCAGCAATAAGGAAGAGGAAAATCGCATGGAAAACTCCTCGCAGATAAGGACTGACACTAGCCGACCGCCGCAGGGAAGTCATGTGTCTCGGGTCTAGACGGCGTGTTACCCGACCCGCATTGGCGAACGCCTATGACGAGCATCTTTTGGGGTGCGTAATACGCTGGGGGTGCGCTTGCCGGCACATGGCTTCTTGAACTCGAGGTCGCGCAAGCTCGCGTGGCGGTTGGTACGCGGGAACCGCTGACGCAGTTGCGGCGCGGGTCGGTCCGGCACTATAAAGCCGTACGCTGCACGTATCATCGCATCGATCGACTGTCGGTGAAGGTTCTCGAAGCTGTACTCGATCTGCCGTCGCATCGGTGTTTGCTCCTGTTACGCAACATCGGTATGAGCACAAGTTGCAGCGGAGTATTACCCGACTTCGCCGACCTTCTCGGCCTTCTTCACAGCGTCCCACAGGGCATCCATCTCGGCGAGATCGGATTGTGGCGGCGTTTTGCCGGCAGCACGCAACAGCGCTTCGACACCTTGGAACCGGCGTGTAAATTTCTGGTTGGCCGCGCGCAGTGCCGCCTCCGGATCGATTTCCAAATGGCGCGCGAGATTGGCCATGACAAACATCAGATCACCGAGTTCTTCTTGCCGGCGTGCAACCTCGGCGGCGTCCTTGCCATCCAACTCAGCGGCAAGCTCGTCAAATTCTTCTCGCACCTTGGCGAAAACTGGCGCAACGGACGGCCAATCGAAGCCGACTTGCGCGGCTTTCGCCTGCAACTTGATCGCCCGCGTGAGTGCAGTCATGTTTGCCGGCACGTCATCGAGCACGGACGGATGCTCTTGTGTCATCGCAGGCGCGCCAAACCGCGCGCGCTGCGCAACCTTGGCCAGCTTTTCGTCCGCCTTTATTCTTTCCCAGAACCCCTTGGCGGCGCCGGCCGAGCGCGCCGCCGCATCGCCGAACACGTGCGGATGCCGGCGGATCATCTTGGCTGTGACCGCCTTGATTACGTCGCCCAACCCAAATGCATCCATCTCCTCTGCAATGCGCGCGTGATACACCACCTGCAACAGCAGGTCGCCAAGCTCGTCCTTGAGGTCGACAAGGTCGCCGCGCGCAATGGCGTCGGCCACTTCGTAGGCCTCCTCGATGGTGTATGGAGCAATCGTCGCGAAGGTCTGTTCCAGATCCCAGGGGCAACCGGTCACCGGCGTACGCAGCGCCACCATGACAGCGACGAGTTCGGCGAGGTCTGCGGGCAGTGACGTAGGTGGCATGGGAAAGATCCGGGATTATTGCGCGCTGTCTCAGGCACTATGGTTCGTTTCCGATATCGAGGAACACTGCCATCGTCGAGGGGCATTCCGCGGTGGCGGTCCAAATCCCTCAATTCCAGACGCAACAAACATCCGTCGATTATGATTGTGGTGCCCGACAATTTCCAATTTAGTGGCGCCGGGGTAAGCAGATGAGAACGATGCACGAGCAGTCCGTTTGCACAATTTAGAGCGTGGCAATGACAACTACCCGAAAAGCCGACGCCTCGCGGCAATCTCCCAGTCCGTCGAGCGGAACTTCACAATCCACCGAAGTCGTCATTCAAGGCTTTCCGGTGTTTGGCGACAAGCGCTTGCAGGTAGACGATCCGATTTTCAATCGGCTCGCATCGATGCAACAGTTTGCCGATTTCGCCCGGCAGTTGCGGGGGCCGTTCGCCATCGTTGTTCGCCGTGCGGAGATTGTGACGGCGATTACTGATTTCGGTGCCTGTTTCCCGATCTACTGGATCAAGAATGTCGCGTCGTCGCGGATCGAGGTGGGGACGAGCGTCGGCGAATTGGCGCAATACTCGACGCGCATTTTATGTACCAAGGCCCTTTATTGGCGAGCATCACGCGGCGGTGTCGGACCTGATCCGTATTACAGCGATATGAATTTATTGGCGTCCGGAATGGTCCATCAGACCTCCGGCGGGCGCCAGATGTCGAGCCTGGCTTATATCGACTGGAAATCCGTCAAAATTGACGGCCCGGCGACCTACGCGGAAGCGCGCGAGCGATTTGTCGAAATTGCCGCAAGTTATCTTGCAGCGGTGGCTGGACCTAGCAAAAGGATCGCTTGCTTTCTATCCGGTGGCGCAGACTCGGCCATCGTCGCCCATCTCGCAGCCCTCGCTGGATGCGAGGTCATCGGGTTCACGGCTGACTATGCGGTGCCCGGGTACTCTGAACTGGCTGGCGCTCGACAGGCAGCGAAGGCGCTGTCAATCAAACACCACGCGGTCAAGGTTGGTTATGCCGTTAACCGGCGGGGGATGCGGCGCATGAACACGCGCAGCATGGACGTGCCGGCGTCCCATTTGCAGTTGACAAGTTTGCTGGCGCTGGCCGATGCGGCCATCGAGCAGGGCTGCGACGGCTTCCTGACGGGGGACAATTCCGGTCCTATTTTTCTCGAATTCGACTCGATTTTTCACGGTCTTCCGACAGCGGCTGAGGATCTGGATAGGGCGGTGCGGGGGATGACCCTGGCCGAGTACAAGAAACGGCAGGCCAAGTTCGGCCGTTGCGATGACGCGGCCGTGGAACTCTTGCGTTGCTTCGGTCTCGACAGAACGGGCTGTGAAGCGTGGCAGGGGCAATTTGACTATGGCACCCCCGAAACCGACGCGCTGTTCGAGGCCGTTGGCTATCCACTTGCCCTGCAGGCCGAAGGACAGAAGTGGACGGGCGTGGTGCATCAGAATTGCTGGCTACCGGCGCAGTTGGCGGCCGGACACAATTCGCAGATCCTCAGTCCCTTTCTCGATATCGAAATGATCCGCTTTGCCATGTCGTTACCGCTTCATCTTAAATATCGCGATGGTGTCGGCAAATGGTTTCTGCGGGAATTTCTCAAACAGGAAACAGGACTCGTTCCGGCCAAGCTCGCATCACCCAATCCGAGCAGGCTTTGGTGGTTGCCGCCGCGCGCCGACGATGTGGCACGCATTGACCCTCGCCTGCGTCAGTTGCTGTTGAAGTGGCAGGTTAGAAATCTTATGCATCGTGGCCGTGAATACACGCAGCTCGCCTCAATCACCGCGCTCGGGAACTGGCTCGCCGCGCACCCTTTGGATCAACCGAATAATGGCGAACATTGAGCGAGTGGTCCCGTCATGAGCACCGACGTGCATCTCAATCCGTTGTCGCTCTACCAACGCAGTTTGCAGTCTGTCCTGATGCGAGTACGGCCCGCACCGCTGGCGATTGTCCTGAACAAAATTCTTGGCACCGGACGCACTGTCGTTGCCGCTCCGTCCGGAAAATTCTGGATCGACCCGGCGTCGCTGTTAGGGATGGCGCGAAGCTAGCGGGGCGAACACGAGCGCGCCATGCGTGAAACGATCGAACGTTGGCTGCCGTCGGGCGGGGTTTTCGTCGATCTCGGCGCGAACGAAGGTTACTTCAGCGTGCTTGGCGCACTGCGATGCGGGGCCAATGGCCGCGTACTGGCCATAGAACCGCAGCAGCGACTGTTGCCCGTCATTACCCGGAACGCGGAATTGAACGGAGTCGGCTGGGTCGAGATCCTCAATGTAGCCGTTGCCGACGTTCAGGGATCGGCGGCTGTGCACCTTACTGCCGATACCAGCAGCGGGGGTAGCGGACTACACGTGAACACAAGGTATCGGCTGCCGACGCAAAGCATTGAAACGCGCACCTTGTGCCAAGTGCTGGATGATGCTGGCTTGGCACGCGTTGACCTCATGAAAGTTGACATCGAGGGCTTCGAGTACGAGGCCTTGCTCGGATCTACTGAGGTCTTCGCAACCCACCGCGTGCGCGCGCTGGCGCTTGAGCTTCATCCGGAGTTGTTGGCGAAGCGAGGTGAGGCCGCCAGCGACATCACGGCAATGCTGGCGACATCGGGCTATACAGCGAGCGCTGGAAACGGCAACGCTGTCTGGCTCGCCCCTGGGGTCAGCTGAAATTCGTGGCGATTGTTTATAACCCCGTCAAAATTTGCCCTGGGCGAAACGTCGGCTCCGCCTCCGGCGACGTTACCCCTTACAATCGCGTAATATGTATTATGGAAACTTATGTTATGTCAATGCTTTTTTACAACGCATTGTGCTGATGATGTTTTTTGGCTGACAAGCAAATTCTGCTATCGGCGAATATTCCTCTTCGGCGGGCCGCAGTTGACGAACCGCTGAAATGTTTCCTCCCGTTAAAGTCGCTGTGGATGGCGGTTGTCGGGTGCCTGGATGAAAAATTGCGTGCATCTCGGAAATGGGGTTCAATGCTTTCTGGATTGCCGTCGCGCCATCCATCGACTGGGCCGTTCACGGAGACACAAATGCATTCGAAGGCGAGGCGCCTATTCGCTGCGGGATTTGCGGTATTTTGTATCGGTACCCTGCCAGCTGCAGCTAAAACATTGGTTTATTGCTCGGAAGGTTCACCCGAGAACTTCACGCCAGCGGTCAACACCACTGGCACGAGCTTCGACGGCGCGCGGCCCGTTTACAACCAGCTTGTAGAATTTGAGCGTGGTTCGGCAAAAGTTGTCCCGGGTCTGGCGGAGAGTTGGGAGATCACCGAGGGTGGTACCGTCATCACCTTCAAACTTCGCAAAGCCGTGAAGTTTCATTCCTCAGCAACCTTTAAGCCGACGCGTGATTTCAACGCCGACGATGTACTTTGGACTTTTAACCGGCAATGGAAACCCGATCATCCCTTCGCCAAAGTCTCAGGCGGCAAATACGATTACTTCAGCGACATGAAAATGGGCACGCTGATGAAGTCGCTCGATAAGGTCGATGACTACACTGTCAAGCTGACGCTGAGCGAACCGAACGCCCCGATGATGGCCAATCTGGCCATGGACTTCGCCTCCATCCACTCCGCTGAATATGCCGACAGCCTGGTCAAGGCTGGCAAACTCGAATTGATGGATCAGCAGCCGATCGGCACCGGCCCCTTCGCTTTCGTCACTTATCAAAAAGATGCTGTTATCCGCTTCAAGAAAAATCCGGACTTCTGGGGTGAAAAAGCTCTTGTCGACGATCTCGTCTATGCGATCACGCCGGATCCCACCGCCCGCTACTCAAAGCTAAAGGCCGGCGAATGCCACTTCATGATCGCACCACGGCCAGCCGATCTGCCTGAGATGCAGAATGACCCGTCGCTGAAAGTGATCAATCAGGCTGGCCTCAACATTGCCTATTGGGCCTTCAACGTCTCCAAACCACCGTTCGATAACAAGGCCGTTCGTCAGGCTTTGAACATGTCCATCGACAAAGCCACGATCATTCGCGACGTCTATCTCGGTGCCGGCCAGGCGGCAAAGAACCTCATTCCGCCGATCCTGTGGTCCTACAATGACGCTGTGAAGGATTACGCTTACGATCCCGAGAAAGCCAAGACCATGCTGAAGGAAGCGGGCGTGACGGCACCGCTCGAAATTGACCTCTGGTACATGCCCGTTCAGCGTCCTTACAATCCGAACGCCAAGCGCATCGCCGAAATGATGCAGTCTGATCTCGCCAAGGTTGGCGTCAATGCCAAGCTCGTGACCTACGAATGGGGTGAATACCGCAAGCGCGCCCAGCAGGGCGAACATATGACGGCCCAACTCGGCTGGACCGGCGACAACGGCGACCCCGACAATTTCTTCTTCCTGCGCGGTTGCACGGGCGCGCGCGCCGGAGGCCAAAACATCACCAAGTGGTGCAACCAGGAATACGATGACCTGCTGGCCAAGGCAGCCAAGTTGTCCGACACCGGCGAGCGCACAAAGATCTACATGCGCATGCAGGAGATCGAACACGAGGAAGCGCCCGATCTCAAGATCGCGCATTCCGTCGTCTACGAGACCATGCGCAAGGAAGTCGAAGGCTACAAACAGGGACCGTTCGGCGGCCATAAGTTCAACGGCGTTGACATCAAATAGCGCGCAGTTGTGTTAAAGCCGACGTGGCGGATCGGATACCTTCCGCTCCGCCACGTCGGTAACGCGTTCGTACGTCCGTTCCGGCCCCCGAGATCTGATGGTCCTTTATTTCCTCAAGCGTGCGGCACTGACGATCCCGACGTTCTTCGCGTTGATGTTTCTCACATTTGCGGCCATCCGACTCGTACCCGGTGACCCCGTGGAAGTTCGTGTCGGGGAGCGTGGCATTTCACCGGAGCGGCTGGCGCAATTCCGCCATGAGCTAGGGCTCGACCAACCGGTCTGGAAGCAGTTTTTCGACTACGTCTGGGCGTTGTTGCACGGTGATTTCGGCACGTCGGTCGTCACCAACGAGAAAGTGCTGACCGAGTTCTTCACGCTGTTTCCGGCGACTGTCGAGTTGTCGCTTTCCGCAATTTTGTTCGCGGTGATGATTGGCGTGCCCGCCGGCGCCATCGCGGCGGTGAAGCGCGGCAGCTGGTACGATCAAACCCTGATGAGCATCTCGGTGGTCGGGTTCTCGATGCCCATTTTCTGGTGGGGCCTGTTGTTGATTATGCTGGTCGCCGAACGGTTGCATCTGACGCCTGTGTCGGGGCGCATCGATCTGATCAAATTTTACTTCGAGCCTGTCACCGGTTTCATGTTGATCGACTCGGTGTTATCCGGTCAGAAGGGCGCGCTCCTCGACGCGCTTCATCACCTGGTTTTGCCGGTCATTGTGCTGGGAACAGTGCCGCTGGCGACGATTGCGCGCATGACCCGCTCGTCAATGCTGGAAGTACTCGGCGAGGACTATGTGCGCACGGCACGCGCCAAGGGCCTGTCGCCGTTTCGGGTGATCGGCCTGCATGCCCTCCGCAACGCATTGATCCCAGTCGTGACAGTGATCGGTCTGTCGGTCGGCAGTTCCATGGCCGGCGCGGTGTTGACCGAAACGATCTTCTCTTGGCCCGGCGTCGGCAAATGGTTGATCGAGGCCATCGGGCGACGTGACTACCCCGCGCTGCAAGGCGGCGTCATGCTGATTTCGGCGATCGTGATCAGCGTCAATTTACTGGTCGACGTCATCTATGGCGTCATCAATCCCAGGATCCGCCATGGCCGATAGTTACACCGTTGCGGCAGCCGATCGACCCGTCATCGCCGCGCCAGCTCCGTTTCGCGCATTCTGGCTCTCGTTCAAGGAAAACAAGGGCGCTGTTGCCGGTATGGCCATCCTCGCAATCATCGCTCTGATGGCGCTGGGCGCCGATATCATCGCGCCGCACTCCCCACTCGAACAATTCCGCGATGCCGTGCGTCAACCACCCTTCTGGGTGACAGGCGGCAACTGGCGTTTCCCGCTCGGCACCGACGGGCTGGGCCGCGATACCCTCTCGCGCCTCATCTACGGAGCTCGGGTCTCGCTGTTCATTGGCATCTCGGTAATGGGGGTATCCTTTGTCCTGGGCGTAGTCCTTGGATTATTGGCGGCATTTTCCAGGCCGTGGGTCGATGTGCTGATTACGCGGGCCATGGACCTGTTGATGGCCGTGCCCGGGCTGGTGCTGGCGATCCTGATCGTCGCCGTGCTCGGACCCAGCCTGGCCAACACGATTATCGCCGTCACCATCGTTTTCTTGCCGCGTTATGTGCGCCTGGTGCGCGCTTCTGCGATGGCTGAACTGAGCAAAGAGTATGTCACGGCTGCACGCGTGATCGGGGTCAGCCAGTTCCGGCTGATGTTTGCAACGGTGCTGCCGAATTGTCTGGCGCCGCTCATCGTGCAGAGTGCGCTCGGCGTGTCCGAAGCGATCCTGGAGGCGGCGGCGCTCGGCTTTCTCGGTCTCGGCGCACAACCACCCGTTTCCGAATGGGGAACGATGCTGGCCGACGCCCGCGAGTTTATCAGATCCGACCCATGGATTCTCACTTTACCTGGCCTCGCCATCCTCGTCACCGTCGTCTCGATCAACCTCATGGGTGACGGGCTGCGTGACGCGCTCGATCCGAAGATGCAGAGGTCATAACCATGGCGCTGCTCGACATCCGCAATCTATCGGTCTCGTTCGCCACGCGCTCGGGCGCCTTCCGCGCCGTCGACAGTGTCGACGTCGTCGTCGACAGCAACGAAGTGCTCGGCATCGTGGGCGAATCGGGATCGGGTAAATCAGTGGCCATGCTGGCTGTCATGGGGTTGTTGCCGTGGACCGCAACGGTAACAGCCGACGCCATGACTTTTGATGGCCGTGATTTGCGTACACTTGGCACACGTGAGCGTCGCCGCATCATCGGGCGCGACATTGCGATGATCTTTCAGGAGCCGATGTCATCGCTCAACCCGTGCTTCACAGTCGGGTTTCAAATCGGCGAGACGCTCAAGACACATCTTCACATGGACAAACCAGCGCGGCGCGCGCGCACGCTGGAATTGCTGGAACAGGTTGGCATTACCGATCCCGAAAGGCGCCTTTCTGCCTTCCCGCACCAGCTCTCCGGCGGCATGTCACAGCGCATCATGATCGCCATGGCAATCGCCTGCCGACCTAAGCTGCTCATCGCCGACGAACCGTCAACGGCTCTCGACGTCACGATCCAGGCGCAGATCCTTGACCTGCTGGTGGCACTGCGGCGGGACACCGGCATGGCATTGGTTCTGATCACACACGACATGGGGGTTATCGCGGAAACCGCCGAACAGGTCGTGGTGCAATACGCCGGTCGCCAGGTGGAGCAAAGCCCAACCCGTGAACTCTTCCGCGATCCCCACCACCCCTATACTTTTGGCCTTCTCGCAGCGTTACCGGAGCGGGCAACGGGTCGTCGCCTGCCAGCCATAGCCGGTGTCGTGCCCGGTCAGTTCGATAAGCTGCCCGGATGCACTTTTGCCCCACGATGCCCGCACGCTTCGGATCTTTGTCACTCACAGGTGCCTCCGCGGGCACCGGCGAGGCTCGGCAAGGCCTTGTGCTGGACGCCGCTCGTCAACGGTGTCCCTCAACATAGCGCGGTCGCGTCATGACGGTCGTTCTCGAAGCGCGGCACCTGACACGCACGTATGCCGTATCGAACCGTCTTTTCGCAGCGCCGGTGACCGTCAAGGCGCTGGTGGATGTCTCGTTTACGCTTGAGGCGGGCAAGACTCTGGCGGTGATCGGCGAATCCGGTTCTGGCAAGTCGACACTGGCGCGCTTGGTCACGCTCATCGAGGAACCGACTGCGGGCGCGCTGATCATCGATGGCAAAGACCTCGGCGCCGTCGGTTCAGACACTCGCGCGGGGTTGCGCCGGCAGATCCAAATCGTGTTTCAGAACCCTTACGGTTCGCTCAATCCGCGCCAACGGGTCGGTGATGCGCTTGAGGAGCCGTTGCTTGTCAACACTAGGCTCAGTGCTGCCGATCGAACACACGCCGCGCGTGCCATGATGGCCAAAGTCGGCCTGCGACCGGAGTTTTACAACCGCTACCCGCACATGTTTTCAGGCGGGCAGCGCCAGCGGATCGCCATCGCCCGCGCGCTCATGCTGCAGCCGAAAATTCTCGTCCTCGACGAACCTGTTTCGGCCTTGGACGTATCCATCAGGGCCCAGGTGCTCAACCTACTTGCCGAGTTGCAGGAGGAATTCCAGCTCGCCTATCTCTTCATCAGCCACGATTTGTCGGTGGTCCGGCATATTGCCGATCAAGTCATGGTCATCTACCTCGGTCACGCCGTCGAGATAGGCGATCGCCATGCCATCTACGCATCGCCTCAGCATCCCTATACACGAGCTTTGCTGGCAGCCACGCCGGTTGCCGATCCGGACGCCAAGAAAGAGCGGATCGTGCTTGCTGGCGAGCTACCGTCGCCTTTCAATCCGCCGACGGGCTGCCCCTTCCATCCCCGCTGTCCCGTGGCGGTCGAGCGTTGCCGATCTGAGGCTCCCGGTTTGGAGACCAAGCACGGACGCGCGGTGTCGTGTTGGCAAGTCTGAGCGCAGAATTGTCGGGGTCGCTGAGATTGATGTCATTCTGGCCGAAAAAAGCGACAGCAGCTCAGCGCTGAAAAAATAATCATTTTGCTCGGCTTTTGGGCAGCAGAAAAGAAACGAACTCCATTTTTAAGCTGCGCGATCCATTAAAGACATTGCAATGCGTGAGGTATTCGTTTCGTGATCCGTTGCTGTTTATCTACGGCGAACGTGAAGCGACGGTGCCAGGGCCGGTCGCCGATTGTGCCGTGAAAAGCGCGTTCCGATTGAGAACCTCGCGCAGAGCGTGAGCGCGTCGATAAAATCGGGCATAAAGCGAGGCAGACATTGCAGGACAACAGGCCTCACTGGCTCAATCTCTTCTCCTCGGAACCGAGGATAAAGACGCTCCATCTGACTTGGATCGCCTTTTTCGTGAGTTTTATTGTTTGGTTTAATCATGCACCTTTGATAGCGGCGATGCGTACATCGTTGCGGCTAACTGATCAGGAGGTTGCAGCCTTACTGATTCTGAACGTCGCGCTGACGATCCCGGCGCGCATCGTGATCGGCATGTTGGTAGACAAGTTTGGTCCGCGCCTTATGTTCTCGCTGCTGCTGGCAGTTTCAGGCGCGCTCTGCTTTCCATTCGCCCTGGCGAACGACTTTGCCACCCTAGCGCTCTCGCGCTTTCTCCTCGCGATCGTCGGCGCTGGTTTCGTTGTCGGCATCAGAATGATCGGCGAATGGTTTCCAGCTAAGGAAACCGGTCTCGCACAAGGTATTTACGCGGGCTTCGGGAACTTTGGTTCAGCGGCTGCGGCAGTCAGTTTGCCGACGATCGCGCTGCTTGTTGGCGGCGACGAAGGCTGGCGATGGGCGGTGGGCGCCACGGGCGTCATCGCGATAATCTACGCGGTTATTTTTTTTATTTCGGCGCGCGACACGCCTAAGGGCTCAACCTATTTCAGCCCCAAGAAGATGGGCGCCATGGAAGTCTCTACGCGCCGCGATTTCTTTCTCTATGTCGCGCTGCAGATACCGCTCGTGCTGTCCATGGCTCTGCTTGCCTGGAAAGTGGGACCCGCCAATCTCAAGCTGCTCTCACCGTTGATGACGAATGTGATCTACGCCGGGTTGGTAGGCTTGTTTGCCTATCAAGTTGCCGATGCCGTCAGAATCAATCGTCCAATGCTGGCGGGCAATCCTGTGCCGGCATTGCAGCAATATAAGTTTCGTCAGGTCGCTATTCTAAGCCTGTCGTATTTTGTGACTTTCGGCTCGGAGCTCGCTGTTGTTTCCGTGTTGCCGCTGTTGTTCAAGGATACTTTCGGGTTGTCGCTGGCCTTCGCCGGATTTGTCGGCGCTAGTTTCGGGGCCACGACGTTCTTTGCACGGCCCGCCGGAGGTGGCCTGAGTGATCGATTTGGGCGCCGGAAACTGATGCTGGTCTGTATGTTGGGAACCGCCGCGGGTTATCTGGCAATGAGTTATATCAACGTGAATACGGGCGTCGTTTTCGGTGTCCTTGTCACGCTCGCGTGCTCGCTGTTCGTCAATGCGGGCAACGGCGCCGTGTATGCCATGCTGCCATTGATCAAGCGTCGACTAACCGGCCAGATTGCAGGGATTGTCGGAGCCTTCGGCAACGTCGGCGGCGTATTGTTTCTGACACTCTTTTCGTTCGTGACCCCACAGGCATTTTTCCTGACTGCGGCCGCAACCGCGTTTGCCGGTTGGGCACTTATTTATTGGTTCGTGGAGGAGCCGAAGGGTCAAATAGCTGAAGAAATGCCCGATGGCTCTGTCACCATGATCGATGTATCCTGAGCCGATCGCCAGCTACGACCGGCTCGCCAGCAATGTCCGCTCACGTGCAGATCTCGGTCGGCCAGCACACGTCTGCAGGTCGTAAGAACCGCAATGACGATTCCTTTGGCGTGCTGGTGCCTGAGCCGATGCTGCTTGAGACCAAGGGCATTGCCATTGCAATCGCCGACGGCATGAGTTCAAGCGAGGCGGCAAAGCAGGCGAGCGAAATGTGCGTGCGTAGCTTTCTCGATGACTACTACGCGACGCACCAATCATGGACGGTCAAAACATCCGTCGAGCGCGTGTTGTCAGCGGCAAATCGATGGTTACACAGTCAAAGTGAGACGCACTATGTGTCGGGCCGCGGCATGGTAACCACCTTCTCCGGCCTCGTGCTGAAGTCCTCAACGGCTTACGTTTTCCATGTCGGCGACTCCCGCATTTATTTGCTGCGTGGTTCTGAATTGGAGCAATTGACGACCGACCACCGTATCCGCGTCACACACGACCAGGAGCACCTCTCACGCGCATTTGGAATTGCTCGCGATCTGGCGGTTGACTACCGGACATTTCAGATTGCGCCCGGCGACATATTCATATGCACGACGGACGGCATCCACGACCATCTACGTGACGCGCAAATGGTAAGCCTTATACAAGCCACTCCCTATGATCTTGATGGGGCAGCCGAACGAATTGTTACAAGCGCTTTTAATAACGGTAGCGGCGACAACCTTACCTGCCAAATCGTTCGGATTGAAGATGTCGGCGCCAATAGCCAGAATGCACTTCCCCATAACTTGGCTAAGTTGCCGTTCCCACGCGAACTGGCGCCGGGCTCAAGCTTTGAAGGATATAAGATCATCCGCGAGTTGCATTTGAGCAAGCGAACGCAGGTGTATCTCGCCTCGGATAACGACAACGGTGGTTTGGTGGCAATCAAAACGCCGTCGGTGAATTTTGACGATGATGCAACTTACATCGAGATGTTCACGCGGGAAGAGTGGGTGGGCAATTTGGTATCGAGCCCGCATGTTCTCAAAGTTCTACCGCCCAATCGGCGACGGCAGTCGCTCTACTACGTGACGGAGTACATCGAGGGACAGACCTTGCGGCAGTGGATGCTGGATCATCCCGTACGCAACCTCGAAACTGTGCGCAACATCGTCGAACAGATCGCGAAGGGACTACGAGCCTTCCATCGCAAGGAAATCCTGCATCGGGATTTAAAGCCCGAAAATATTTTAATCGATGCTGCAGGAACCATCAAGATCCTCGACTTCGGTTCTGCACGCGTTGCCGGGGTTGAGGAAATACAACCGCTGAACGAGCGGCCAACGCTCGTCGGCACAGAGGGTTATACAGCGCCCGAGTATCATCAGGGACAGCCGCCGACGACGCGATCAGACATATTCTCCTGTGGCGTCATCACCTATGAACTGCTGACTGGACGGCTTCCCTACGGTCGTGGTTTCTCGGGGCCACGCGATGTCGACCGGTTACGGTATATCCAAGCGCACAGCGTCAACCCCGACATTCCGACTTGGATCGATGCGGCCGTCGCGAAGGCGGTCGACAAAAACCCGGTCTGTCGGCCTGAGATGCCCTCAGAACTCGTCGAGGATATACGCAAGCCTAACGCGGTTATTGCAAAGGGTCAGTTGCAGCCCCTGATAGAGCGGAAGCCAATGGCTGTCTGGCGCGGTTTAGCGCTCTTTCTTGCTCTTGCGAATATTTTGTTGTTGTTCCGCACGTGACCGCAGATAGCCCTTGGTCATCAGCGCCTAACGACCCAGGCTGACAAAACTACTTTACAATCTTCTGACGTTGTGAGGGCGTAGACCATCGGATCATCGAATGCGCCTCCTCAGTCGGGAAATGCGGTCATCACGCGCTGGTCATGTCGTGCGCAATCCAGCGACAATCGATCAAAGCAATCAAATTTTGCGTAAGGCAGGTAATCTAGAGGCAGGCAATCTAGGTTTGGTGGGTGCAGTAGGGCTCGAACCTACGACCCGCTGATTAAGAGTCAGCTGCTCTACCAACTGAGCTATGCACCCCCGCCACCAACGCGGTATCCAGCAGCGCAGGAAAGTGCCTGCAAACTGCGGAAGCGCCCGGATTAACACTGGCAACCCGGCCTGTCCAGCTTTTGCGACGTTGCAACACAAGTTTGTGCACCGGCACCACACGGGAGCGACGAATGCGCCGCACTGAGCCTTTTGTTTCAGAACAGCTAGCGAAGCTTGAGTTCCTCTCGTACCAAGGAAACCCAATACGCCACACCCAACGGGATGATGGCATCGTTGAAATCATATTTGGGCGTATGCAGGCCATGTGCGACACCATCCACACCGACACCATTGCCGATGCAGATGAAGGCGCCGGGACGGGCTTGCAACATGAATGCGAAATCTTCGCCGCCCGTCACAGCCGGTGCTTTCGGATTGACCGCATCGCTACCGACTAGAGCTCCGGCCGCCGCGATTGCCACATCCGTCTGAGCGTCATGATTGACGAGGGGCTCAAAGCCCCATTCCAGCGTCACATGGGCCGTTGCCCCGTGCATCTCCGCGCATTGCCTAGCCAGATCGCGCATGCGGGTGTCGATGATCGTTTTAACCAGCGGTGAGAAATAGCGCGCGGTGCCCCCTAAGACCAATTCCGAGGGCATGACGTTGCCCGCCTCGATGGAACCTCCGTTGATCGACCCAACGCTGATGACGGCGGTATCCAACGGCGGCACGTTGCGGCCGACGATGGTCTGCAGTCCCAGCACGAAATGGGCCTGCACGATGCTCAGGTCAGCCGCAGTGTGCGGACTGCTACCCCCATGGGCCCCCTTGCCGGAGAATTTGACCCGCCACATGCAGCCGCCGGCCAGGAAGGCGCCCCTGCGGATGGCAAATTTGCCAACGGGAATGCCGGGCATATTATGCATGCCATACACGGTGTCGCACGGAAAACGCTCAAACAGACCATCGTTCAGCATGGCCTTGGCGCCGCCACGCCCTTCCTCTGCCGGCTGAAAGATAAGTTGTACCGTCCCGCTGAAATCGGGATGCCTGGCGAGATGTTGGGCAGCGCCGAGAAGCATTGTTGTATGGCCGTCATGGCCGCAGGCATGCATGCAGCCGGAATTCCTCGACGCATAGGGCAAGCCGGTTTCTTCAATGATCGGCAGGGCGTCCATGTCTGCTCTCAGGCCGATGGCACGCTGTCCTGGACCTGATCCCTTAATGGTAGCGACCACCCCTGTGCCGCCGACGCCGACGGTCGTTTCGATGCCCCAGGAACGGAGTTTATCGGCAACGAGCGCGGCCGTGCGATGTTCTTCAAGGCCGAGCTCAGGATGAGCGTGTATATCACGACGGATGGCAGCCAGCTCCGGGGCGGCGGTGTTGATGTCGTCAAGCACGGCGGCATCAAAGGTAGAATTTTCAAGCATTACAGGCTCCAAATCAGAATGACCTTGGTCGCATCCGGAGTAACATTGTGCTCCATCAGCAACGAGCGCAAGCCGGTTATTCAGAGCGTTGACAAGTCAGCAACAAGACTGTTGTGATCGATTGCGGCATGGTTGCAACCGGGATGATCGTGCGCGGACGATCTCGGCTCCGACGGCGTGAGGCCGACGAGTTGAGCAACTCATCATCTGTTGCAGAGTTACATCCGGCATGTCTTTTGCGCCCCTTCTCGCAGCCGTTACTGCGGCCATTGTCGGTTGCGGCGGATCAATAGCCATCGTGCTTGCGGCTGCTGACGCTGTGCATGCCACGCGAGCGGAAACGGCATCGTGGATCACGGCCATCTGCTGGGCCATCGCGGGCTCGACATCTATCTTGAGCCTACGGCATCGTCTCCCCATCATTACAGCTTGGTCTACGCCGGGTGCCGCATTGCTTGCCGCTTCCGGTGCTGGCCTTGATATGCAAACGGCTGTTGGCGTATTTATCGTGACGGCCTTGTTAATCTTGTTGGCTTCCGTCGTGAGTCCCCTCCTGCGGTTAATCGAACGCATCCCAATGGCGGTTGCCGCGGGCATGTTGGCTGGTGTGCTACTACGGTTGGTCATCGCGCCTTTTGAGGCGATCCCAGAAGCACCGTTGCTCGTCGTACCGCTTTTGATCCTTTTCATACTCGCGCGGCGCCTGTCGCCTGCATCGGCAGTGATCGCGGTGCTGGCAGGCGGTTCGGCACTGTCGTGGTTCCTTGGATTGGTTAAACCGCTGCCGGACTTGGAATTTGCTCATCCCGTTCTGTTCGCGCCGAAGTTCGACATCACAGCGATCGTCGGCGTCAGTCTGCCGCCGTTGTTTTTAGTGACGATGGCCTCGCAAAACCTCGCGGGCTTCGCCGTCTTGCGCGGCTCCGGCTACACGGCGGTCCCGGCGCGTTCGATTTTAGCGGTGACGGGACTGACATCGCTGGTGTCGGCCGTTTTTGGCGCCCACACCAGTAATCTAGCGGCCATCAGCGCAGCGATCTGCACCGGCGGGGATGCGCATCCGGATCCGCGGCGACGGTGGCAAACAGGACCACCGTATGCCTTCTGCTATCTTCTGTTTGGTTTATTCGGCCCTTCGCTCGTGGGGATCTTCTCAGCGCTGCCGTTGCCGTTAATCAAGACCGTCGCGGGGGTCGCGCTGACCGGTCCTCTGGTCGGGGCTTTGACGACGGCATTTGCAGGCTCAGGGGACCGCTTTGCGCCCGGCCTGGCTTTTGCTGTCACCGCCTCGGGAGTTACACTGGTAGGCGTGGGCGGGGCGTTCTGGGGCCTCCTGGCGGGGCTCCTAGTCGTCGGCCTAGAAAAGGTGCGTCAGCCGCAACCAACCACTAACCGCTAACCGACCAGCATAGCCGCGACCGCTTTGATATCGTCGGGCGTGCCGACCGCCGCGCATTTCAGACTCTTGTCGATCCTGCCGGCAAGTCCGGTAAGGACCTTGCCGCTGCCAATCTCGTAAAACTCCGTAACACCCGCCGCAGCCATCGCGAGCATGCATTCGCGCCAGCGCACCGTGCCGGTTACCTGCTGGACCAAGCGTTGACGAATCTCATCCGGATCGCTGATTGGCGCCGCCAGAACGTTTGCCATCACCGGCACCGATGGGGCTTGCATCCTAACGTGGGACAGCGCCTCCGCCATCGCGTCGGCGGCTGGTTGCATCAGTCTGCAGTGGAAAGGTGCCGACACCGGCAGTGGCATGGCCCGGCGCAATCCATGAGCCTTTCCGACTTCAGCCACCCGGTCAATCGCCGATTTATGACCGGACAAGACAACCTGGCCGGGATCGTTGTCGTTCGCCACGTCACATACGTCACCCAGAGCTGCTTCGGCTGCGATTTTGCAGGCCACGTCGATTGAAACGCCGAGCAGTGCGGCCATCGCTCCCACGCCCACGGGAACGGCCTTCTGCATGGCCTGCCCGCGCAATTTGAGCAGCCGCGCCGCATCGCCGATCGAGAATGTCCCGGCGGCCGCCAACGCGGAATATTCGCCAAGGCTGTGGCCGGCAACGTATTTGACTTGCGTCGATAGATTGAAACCGTGTTCCGCCTCGAGAACGCGCATGACGGCCAAGCTGTGGGCCATCAAGGCGGGCTGGGCATTTTCCGTCAACAGCAGCGCTTCCGGCGCGCCGGACCACATGATTTCCGAGAGTTTCTGCCCCAGCGCCGCATCCACCTCGTCGAAGACGGTGCGAGCCGCCGGATATGCAGCTGCCAGCGCTTTCCCCATACCGATGCTTTGGCTGCCCTGGCCGGGAAATATGAATGCACGTGCCATGACGATGACCGCTCCAGTTGCCCCAACTTGCTTATGTATCATCGCCAACACCATGCGAGATGCGGTGTGTCAAGTGAGCCGATGAAGCAATCGTCGTCAGCGCGCGTTTGCAGACCTCTGGCACTTCCCGTGCGCATTAGCTAAGGTCGACCCGTCGAACTACCCACAGCCATGCTCGTTCCAGAGGCCCATGACCAACACTTCGCTGAACGCACCATCTCCGACGCCCGTTGTGGCATCCGCCGCGGCTACGGACTACGCGCTGCAACGCCTGAATATGGTCGATTCCCAGGTCCGCCCCAGTGACGTTACTGACCGACGCGTACTTCGTGCCATGGCTCAGGTGACGCGCGAGGCGTTCGTGCCAGCCGAACTGAAATCAATCGCCTACATGGACATCCCGGTCGCACTCGATCGTGAACGTCAACCGCGTGCAATGTTAGAGCCTCGTTTGTTCGCCAAATTGGTCCAACTTGCCGAAATTCCAGATGGCGGCAGGGTGCTTGAGATCGGTTGCGGCAGCGGCTACGGCGTGGCTGTTTTGGCAGCGATGGGTTGTAAAGCCTTCGGGTTGGAAGAAAACACCTCATTATTTGCACAAGCGCAAGCACTTACCGCGTCTGCTGGCGTCGTGGCTGGAACCACCAAGCTGAGCAATGGCAAGCTCGCACTTGGATGGCCAAGCGAGGGCCCCTTTGACGCCATCATTTTTTCCGGAAGTGTGCCGGTGGTCCCGGCTGGACTGTTCGATCAATTGAAAAACGGCGGGCGATTAGTTGCCGTGACGGGTAATGGTCCGGGTAGCAAAGCAACGGCTTGGCTGCGCTCGGGAATGACCTTCTCGCAACGTGAGGCATTTGACGCCACGGCTCTCCCGCTCCCAGGCTTCGCGTCTGCTCCCACTTTTGTTTTCTAGCGCCAGCGCGCTCGCCAAGCGGCAACCGACCGCCAAAGGGTTCCACGTACCCTCGCGGCATACCAATTTACCAATAATTTACCGATTCCGCTGCCAATAGGCCCCAGGGATGGCTAGCCGGCCACCCATGAGGAGCAGCTGCGGATGACGCGTCAGGCCTTCGAGCCAACCAACAGAATAGGACATACCCGCCCATTCCGGCGGAGCCTGCTGCTTGCCGTGAGCGTCGTAGCGTTGACGTCGATATTGCTTGCGCAAACTGCCGGCGCCGAAACGCTGCAGGAAGCCATGACGCTGACCTATCAGACCAATCCGAAAATCGATGCTGAGCGTGCCCGCTTGCGCGCCACTGACGAGGGGGTGCCGCAAGCCAAGGCCGGATACCGCCCGACTGCGGCGGCATCGGCGAATACCGGATATGCCTCGACCAATTCGCGGCCGGGGCAATTGACCGACGGCGTACTTCATCCCTCAGGCTATGGCGTCAACGTTGCGCAGTCGATTTTTTCAGGCTTTCGCACCGTCAATACGGTCCGTGAAGCGGAAGCCAACGTCAGAGCCGGCCGCGAGAACCTCCGGCTGGTGGAAAGTCAAGTTTTGCTTGATGCCGTGACAGCATACGCTGATGTCATCCGTGATGGAGCGTTGGTCCGATTGCGCGAGAAGAACGTAGCCGTTCTGACGACAGAACTCGCTTCCGCTGAGGCGCGACGCACTGTGCGCGAGGTTACCCGCACCGACGTGGCACAAGCACAGGCGCGGCGTGCGAAATCCGTGTCCGCACTGGATCTCGCCAAGTCGAACTTGAAAACCAGCCGAGCCGTCTACGAACGTGTGGTTGGTCGCCCGCCGCATAATCTTACTGAACCAGAGCCGCCCTCTAAGTTGATCCCTGGATCGGTTGAAGATGTCATCAAAATCGCCGAAAAAGAAAATCCCAACGTGGTGGCCGCATTATACCGCGAGCAAGCTGCCCGCCACGAAGTCGACCGGATCTGGGGCGAGTTGCTGCCGGAAGTTCGCCTCGAGGCCGGCTACACGCAGGCGTTCAATTCAGCAAATCAAATTAATTCAACAAGCAATACCAGTGTAACCGGGCGCGTCAATGTTCCTCTTTACGAGGGTGGAGAGACCAAGGCACGAGTGCGCGCAGCCAAGCACACGCATGTCAGCCGTCTGCAGGAAATTGAACAGGCACGCACCGAGACGCAGGCGACAGCAGTGTCCGCGTGGTCGCGCCTAGAGGCCACGCGTACGCAGGTTTCGCAAGACAAGATCCAAGTCGACTCGGCGCGCATAGCTCTGGAAGGCGTGCGCGAGGAGGAACGCGTCGGTCAGCGGACGTTGCTGGATGTGCTCAACGCCGAGCAGGAGTTGCTCGACGCGCAGGTTGCAGCCGTGACCGATCGCCATGACCTGGTGATTGCCGCACACGGCGTTCTGGCGGCGATCGGTCGCTTGGACGCGACGAACCTGCAATTGGGTGATAGCCAGTATGACCCTACGGTCCACTACGAAGACGTCGAACGGAAGTGGTTTGGTGTCAGTATCACCCATCCCGATGGTCGGGTCGAGTTGTTGGAGAAATTCGACAATTGGGGTGCGAAAGACCCTTATGCTGCCGCACCCGGACTACGGTCCTCCGCAAACTGACGGGGAATTTTTCCTTCGATTGCAAGCGCGGACAACGGAAGCGATTTGGCCTGTTGAAAATGCGCCACTACCGCGAACTTTCGACGTTCGAAACGAGGCTTAGTCTATTCGAGCTCTCCGCGCCCTGCTTTAAGCGATAGGACGTTGCGGCGACATCGCGGCGGTTAGCGCTGAGTGTTTGCCAGCGATTGTTGCTTTGCTGCCATAGTGACCCTCATTGAGAATCGGCTACCCCGATGTCAGTGGTCGCGTGATGGACCTTAGGCAGATCGTGTACACACGCGGCGGCGGGGCAATACTATGATCGTTATAAATCGAAAATTGCGACACACAGCCGGTTGCCTGCCTGTCTCAAGGTCTGCTCTTTCGGTGCTTGCACTGGCTTGTGCCGTCAGTCTGTCCACGTTGACGCCGGCGACGGCGGAAACGATCCGTGACGCGCTTGCGCAAGCCTACCGCTGGAACCCAAAACTTGATGCTGCGCGCGCAACGATGCGAGCGACGGACGAGCAGGTCGCAATTGCGAATTCCGGGTATCGACCGACTGTTTCGGCGACGGCCAACTCTGGGGTAGTCGACACAACCGTTTGGCCCAATGCCGGCGGCCGCAATGAGAATGAAACCCATCCACACGGGTACGGGATGACTGCCACACAAACCCTCTTTAGGGGCGGTCAAGTCATCAATACGGTGCGTGCTGCGGAGGCCCAGGTGAGGGCGGCACGCGAGACACTGCGCGCTGTCGAGCAGCAGGTGTTACTCGATTCATCGACAGCGTTTCTCGATGTGATCCGTGACCAGGCCATCGTCAAGTTGCGCGAAAACAACGTCAGGATCCTGACGGAAGACCGCAAGCAGACGCGCGAGCGCTTTGCAGTCGGCGAAGTTACGCGGACGGACGTCGCGCAATCCGAGGCGACGTTGGCGGCGGCGGTCTCGGCTCTCGATTTGGCGCGCTCAAACCTGCAGACCAGCCGCGCCAACTACGAACGGAACATTGGCGTCGTGGCAAACGGATTGATAGAGCCCAAGCCAGTAGACAATCTGCTGCCGAAGAACCTGAATGAGGCCGTCGAAATCTCGGCTCGGGAAAATCCCAATGTCGTCGCGGCACTGTATACCGAACAGCAGGCTCGGCACACGGTCGACCAGATCTACGGGCAACTGTTGCCATCTGCCCAGTTACAAGGCAGTTACAGCCGTCAATACCAGCCCAGCGGCGGTGCCTCCGGGGTTGCTGTATCCGACACGAAGTCACTTATCGCTAACTTGACGGTGCCGCTATACACTGGCGGACTGGTGGATGCACAGGTTCGGCAAGCAAAGCAGACGCATATCGGGCGCATTCAGCAGATTGAGCAAGCCCGGACGGAAACTAAACAGTCCGTCGTATCCGCTTGGTCGCAGCTGATCGCCGCGCGCGCGCAGTTGGTTTCGGATAATGCGCAGGTTCGCTCCGCGCAAACGGCGTTGGCCGGTGTTCGCGAAGAAGAGCGCGTTGGTCAGCGTACCCTGCTTGACGTGCTCAATGCCGAGCAAGTGCTGCTCAACGCGCAGGTTGCGGCCGTCACCGACAAACATAATATCGCCGTTGCCGCCTACTCCGTGTTGGCTGCTACAGGTCGACTGAACATCTCCGAGCTCGGCGGGGTCGGTACAATCTACGATGCTGAACAGCACTATCACGAGGTGCGCCGCCAGTGGTGGGGTGTTTCTATCACGCGCGCGGATGGTAGAATAGAGAAGCTCGACCTCTGGGACACCCACGGCAAGAAGGCCTTGGAGCAGGACGATGCTAAGACCTGGAAGCCGGTGAAATAGTCACGCTAGCAAGCCCGGCACAGGCACAAGGGCGCATCATGTTACGTTATGTGTCGAATGGCTTTTACATCCATTCCGTTGGCGCCGTTTTCGCGGCAGCCGATCTTACAGCGTTCCTCGTGCGAGTTTTGACTACCTTTTGAAGCGGTCTAATTACGATGGTTGGCAACGCCACGGACTGGTCGTACACGTCAAATCCTGATCGGTCGCGGGGAAAACGGCAAACCGTCAACGATGCAAGTATGGACGACATTCTCTCGTCGATACGAAAAATAATCGACGAAGAACCGTTGGCCGCACGCTTCCAAGTGCGACCCACAACTGATCAAACTATCTCCGGTGGCGGTTTCCCAGGAACTGACACACGAGCCGCTGCGAAAAGTGTTCGCCGGTCAACCCAGCGCGCCGTGCCTGCCGATAATTTAGACGAGGTCCTGGCGGAACTGCTGGAGCCGACCTCTGCGCCGAAATCGATAGGGGAGCCGCGTGAGACATCGGGGCAATCTTTGTCGGCTGCGGAACGACTGCCGCTGGTACCAGCACGCTCGGCTGTGGCTGAGGCGCCTGCTGTTGGGCCGGATAATGCGTCTGATCTGCCTCCTGTCGAGCAGGTGGTGTTGTTGCCGGCACCCCCCGACGTTGAGGTTCAGGCTGCTGCCGACGTTCTGAGCGCGCTAGCGCTGGGCTTGGCCTCGGGCGCTGATGAGAAGTCAAACGAACTGTCGGTCGATTGCGTTTTTCCGGCACATGAAATCATTTCAAAAACTTCGTCAGACACGCCTGCAGCATGTATCGAATTGGACCAAAACATAGTTGTAAAGGCCGCATCAGAATTATTTGCGTCATTAGCTGAGACGGCAGCTGCAGCGGTAGCCGAGGTTGCTGCGGCCAATGCCGCAAATGCTGCCCTCGCGATGCCCAATCATTCGGACGGCGCGGCACTGCAAACCGTGCGAGATCCAACGTCGACTAACGACGCTTCGGCTGCTGGTGAACTGTCGGGACCTGCGTCAGATGTTTCCACGTCGATTGAGGCGGGCGATGCATGCGGCGTAGAAGCGATGCCGGAGACGGTGGTCGCAGGCGTTGCGCTCCAGACTGCGTCCGAGATCCATCCTCCCATATGTGCTCCTGCAATACCTTCAGCGATCGACCTTGACGTCGCACCGGCGAAGTCATTTGAAGAAACCATCGCGGCTATGCTCAGGCCATTGCTGCGGGAATGGCTGGACGCCAACATGCCACGCATGGTTGACAAGGCTCTGCGGCAAGAACTTTCTGAAGTGGCCGAGTTGAAAAGCGCTATATAAGCAGCCTCTCTTGCAAAGTCGGCGTGAACTTCGCACCCGTCAAGTCGGCGCGGCGCAACTTGGCGGGTATTGACGCGCTTGCATCCTGAGTGAGCTAGACTCTCTGTGGTCCTGTTCGCATTCTGTCCTTCGAAGTGCCGTGATCTGGCCGCGTTGGGCTCTGGGGACAATGTCGTTCCATTGACGCGCGATAGCGGTGCGCGTACGACGCTGATCCCGCACCGATGCAACAGTTGAAAGCGCCAGCGCGCCATGCTTGAGAAGACTTATCAGCCCGCCGATATCGAGGCCCGCATTCACGCGGAATGGGAGGAAGCTCAAGCTTTCAAAGCAGGACTCCCTGAGCGACGCAGGGCGGAGCCCTACTGTATCGTCATACCGCCGCCCAATGTGACGGGTTCACTCCACATGGGCCACGCGCTCGATGTGACGCTGCAGGATATCCTCAGCCGACATCAACGGATGCTCGGCAAGGACGTCCTTTGGCTACCGGGCACCGACCACGCAGGTATCGCGACGCAATTGGTTGTCGAGCGCCGCTTGAGCGAACGGCAGCTCAACCGCCGCACGCTCGGTCGCGAAAAATTCCTTGAGGAAGTCTGGAAATGGAAAGCCGAGTCGGGCGGGACCATCGTCTCGCAGTTGAAGCGTTTGGGCGCGTCCTGTGATTGGAGCCGTGAACGCTTCACCATGGACGAGGGGCTGTCGAAAGCGGTGCTGAAAGTCTTCGTCGATCTGCATAAGGCGGGGCTGATCTACAAAGACAAGCGGCTGGTCAATTGGGACCCGGAGTTCCAGTCGGCGGTCAGCGATCTCGAAGTCGACATGGTCGATGTCACCGGCAGTTTCAGATGGGTCGAAGGTGGCGTCGACAAGGAAGGCAATCCGATTGCCTTTTCGGAAGCGGCCCTGGCTAAGGCTCTGGCCAAAGATCCGGGCGGGCATATGTACCACCTGCGCTACCCGCTGACCGGCAAGACGTTCGATCCCAAGGACGCGGCGTCCTTCATCGTCGTTGCCACCACGCGGCCGGAGACGATGCTGGGCGACACCGGCGTTGCTGTGCACCCGGACGACGAACGTTATAAGGCACTGGTCGGCAAGACCTGCGATTTGCCGCTGGTCGGACGCCAGATCAGAATTGTCACCGACACGTATTCCGATCCCGAGAAGGGATCGGGTGCGGTGAAGATCACGCCCGCGCACGACTTCAACGACTACGAGGTCGGCAAGCGCGCCGGGTTGGAAGTATTGAATATTCTCGACGCCAAAGCGGCGCTGAACGACAACGCCCCCGTGGCTTATCGCGGACTCGACAGGTTCGCCGCACGGCTAAGAGTGACTGCCGATCTCGTCGCCGGCGGCTTCGTGGTCAAGATCGAGCCACACACGCAATCCGTGCCGCGCGCGCAGCGGGGCAATGCCGTCATCGAGCCATGGCTGACCGATCAGTGGTACGTCGACGCCGCGACGCTGGCGAAGCCGGCGATGGCTGCGGTGCGCGCGGGAAAAACGAAGTTCGTGCCGGAAAAATACGTCGACGACTATTTCCGTTGGCTGGAAAATATCCAGCCGTGGTGCATCTCGCGGCAGCTCTGGTGGGGGCATCAGATACCCGTGTGGTATGGCCCGACTATCGAAGACGGAAAGTTGATTTATCGAAACCCAATAACAACCGCGGGTGAAGTCTTCGTCTCGACGACAGAGGAAGGCGTCAAACAGGAAGCTCAGAAAAAATACGGTAAACCTGTTGAATTCTGGCCGGCTGAGACAGCAATGCCGATCAGCCTCGAAAACCACGACAAGGTTTACTTGGTGCGCGACCCCGACGTGCTCGACACGTGGTTCTCGTCGGGCCTGTGGCCGTTCTCGACGCTGGGTTGGCCCGAACAGACGCCGGACCTCGCACGCTTCTATCCGACCTCCGTTCTCGTTACCGGTTTCGACATCATCTTCTTCTGGGTGGCGCGCATGATGATGCTCGGCTGCCACTTCATGCCGGAAGTACCGTTCCACGACGTTTATATCCACGGCCTCGTCCGCGACGAGAAGGGCCGCAAGATGTCGAAGTCAGTCGGCAACGTCGTCGATCCCCTGGTGCTCATCGAACAATACGGCGCCGACGCGCTCCGCTTCACAATGGCGGCACTCACCACGCAGGGCCGCGATGTCAAACTCGATAAGCACCGCGTCGAAGGTTATCGAAATTTCGCGACCAGGCTGTGGAATGCTGCGCGTTTCGCCGAGATGAACGAATGCGTCCGACAAAAGAACTTCGATCCTGCCGACGTCAAGGAAACGGTTAATCGTTGGATCGCGGGAGAAACCGAACGAGCGGTCAAAGCGGTGACGTCGGCAATCGCTGCATACAAATTCAATGAAGCAGCCACTGTAGCGTACGAATTCACCTGGGGCACCTTCTGCGACTGGTACGTGGAGTTGACCAAGCCCATCCTCGGTGGCGAGGATCATGCAGCGACCGTCGAGACGCGTGCGACCACCGCCTGGGTGCTCGACCAGATCTTGAAAATGCTGCACCCGTTCATGCCCTTTATCACCGAAGAATTGTGGGGGCGCATGGTCGAGGTCGGCGTCAAGCGCGAGAACCTGCTGTGCCTGTCGGCATGGCCGAGTTTGGAAAAATTGCAAAATCCGGAAGCCGACACGGAGATTGGTTGGTTGGTTCAATTGATCTCCGAGGTGCGCTCGGTACGCTCTGAAATGAATGTGCCGGCGGGCGCCAAGATTCCTCTCGTGCTGATGGGCGCCAGCAAAACTACCCGTGCGCGCATCACCCATCACGGCGACACCATCCAACGTATGGCACGCATCGAAGACATCAGTTTTGCGACCGCAGCGCCGGCAGGCTCAGCTCAGATTGTCGTTGGGGAAGCCACGGGCTGCCTTCTGCTCGAAGGCGTGATCGACATGAACGCAGAGAAAGCGCGCTTGCAAAAGGAAATTGCCGGCGTCGTCTCCGATATCGCGAAGATGGATGCCAAGCTCAATAATCCCAGCTTCATGAACCGCGCCAAGCCGGACGCTATCGAGGAAACGCTGGAGCGAAAGGCGGAACTCACGCTGGCCATTGGGAAACTGCAGGCGGCACTGAAGCGACTGGAGTGATTGCCCGTTCGATTTTTTTTCTGTGCTCAGCGTTGGCCGAACACGTAGCCGCCGCCACGCACGGTGCGTATCGGATCGGCTGTCTCGCCCAAGCTCAACGCTTTGCGCAGGCGACCAACGTGTACGTCGATCGTGCGCTCGTCGATCACTGAATCGCGACCCCAGACACCGTCGATCAATTGCTGCCGAGACTGCACGCGACCACGGTTCTCGAGAAAAAACAACAGCAACTTGAACTCGGTTGGACCCAGTCTGATGTCGGCACCGGCTCGCATGACGCTGTGCGCCGCACGATCGAGCACAATATCGTCGTAAGCCAGAACATCGGCGATGCGGTCGGGTGCCGACCGGCGGAGTAACGCCTTGACCCGCGCCATCAACTCAGCCACCGAGAACGGCTTTACAACGTAATCATCCGCGCCAGTGGTGAGACCACGAACACTGTCGCTTTCCTCGCTGCGTGCCGTCAGCATCAAGACAGGTAGCGCCTTCGTCTTTTGTCTCTGACGCATCCGGCGGCAAAATTCGATGCCCGACATTCCCGGCAACATCCAATCGAGGATCATCAGATCATAATTTTGTTCCTCGACCAGTATTTGGGCGTCTTCAGCAGTACCGGCGACACTGACGTCGAACCGCTCGGCCGCCAGATTATAACGCAGCAATTCAGCAATCGCTGCGTCGTCCTCGACGACGATGATCGCTGTCATGGACGAAGTCCCATGCTGTGGCTCCGATCGCCGTTCAGGAGTTGGACGTTCACGACGTTAAGCCACCCTTCATTTCTTGCGATATTTTTAGTGAACTTGTGTTGTCGCCCTTCGGGCGGACCTCAGTCAGTGCCGCGCCGTGGATGAGATAGTGAATGTTTTCCGCAATATTTGTCGTGTGATCGCCGATCCGCTCGATGTTCTTGGCCCCGAACAGCAAGTGCGTGCACAGTCCGATATTGCGAGGATCTTCCATCATGTAAGTCAACAGTTCCCGAAAAATAGAGTTGTACATCGCGTCGATCCGCTCGTCGCTCCGCCAGACCTGGATCGCCTTCGCTGCGTCACGCGTGCTGAAGGCGTCGAGCACGTCTTTGAGCTGCCCAAGCGCGTGTTCTGTCATATGTTTGAGGCCCGTCACGAGCGGCTTGGGATGCGTTGCCGAGGCTATTGCGAGCGCTCGTTTGGCGATGTTCTTCGCGAGATCACCGATCCGTTCGAGATCGCCGGCAATCTTGAGCACCGTCATCACATGGCGTAGATCGTTGGCCACTGGCTGCCGACGCGCAATCAACGAAACTGCGGCTTCCTGCAGATCTCGCTCGAGTTGATCGATCGCTGCATCCTGCGCCACTGCCGCTTCGGCGCGCGCCGGATCACGCCGCTCTAGTGCTTCAAATGCACGGCCAAGAAGCTGCTCCGCCAAACCGCCCATCTCCGCCAACTTGAAGTCGAGCTTGGCCAATTCCTTGTCATAGGACGTGACGATGTGTTGATTCATGGAACCGAATTCCTGAGGTGCAGGGCGTAGATAGGCTGGACACACTACAGTATTGTGACAAACGGCGGGAATTGCGACACTTGTTGAAGGCAGTTGGGCGTCTTGGCGAACCAGTCAGGTGCCCATTGGGCATACGCCGGGCACACGCAAAATGAAGGTGACGGGCAGTTTGAGTTACTTCAACGTGATAGCGACGGCAGATTGATCGTAAACGTCGAGCCTTTGGTCGGCGTTGATTTAATGGTCAGCGTGCCGCGATGACGTGTGACGATGTGCTTCACGATAGCCAAGCCAAGCCCTGTCCCGCCACGTTCGCGACTAGAGGCGACGTTGACGCGATAAAATCTCTCCGTCAAACGCGGCAGATGTTCTGGCGAAATGCCCGGGCCATCATCCGACACGCTAAGGCTGATGCGCCCATCCGGCTCGGATTTGATGTTCACAGTAACAACTCCGCCAGCGCGACCATACTTGATCGCGTTTTGAACGAGGTTCTGTACCCCTTGCACGAGTTCGTCGTGGTCTCCGCGCACGACCGCCGGGCTGGCCAGTGGCACGACCGTGACCGCAACGTCGGCTAGCTTCGCCTGCGGTTCCAGCCCGGCAACGACGCTGGCTGCAATTTCGTTCAAGTCAACCGTCGCGTTCGGCAGAATATGCGCGCGCATTTCTATCCGGCTCAACGACAGGAGATCGTCGATCAGCCGCGTCATGCGTTGCGCCTGCGCATTCATGATTTCCAGAAAGCGCACGTGCGCTGCGGGGTCGTTCCGCGCCGGGCCCTGCATGGTTTCGATGAACCCCTTCAGCGAAGCAAGCGGGGTCCGCAATTCATGGCTAGCATTGGCGACGAAATCGGCACGCATTGACGCGAGCCGCTCCTGCTCAGTCAAGTCCCGGAGATAAAGCAGAACAACGGCTTTGCCATCGGGGGGGGCGTCAGCTGCCAAGGGCGCCGCCACGCCCTCGAGATGACGCTCAAGCGGCGTTCGGATAACCAGCGCGAAGGTCTCTCGTTTTTGCTGACGGATGGCGGTAACGGCTGCGGCAGTCAGCTCGGGATTGCGTGTCGTCTTTGAAATATGTTCACCAAGGTGGACGCCACTGAATATATCCTCGGCGGTCGCATTTGCGTCGACAACGCAGAGATGACGATCGAGCGTCAGCGCTGGATCCCCCAAGGCCTGCACCACGGTGCCGGGAGTCAAATTCACCGTTACTGCCGGTTGCGGGATCGGCGCGTCGATAATTTCGCTGGCTTCGGCATGCAGCTTCGGCGGCGGCAGTGCCACCGCGGAGACGATCAGCGCCAACAAGCTTGCAGCCAGGAAAGCTGCGGTTCCCGGAAATACCAATATCGCAATTGCGGCGCAACCCGCCGCCGCCGCTATCGCGACACCTCGATGTTTGAGGGCGGACGAAACCGGACCGACGTCGAACTTTGCGGCAGTGAGGCGCGTTCGCAGGTACCTGTTAATGTCGCTGAACGATGCCATATCAGGAACGGACCTGTCGCAATAAGGCGTCGTGCGCATCTTCTGCCTTTGCTGACTGGCTAGCACAGGTATGCGGATACTGCATCAGCGAACCCGCGATGGAATTGCCTGCACGGTTTTCATGTCAGCTTGACGACAATCATAGCCGTCTTCAGTTCTTGCGCGGCGATAGATCGATCGGTACCCCCGGCTCGAACTTGGCACGGCGAATGCTGACCGTCGTCTTTACATGCGCCACATTTGGCGCTGCCGTTAGCTGCTTCAGAATGAAATCCTGGAAAGCTTGCAAATCCGGGGAGACGCACTTCAATATATAGTCCGCCTCGCCAGATAGCATGTAGCTTTCGCGAACAATGGCCCAGCCGAGCAGACGGTTCTCGAACGCGCGAAGATCGCTTTCGGCTTGACTGTGCAAGCCCACCATGGCGAAACCAATCACCTCGTAACCCATCTGTTTTTCGTCGAGCGCTGCAAAATATCCCGCAATGTGTCCTGATTGTTCCAGCGCTCTTACGCGCCTGAGGCAGGGTGGCGGCGACAAGCCGACCTTTTCCGCCAACTCGACATTGGAGATGCGGCCATTGGCTTGCAGCTCTTTTAAAATTCGCCAATCGATGGCATCGAGGCGGATCGGCATGTTAGATCGTGTTCCTGCGATGGCTTATGATGGCCGGACCGAGTATGCGGTCGACGCGACCTGACGAGGGTGGCGCCTACGACGATAGCCGCAATTACGCCCACTGCGGTAGTTCATTCCACCCTTTGACGACAAACGAGGGTAGACCAGGGACAGCATGCATAAAACTATAACTCCGCCACTCGCGGGCAGACGTGGATGGCTCATTACCGACGGCAAGATCGGCATGGATGTGCAGGTGCGCGGTGTCGCGGATGCGCTGGGCTTGGCGGCTGAAATGAAGCTTGTGACCCCTGCAGGGCTGCATAAGTTTCTGTCGCCTTGGTTGCTGCCCTCTAAGCGGGAAAAAATCGGCGCCGGCGGCCTACTGAGCCCCCCATGGCCTGATCTTGTGCTAGCGACCGGCCGCCTCAGCATCCCCTATCTGCGGGCAATCAGACGCGCCGCCGGCGATGGCTGCTACACTGTCATATTGCAGGATCCGAAAACCGGCGCCTCTACCGCCGATCTCATTTGGGTCCCGACCCATGATCGATTGCGTGGCGCCAACGTCATTACGACACCGACCGCACCGCACAGCTTCACCTACGAACGCCTCACCGCACTCCGGGCCGTCACGAACACAGCGATCGCGCAATTGCCGCAACCCCGCTGCGGCGTGATTCTCGGCGGAAGCACCAGCGACTATCCCTATTCGGATGCTTGCAATCACCGGCTGGCTGCTTCGCTCACCGCCATCGCTAGCCTTGGCGCAAGTTTTCTTATTACGCCGTCGCGGCGCACGCACCCGGCCCTACTGGCAGCGGTCGACGCTGCCACGGCCTCAAGCCCGCGGCTCCTATGGGATGGCAGTGGCTCAAACCCCTACGCAGACTTCCTCGCCCACGCGGATCGATTTATCGTGACAGCCGACAGCGTCAACATGACCAGTGAAGCGGCGGCCACCGGTCGCCCTGTTCATGTATTCATGCCGGCGGGCGGCACGCCGAAGTTTGAGCGGTTTCACGCTGCGCTGCGGCAGTGCGGCGCGACGCGGGTGCTGCCAGACACGTTGACGGCACTCGACGACTGGACCTATACGCCACTCGATGCGGGCAAGACGATCGCCGCTGAGATCGCAAGACGCTTCAGTATCTGGCGTGCTAGAAGCTCGGTCGTGGCGAGCAACTGAAACTCAAGACTTGGAAAGGCAGATCCCGTGGCTCACCTCAATCTCGACAAGCTGCGTGCGGCGCGCGTTCAAACCGATCCTTACAGTTACGTCATCGTGCCCGGCTTCCTCAATGCCGATAGCGTAGCGCGCATCAATGCGACCTATCCGAATATTGAGAAGGGCGGTTCCTATCCGGTCGAGAGCCTCGACAATACGATGGCGATCAAGGAAGTAATCGACGAACTGGACACCCCTGAGTTCGAAGCCGTGATCGAAGAGAAGTTTGAAGTCGCCTTGGACGGGAGGCCCAAGATGTACTCCTTGCGAGGCTATACGCGTGCCAAAGATGGCTCGATCCATACCGACAGCAAGGACAAGATTATCACCGTGCTTCTCTATCTCAACGAAAACTGGCAGCAGCCCGGCGGGCGGCTGCGCATTCTGCGGGATGGCACGAACGTCGATAATTTCGCCGCCGAAGTTCCGCCCGACAACGGCACGCTGCTAGTTTTCAAACGGTCAGATACGTCTTGGCACGGGCATCATCCATTTGACGGCCCACGCCGTTCGCTGCAGATGAATTGGATGACGAGCGACAGCTCCAAGGGCTTCCACGCGATCCGCCACAAGATCTCCGCCGCAGTGAAGAAAATCACTGCGGGCTGAAGTGCGCACCGGGTGAATTTGGTGCGACAGCTTAGCTTGCTGTCAAACCCAGCGGGCTACAAACGACAGCAACAGTGCAACCAACAGGCTGCGTGTCGAGTCGGCCATCAAAATTCCGGTGACAGGTTGCAGATTTAACGAAAAGTATTTCGCGCCGATCACCAGCACGGTGATTGCGACGGCGACGATGTAAAGGATGTATCCGAGTAAACCTCGCATGTGTGTTCCTCCCTGGTCACGTTGAGTGCCATTGCCTGGCGACGTCGAAGTGTAGGCGAGATTTTGTCGATCGCCTACCAAACAGAAACGGCGGGCGACATCGCTGCCATCCGCCGCTCTGTAGCTCAAACAAACCGTCTGCTTACTTCTTGGCCGGAGCAGCCGGCGTCGTCGGCGCGGGAGCCGCAGCCTTCGCCGGTGCCTTGGCGGGCGTCAGGCCGACGTGATCGGCGACGCACTTCTTCTCGAAGCTCGCCTTGGCAGCGCCAGCCAGCTTCTTATCCGTCGACTCCTTGGCACAGGTTGTTTTGGCATCCTTAGCGCATTTGGCCATGAAGCTGTTCTTGGCCGCGCCGGCCAACTTCTTGTTGCCTGCGTCCATAGAGCAGCTCATGTCTGACATGGCTGCAGCTGGCGCAGCAGCGGGTGCGGGAGCCTTGGGCGCTGGCGGCGCGGCCTTCGGCGCTGCGGCGGCAGGAGCGGGTGCGCTTGGCGCAGGTGCAGCGGTCTGAGCAGAGGCAGTGGCCACCGCGCCAGCGGCAATCACGGCGGCGAGTACGAAACGCTTCATGGATTCATCTCCAGAATGAATGACGGCCGAGAGCGGCCAATGGTCGACGTATTTAACGTACATGGCGCACAGTTCCGTCGCGCAACCGGGCAGCTCACTTATTCCCTGATTCGTTGCAATTCAGCACCAAGCTTGTGGCGGGAATGCAGAGTTACTCACCACCGTGTAGAATATCATTTCAGCTCAGAATAATGCATGTCGTGGTGCCGTGCGCATAAAGTCTACCGTCGGCATCGACGATGCGTCCTTCGGCGGTGGCGACCCGGCGTCCGGGGTGCACGACCTTACCCTCGACGCGCAATGGTCCGGTTTCCACTGACATCGCGCGCACGAGATTTATTTTATATTCCAACGTGGTATAAGTTTGGCCGGGAGCCATCATGGTGTGCACGGCACAGCCCATGGCGCTATCGAGCAGCACGCCGGCCAATCCGCCATGCACTGTGCCGAGCGGGCTATAGTGCTCGAGCCGGGGCGTGCAGGTGAAGACGACTTGGCCCTCCGTTGCATTGCTCATTTCAAACCCCATCAACACGGCCATCGGAGGCGGTGGCATTAAGCCAGCGACCATCGCTTGCATCTGTTCGAGGCCGGTCATCGCGCTAGTCGGCTTGGGCGGCGTGTCAGCATTCATGATCGCAAAACTTTCTGGTCGGTTTGAGCATCATCGCCGCCCAAATACAAAAGCCCCCGGCGGTTCCACCGGGGGCTCTTGTTCGATCGGAGGGCGACGGAATGAGCTTACTGCTTCGGCGCAGTCGCTGCCGGGGCTGCCTTTTCCTTGGCAACTTCGACAGCTTCTTTGCCCTTTTCCATAGCCGACTTGCCAAGTTCCTTGGCCTTGTCGACGGCGCTCTTGGTGGCTTCCTTGGCCTTGTCGAGGGCAGGACCAGCGCCTTCCTTGGTCTTGTCGGCCAATGCCTTCATCTTGTCGGCAGCCTTTTCGACCAATGACTTCTTGGCGCCGCGGCCATAGGGTTCCAGCGCGGCGATCACGTCCTTGGTCGCTTGCGGCAGCGCAATAACGGTCTTCCCGTCTTTCTTGGAGAACTGCAGCGCGCCGTAGCGGACGCCAACTTCTTTTTCGCCCGCGCCAAGAATGCCGCCGGTGCCGAGCAGCACGCCCTCGACTTCGTTGGACGAATTGAGGATCAAGTCCTTGATGTCGCCGATCACAACGCCGTCTTTGTTGACGACGTTGGCACCGATCAGCTTATCTTTGGCCGCGTACTGCTGCGGACCGAGGCCCTTGTAGAACACGCCGCTGGGGATCGTAACCTTGGCGGCGGCGGCCGCAGGAGCCGGCGTTGCAGCTGTTTGGGCGAATGCAGGGATAGCAAACAGCAGCAGGGCCGACATTGCGCTGCTCAGAATGATCTTGTTCATGGATTGGGCCTTTGGGTTGAATGGAAGCGAGTTGACGCCGAGCGTGCCTACCTTGAGATGATCCGGTCGGTACCGCCTAGCGTTGCCTCGGGAATGTCACGCGTATCCACTATGATTTTGAGTGTGAACTGTAGCTGAACCCGCGGTTGTCCGACGTGCAGGCAATAGTGGGGTCGCTTGCCCCCCGCAAGCACTTGCACACAACTTTTTCGGGCAGACTGCCTTGGTGCCGCTTCCTTGGGGACAACACCTGGATTGCCGGGCCCCGCGACCGCGCGGCCATTGCCTGGACCGGCTCGCGTGCTATACCGCTCAGCACAAGACGGCAATGTGGTGCGCCCCGTCCTTGAGCCCTAGGCAAAGCCGCGCTCGCAAGCGAAAGCAGCAGTCAGGGCCCGCAGTGAGATATCCCGGGCCAAACTCTAGCGCTTTGCGCTGGTCGACCCGCACCGCAATGAAGGAATTATTTATTTGGCCGACGATAAAAAACCACCCCAGGGTCCTCCCTCCGGGACGCCGCCCGAGACGCCGAAGGAGCCGAGCGATATCCGCCCGATCACCATCGGCGAGGAGATGAAGCGGTCGTTCCTCGACTACGCCATGAGCGTGATTGTTTCCCGCGCTTTGCCCGACGTGCGCGACGGCCTGAAGCCGGTGCATCGGCGCATCCTGTTTGGTGCCAACGAACTCGGTGTGCGGTGGAATACCAAGTACGTCAAGAGCGCGCGCATTGTCGGCGACGTGATGGGCAAATTCCATCCACACGGCGATCTGGCAATTTACGACGCATTGGTCCGTATGGCGCAGGATTGGTCGCTGGGGTTGCCGCTGATCGATGGTCAGGGCAATTTCGGCTCGATCGACGGCGATAGCCCGGCGGCGATGCGTTACACCGAGTCGCGACTGGCCAAGGTCACGCAATACCTGCTCGACGACCTCGACAAGGACACGGTTGATTTCCAGGATAACTACGACGGCTCCGAAAGCGAACCGAAGGTGCTGCCGGCCAAGTTTCCCAATCTACTGGTCAACGGCGCCGGTGGTATCGCCGTGGGGATGGCCACCAATATCCCGCCGCATAACCTCGGCGAAGTGATCGACGGTTGTATCGCCGCGCTCGAAAATCCCGAGATTACCATCGACGATCTCTGCAACATCATCCAGGGCCCGGACTTTCCCACCGGAGCGCTGATCCTCGGTCGTGCCGGCGCGCTTGCTGCCTACCACAAAGGTCGCGGCTCCATCATCATGCGCGCCAAGGTGCACGTTGAGGAGATCCGCAAGGACCGCGAAGCGCTGATCGTCACGGCGATCCCCTATCAGGTCAACAAGAAGACGCTGATAGAAAAGATCGCCGAATTGGTGCGCGACAAACGGATCGAAGGCATCTCCGACTTGTGGGATGAGAGCAATCGCGAAGGCATCCGCGTGGTCATCGAACTCAAGCGCGATGCCGTCGCCGACGTCGTGCTTAACCAGCTCTGGCGGCACTCGGAGCTGCAAACGACGTTCGGCGCCAACATGATCGCGCTCAACGGCGGTCGACCCGAGATGATGAACCTGCGCGACATCATCGTCGCCTTCAACGCGTTCCGGGAAGAGGTCGTCTCCAGGCGCACCAAATACCTGCTCGCCAAATCTCGCGCCCGGGCGCACGTGTTGGTCGGCCTGGCTATCGCGGTGGCCAATATCGACGAAGTTATTGCGCTGATTCGCGGCGCGGCCTCACCCGCCGACGCCAAGGAAAAACTGATCGCCCGCGACTGGCCAGCCGGCGACGTGCGGCCGTTGGTGGAGCTGATTGCCGATCCCCGGCACAAAGTATCTGATGCCGGCTCGTACAAGCTGTCGGACGCGCAGGCGACCGCCATTCTCGCACTCACGCTGTCGCGCCTTACCGCCCTGGGTCGCGAAGAAATTGCCGACGAGTTGCGCAAGATCGGCGTCGAGATTCAGGACTTCCTCGACATCCTGTCCTCGCGCTCTCGCATAATCACCATCATCCGCGACGAATTGAGCGCTATCAAAGCGGAATTCGCCGTGCCGCGGCGCACCGAAATCATCGAGATGGAGGGCGACCTAGAAGACGAAGACCTGATCGCGCGCGAGGACTGCGTCGTGACCGTCTCCATGAAGGGCTACGTCAAGCGCGTGCCGCTCGTCACCTATCGCGCGCAGCGACGCGGCGGCAAGGGTCGCGCGGGAATGTCGACGCGTGACGAAGATGTGGTGACACAGATCTTCATCGCCTCCACCCACACGCCCGTATTGTTCTTCTCGTCTCGTGGCATGTGCTACCGCATGAAGGTCTGGAGACTCCCGGCAGCAACACCGCAATCGCCGGGCAAGGCGCTGGTGAATTTGTTGCCGCTGGCCGAAGGCGAGGTCATAACCTCGATCCTGCCGCTGCCAGAAGACGCCAAGACCTGGGGCGATCTCGAACTGATGTTCGCAACCCGCTCCGGTGGCATCCGCCGCAACAGTCTCGGCGACTTCGAGAACATGAACCGCAACGGCAAGATCGCCATGAAGCTCGACGACGGCGACAGCATCGTTTCCGTGGCCATCGCCACACCAGACGACGACGTGTTGCTGACCACGTCGCAAGGCCGCTGCATCCGCTTCCACATCACCGAAGAAGTCCGCCTCTTCAAGGGTCGTGATTCGACGGGTGTGCGCGGCATCCGGCTCGACGACGGCGACAAAATCATCTCGATGGCGATCCTGCGCCATACGGACGCGACACCGGCCGAGCGCGCCGCTTACCTTAAGCAGGCGGCCAGCATGCGGCGAGCACAGAATGCCGAGGCCGGCGTGGAAGAGCCGGAAACGGTGGCTGTGTCCGACGATGAGGAGACGGTCGAGGGTCTGCCTGAACTGACGCCTGAACGTTACGCCGAACTCGGCGCGCGAGAACAGTTCGTGTTGACTGTCTCGAACAAAGGCTTCGGTAAACGGACGTCGTCATACGAATACCGCACCAGCGGACGCGGCGGCAAAGGCATCGTCGCCATGGTCGTCAACGATCGCAACGGCGATCTCGTCGCCTCATTCGGCATCGAAGACAATGATCAGATCATGCTTGTCACCAATGCCGGCAAGCTGATCCGCTGTCCGATCGATGGTGTGCGCATCGCCGGTCGCAACACGCAAGGTGTGCGCATCTTCAAGACGGATGAGGCCGAGAAGGTCGTCTCAGTCGAGCACATCCCCGACGATGGCACGGACGAAGGCGGCGATAACGAAGTGGGTGGCGAACAAACTTAACTCAGCGAGTTAACACGCGCGTTCCGCATAGAATGGAAAACGCGTGCCGCTTTTCCCGTAGCTGTTCTGACGGACAGCTACACTCCCGCTTGCAAGACGCTGGATAATTCGGCCATGTCCCGGACGACCTCAAATCTGACGGAAAAATACGATGTCCTGGTGGTCGGCGGCGGCAACGCGGCGCTATGCGCGGCCATTGCAGCCCGGCAGAGCGGCGCGTCGGTATTGGTCGTCGAAGCCGCGCCGGAATTCTACCGGGGCGGCAACACCCGGCACACCCGCAACATGCGTTGCGCCCACGACAGTGCGACCGAAACTCTGTCCGGTCCATATTCCGAAGACGAGTTCTGGGACGACCTGCTACTGGTGACGAACGGCAACACCAACGAGCAACTTGCCCGCTATATGATTGCGCAATCCAAGGAGATGTTGACCTGGATCGCCGAACAGGGCGTGCGCTTCCAGCCGTCGCTCGGCGGCACGCTCAGCCTCGGCCGCACCAATTCGTTCTTTCTCGGCGGCGGGCGCGCCATGCTCAATGCGCTCTATCGCACGGCAACCCGGCTCGGCGTGGCCGTGACCTATGATGCCGAAGTCGTAGCGCTCGACATCGATGGCGACCGCTTTCGTTCGGCGTCCATCGATCATGCCGGCCAACGCTACACAGTGGAGGCCCTGGCGCTGGTGGCGGCGTGCGGCGGGTTTGAGTCGAATTTGGAGTGGTTGCGCGAATCGTGGGGAGCGGCGGCGGATAATTTTCTTATCCGCGGCACACGCTACAATCGCGGCACCGTGCTGAAAATGCTGTTGTCTCAAGGCGTCGAGCCCATCGGGGACCCCACCCAATGCCACGCCGTCGCGATCGATGCGCGGGCACCGAAATTCGACGGCGGCATCATCACGCGCCTCGATTGCGTGCCATTCGGCATCGTGGTCAACAAGCACGCACAGCGCTTCTACGATGAAGGCGAAGACGTCTGGCCCAAGCGCTATGCCATCTGGGGGCGACTGGTTGCAGCCCAACCTGACCAGATCGCCTACATCATCTTCGACGCGCCGAAGCTCGAGTTGTTTATGCCATCACTGTTCCCGGCTATTGCCGCCGAAAGCATCGGCGAACTCGCGACAAAACTCACACTCGATCCGGCGGTGTTGGTCTCAACAGTCGATAAATTCAACGCCGCCGTTCAGGACGGCAAGTTCGATCCTCAGGTTCTCGATGATTGTAAAACCGTGGGGTTATCGCCGCCCAAGAGCCATTGGGCCCAACGGATCAATCAGCCGCCCTATTACGCCTACCCGGTTCGGCCCGGCATTACATTCACCTATCTCGGTACGCGCGTGAACCGCGATGCGCGGATGCTCATGCGCGACGGCGGCGCCAGCGACAATATGTTTGCTGCCGGCGAGATCATGGCGGGCAATGTGCTGGGCAGCGGCTATGCCGCGGGCATCGGCATGACCATCGGCAGCGTCTTCGGGCGCATCGCAGGACAAGAGGCAGCAAAGCGTGCACGCACCTGATCATCCGTTAGCCGCGACCCATGCCTCAGCTGCTTTGGCGGAGGCCGATCGTCTCATGACCGTGTGCAATTCCTGCCGCTACTGCGAAGGTCTGTGCGCGGTATTTCCGGCTATGGAAATGCGTCGTTCGTTCGGCGACGGCGACCTCGATTATCTCGCCAATCTCTGCCACAGCTGCGGCGCCTGTTATGTCGACTGCCAGTTCTCGCCGCCCCACGAATTCAACGTCAATGTTCCCAAGGTGCTTGCCGAAGTACGCGGCGACAGCTACGCGACGTACGCTTGGCCCCAGGTGCTGGCCCCGCTGTTCAGACGCAACGGATTGGCGCTCAGTTTCATGTGCGTGTTCTGCATCGCCGTCTCGTTCGGGTGGCTCGCCGTTGGCCCCGACGCCAGCGCAATCTTCGCCATCCACACGGGCCCTGGAGCCTTCTACGAACTGATGCCGCACAACACGATGGCCGTGATGTTCGGGGCAGCGTTTGCTTTTTCGATTTTTGCCATCACGATGAGTGCACGCAATTTCTGGCGCGCGATCGGTCCGGCGCCGGCAAACGCTGGTGTCGTCCCATCTGTTTGGCAAGCCATGCAGGATGCCGGTCGGCTTCGCTACCTGGACGGCGGCGGCGCCGGTTGCGAGGTTACATCGGCGCCCGATCGGCGGCGTTTGTTTCATCACATGACGTTCTATGGATTTTTACTGTGCTTCGCCGCGACCTCGGTCGGTACGCTCTATCACTATCTTCTGGCCCGCGAGGCACCCTATCCCTGGTACGACCTGCCTGTCGTTCTCGGAGCTTTGGGCGGCTTGGGCTTGTTAGTGGGACCGGTGGGATTGCTCACACAGAGAAAAGCACGCGATCCAGCCGTGCGCGCTGAAACACACCGTGGATTGGACACAGCCTTTCTTGTGATGTTGTTTTTAACCAGCGCCACTGGCTTTGCTGTACTGCTGCTGCGGGCAACACCTGCCCTGGGCGTTACGCTCGTTATTCATCTGGGCGTGGTGATGGCGCTGTTTCTGACCCTGCCATATGGCAAGTTCGTACACGGCATATATCGGTATCTCGCGCTCGTCCGGCACGCGCAGGAGCGCGCGGCGCACAAACACTGAATCCGTTCTTGGTCGCGCTCAAACAATGACCGATGCCAGCTCCAATGCCGCTACTGATGAGCCGGCATTTTTGGCCGACGGTAAAGGCTATTGTTTCGCGGCGGCGGACTTTTGCTTATACAGGCTTTCCTCGAAGGCTTTTTCGAGCGACGTGATGTAAGCTCCGAACTCACCTGGCCTGACGAACGGATTAGGCGCGCCGGCAGCAAGTTTTGCTCGCTTATCCTGCATGCCGTACATTTCCGGATGAGGCGCCAGCAAAATATCTGGCTGCACGGTGTGCGCCCAGGCAAACGTTTTACGATAATCTTCGACGATGGTCGGATGCGTCGGCGCGCCGACGAGCTGATTGAGTGCGACCGTCGCACTGCAGAAAAATACGATCGAGCGCGGATTGGCGCCCTCTTTCACACTTGTTGTCCAGCTCGTGCAGCCCGGCGAGTGACCGGGCGTGGCATGGGCGGTCAGCGTCACGCCGCCAAGGCTGACGGTGTCGCCCTCCTTGACGGTGCGATCGACTTTGACAGCCGGAAATTTCAACTCTGCTGCGGTTTCGCGTCCTGGATAATAGCCGCCCTCCAGCAGTGGCTTATCGGCTGCTCCGGAGATCAACAGGGCGCCTGTCAGCTGCTTCAATTCGGCAAGTCCACCCGTGTGGTCGATATGGGCGTGCGTGTTGATGAGAAATTTAATGTCGCCAAGTTTGAAACCGAGTTTTTCGATGCTGCTTCTGATTTGCGAGGTCGCTTCCGGCATCGCGGTATCGATCAGGATATGGCCCTCGCGCGTCGTCACCAGATAGACGGCGAGCCCGTTGGTGCCGACGTAGTGAATGTTGTCGATAATGGTGAACGGCTCGGTCGGCTTGTTCCAGGCGATAGTGGCCTTTTCGAGCAATTCCTTCAACGATTGTGCTGAACTACTGGTCACTGGAAAGATCAGGCCCAAGACGATTGCAAGAACAAGGCGCATGGTTTCTCCAACAAAGGCGCTCAATACACTCAAATTTTGTAACCCTTGCGATCACGGCGATCGCAAGGGCAACGAGATGTATGCCAATCAGAACGTCAGCCCGTTCTTAACGACGACCCAGCGGCCCTTCTGCACCTGCTGCACGGATGTGATGGTGCTGGCGAGATGATTGGTCTTGGAGAACTTGGTGACGGGTGATCCGAAGATGTCCTGGAAGCCATCGCCGGATTCGAGTGCCGTGAGCACCTTCTGTCCGGTCAGGTCCTTGCCCGCCAGCTTTACGTAATGTGCGAACGTCGTCACCACATTGTAACCGATGATGGCTTGTGTGTTCGGCGTTGCATTGAACGCGGCACGATAGGTATCGACCCAGGCCTTGATCTTGCCCTTGGCCGTATCTTCATAGGGAACTTCGAAACCACCGGCCGCGTAGAGCCCTTCCACGACTTCTTTGCCCAGCGCCGGCACATCGATCACGTTGACCGGGGTCGCACCGAGAAAAGCGGGTGACCAGCCGAGCTTTTTGGCTTCACCCATGATGCCGATCGGTTCGCGGATCACGCCGCCGATGACAACGAGGTCGCAGCCGTCAGACTTGAGTTTGGCGACCGGTGCGCTGAAGTCGGATGTGCCGCGCTTGTAGCTGGTCACCGACGCCGGCGTGATCTTCATCGCCGCGAGTTGCTGCGTGAAGCCATCAAGCACGTTCTTGCCGTACTCGTCATCCTGAGAAATGACGCAAGGTTTGGTGAACTTTTTCTCCGTCATCATGTATTTGACGGCTGCACGGGTGCTTTCAACGTAGGGCAGAAGGTTGTTGAATTTCAGCCGCTCCTGCGGTTTCGCCGGATCAAACTTGAATGTGAATTCGGCAGCCGTGAGCGGGAACAGATGCAGCACACCAGCGTCCAATACGATGTCTTGTGCTGCAGCGACCGTCGGAGACCCCATCGACCCGAGGTTGGCGAAGATTTTGTCCTTCTCCAACATCTTCTGCGTGGCGAGAACCGCCTTTTTCGGATCATAACCGCTGTCTTCCAAGATCAAGCGCAATTTGCGCCCGTTGATGCCGCCGGCTAAATTGATCTCATCCACGGCGAACTTCATGCCGTTGGCCACTGCGACACCCCAACCCTTGATCGGTCCGGATAGGTCCTGATGGGTGCCAATGACGATCTCCGTAGCGGAGATGCCCTGGTCGGTAACTTTGGTTGCCGCCGGCGTCTGGGCCATTGCGGGGATCGCCAGGGCCGCCATCGATACCGTCGATAGTGCCAATTTCCTTATCGCTATGTTGGGCATTGCGTCTCTCCTTGGTGGTTTTTGTGTTGTTGTATTGTCTTTTGTTTTGCTTTTCTGCTCGATTTTGGTGGCGTCAACTGGCCATGCGATCACCATACATGGCTGAGATTGCGGGTGCATATTTCTTGTTCACCAAACCACGCTTGAGTTTCATGGTCGGGGTTAGTTCTTCGTCCTCCGGGGTCAACTGCTGTTCGATCAAGTAGAATTTCTTGATCGTTTCGACACGAGCGAAATTGGCGTTGACCTTTTCGATCTCGCTCCAGATCAACTCTTGCACCTGGGGCGCGCGACATAGGCTGGCGTAGTTCGTGAAGGGAATATGGAGATCCTGCGCATATTTCTCGACATTCTCCTGATCGATCATGACGAGGCAGGTGAGGAACGGCCGCTTATCGCCGATCACCACGGCGTCGGAGATATAAGGCGAAAATTTCAGCTGGTTCTCGATCTCGCTCGGGGTGATGTTTTTGCCACCCGCCGTGATGATGATGTCCTTCATACGATCGGTGATTTTGACGTAGCCTTCGTTATCGATCGCGCCGACATCACCGGTGTGTAGCCAGCCGTCCTTATCGATGGTTTCGGCGGTCTTCTGCGGCTGGTTGAGATACCCCTTGAACACGATATCACCCCGCACCAGGATTTCATTTTCCGGCGACAACTTCACTTCCGCCCAAGGCACAACCTTGCCGATGGTCCCCAATTTGATGCGATCCATCGTCATGGAGGTGGCGACGCCGCAGTTCTCTGTCTGACCATAGACCTCGAACATATCCATCCCAAGCGACAAGTACCAGCGCACGAGATCGGGTGAGATCGGCGCCGCCCCCGTGAACAATCGCTTGGCGCGATCGATACCAAGCATTTTTCGAATATTGCGCAGCACCAGCCAATAGCCAACCTGATTGGCCAGTCGCAGTCCCAACGGTGGCGAGCGCCCTTCCAGTTTGGCGTCGGCAACTTTTTCGCCGACTGAAATGGCCTTAGCATAAGCCCACTTCTCCAGCGGCGTTGCGTCTTTCAGCGCGATCATGGTGGACGAGTAGAACTTCTCCCAGATCCGTGGCACTGCCAGAAATGCCGAAGGTTGCACTTCGCGAATGTTGTCGGGCACGGTCTCCGGGCTCTCGGCAAAGTTCATGATTGAGCCGGTGGCGACCGAATAGTAATAGCCACCGATGCGCTCGGCGACATGACAAAGCGGCAGGAACAGCAGCCGTTCCTCTCGCCTTTCAATGGGGAAAAGTGTTTCCGCGTGCTTCATCTGCGTGGTGACGTTTTTGTTGGTCAGCATCGCGCCCTTGGGCGGTCCAGTGGTGCCTGACGTATAGACCAGCATCGCCACGTCGTCGGCCGTGCGGCTGTCTACCAGTTGCTGGAACAAGGCTTCGCGATCCTTGCGGTGTTCACGACCGAGCGCCACGAGTGCCTCGAGTGTCAGGGCCATCGGATCTGTGAACGACTGCAGGCCGTCGGCATCGAAAATAATGATGCGTTCCAGTTTAGAGCAGCGCGCGCGCGCTTCGAGCACTTTGTCGAGTTGCTCATCATCCTCGACAAAAACTACCTTGGAGCCTGAGTCATTCAGCAGGTACTCCACCTGCTTGATCGAGTCAGTCGGATAGATCCCTGACGAAACGCCTCCCGCGCACAACGTCGCCATATCAGCGTAGCACCACTCCACATTGGTATTGGCTATGATCGACGCCACGTCGCCCGGCGCAAAGCCGAGTGCGTTGAGCCCGTACGTGATGTCGCGAACTGTGGTGAACCAATCCGCCCAAGTAATCGTGCGCCAGACCCCCTGTTCCTTCTCCCGCATGGCGGTGCGGCGGGCGCGCGCCTCGACCCCGAGCAGGAAGCTCTTGGCGACCGTGTCGGCGACAGTAATTTTCGATTTCTTGGCCATAATGCCTTCGCCCTTTACCGCCACGTCTTCTTGCGTTTCCAGCGGCGTTCGCCGCGGGCGCTTTCATCCTTGGCGCCGAGATAAAATTCCTGAATGTCCTTGCTGGCCATCAAGCGTTCGCAGGTGTCGGCCATAACGATGCGGCCGACCTCGATGACATAGCCGTAGTGCGCGAGTTCGAGCGCCATGCGCGCGTTCTGCTCGACCAGCAGGATCGACACGCCTTCTTCGGCATTGACGCGTTTTACGATGCCGAAGATCTCTTTGACGAGCAGTGGCGACAGCCCCAGCGACGGCTCATCGAGCAAGAGCAGCTTCGGCCGGTTCATCAGCGCACGGCTGAGCGACAGCATCTGCTGCTCGCCACCGGAGAGCTGTCCAGCCGGCTGTTCCAGACGCTCTTTGAGGCGTGGGAAATAGCTGTAAATGCGCTCGAGATCACCGGGGATGGCGCGGCGGTCGCGCCGCGTGTAGGCGCCCATCATGAGGTTCTCGCGCACCGACAGGAATGGAAACACTTCGCGGCCCTCCGGAACGTGGCTCAATCCCATCCGCACGATGCGATCGGCATCCAGGCGCTGGATCGGCTGCCCCTCGAACTCGATTGTCCCCTTGAGAGGATCGAGCACACCGGAAATGGTTTTGAGGATGGTCGTCTTGCCCGCGCCGTTGGCTCCGAGCACAGTGACGATCTGGCCGCGCGGCACTTCCAGGCTGACGCCCCGGATCGCCATGATCGGCCCGTAGTAACTTTCGATGTTTGAAACTTTGAGTATCGGGGCAGCACTGGGCGACGCCGAAGCCGCCGGTCGTTCTGCGGTGGTACTCGCAATCGTATCCATGAGCGGACTTTCCAAAGATCAAGTTCCCAGATACGCCGCCACCACATCCGGGTGGCGTTGCACTTCGTCGGCGGTACCGAGCGCGAGCACGCGCCCGTAGTTGAGCGCAAGCACCCGATCGGACACGCGGCGCACCAGGCTCATGTCGTGTTCGACCATCAGCACGGTGATGCCGAGATCGTTCTTGATGTCGCGAATCCAGAAGCTCATGTCGTCGGTCTCCTCCACGTTGAGGCCGGACGAAGGTTCATCGAGCAGGATCAGCTTCGGCTTGGAGCATAGGGCACGCGCCACCTCTGTCACTTTGCGCACGCCATAGGGCAGACCGGCGATCAGCTTGTCTCGATAGGCCTGCAGGTCGAGGAACTCGATCACCTCTTCCACCTGCATGCGATGCTCACGCTCGGCGCGTTTCACGTTGGGCAGAAACAACATCTCCTGCCACAACTGTGTACGACTATGGCAGTGCCGGCCGACGAGCAGGTTCGACAGCAGGCTGGCGTTCTCGAACAGTTCGATATTCTGGAAGGTGCGGGCGATGCCAAGCTGGGCGATTTTGTGGGCCGGTAGCTGGGTGATGTCCTGGCCGTCGAAAAACAGGCGCCCGGCAGTGGGGTTGTAGAGCCGCGAGATGAGATTGAAGATCGATGTCTTGCCGGCGCCGTTGGGGCCGATGATGGTGAATACCTCGCCCTTCTGCACATCGAAGGTGACATCATCGACGGCCTTCAGGCCGCCGAACTGCAGCGACAGGTTCTCTACCTTGAACAAGCTCGTCATCGGTTGCGCTCCGATTTGACGTAGACCTTCTGACGCTTGAACGTCGATTTCTTGTAGAGCGGAAACATCTGAAAAAAGAGCTTGATCTTCAGCCAGCGGCCATAGAGCCCGAACGGCTCGAACAGAATGAATAGCATGATAATGAGACCGTAGATGACGCCCTTGAGGCCGGCGGTGGACGTGAGGGCCTGCGTGCCGTCCTCCAGTGCCTTGACGCGTTCGGAGCCAGCGCCGAACGCCTGCGCCAGCGATCCGATCAGCAGCGGCACATCGTCCTTCAGTAACGTCAGCAACGGATCGATCATGATGATGAAAATGGCGCCGAGAATGGCGCCGTGCAGGCCGAGCGAGCCGCCGATGATGATCACCATGATGAATTCGATGGAGAGTTGCAGGGTGAACATTTCCGGCGAGAGGAACGTCATTTTATGAGCGAACAAGGCGCCGGCAAAACCCGTGATGGCCGCACTCAGCCCGAAGGCGCGTACCTTCGTGGCGGCGATATCGACACCCATGCTGCGCGCCGCAGTTTCACTGTCGCGCACGGCAATAAAGGCCCGCCCGGTTGGAGACCGCATGATGTTGAGCGTTACAATGATCGTCACCGTCAGCACGCCGAGACACAGATAATAGAAATAATCACTGTTGCGGCCGATCTCCATACCGAACAGTTCCAGCGTCTTCACCCGCATGCCTTCGTTGCCGTTGGTCACGCTCTCCCAGCGCGCCAGCAGTTCTTCGATGATGAAGGAAAACGAGATCGTCGCAATCAGCAGATAGATGCCGTGCAAGCGGAGCGCGGGAAAACCAACGAGCAGGCCGACGATGCCCGTCAGGACACCTGCCAGCAGAAAATAGGTAGCAAAGGTATAGCCGTGCGCCTGCATGAAGGCTGCGGTATAGGCGCCGATGGCCAGAAACGCCGCATGGCCAAGCGACGCCTGCCCCGTGAATCCAACCAGGATCATCAACGATACGCCGACGAGTGCATAGATGAAGACGAACACGAGTTGGCTCAGCATATACGAGCTGACCACGGCGGGCGCGACAAGCAGCACCGCAAAGAGAGCGAGATAAGTCCACATCTGCCCCGCGTGCTGGAACAGGCGAATATCCTGGTCGTAGTTGGTCTTGAAGACGAAACGCATGGCGTATCCGATCAGACTTTTTTGCGGCCAAGCGCGCCGAACAGACCTTCAGGCTTCAACAACAGCACGCCGAGCAAGATTATGTAGGGGAATACACTCTTCCAGCCTTCGGCCATGTAGAACCCGGCCAGCGTCTGCAGCACACCGATGATGATGCCGCCGACGACAGCGCCGGGAATGCTACCGAATCCGCCAAGGACGGCGGCCGGAAACGATGCGAGACCCAGCGCCAGCCCGACGTTGGAATGGATGAAAGTGATAGGGGCCAGCAGTACACCGGCGCAGGCAGCCACCATCGCGCTTATCGCCCAAACCAGTGACACCACGCGCTTGACCGGGATACCCATGTAATAGGCGGCCAGCATATTCTCGCTGGTGCCTCGCATGGCCGTGCCGAGCCGCGTCTTGTTGAAAAAAAGATAGAGAACCAAACAAAGGATCAGCGTCGCTACGATCACCGACAGCTTATCGTCCGCCAGCACGAGATCGCCGAACTTCACGACGCCGTTGCTGAAGGGTGTATCGATCTTGAGATCGTCGGTGCCCCAGATCATCCCGGCGATGGAGCGCAGGAAAAAACCCAGGCCGATCGTCGCCATGACGATGGCGAACTGTGGAAATCCGAGAATCGGCCGCACCAGCAGACGCTCGACCAGCATGCCGACCAGCGCCATGGCGGCGACCGCCAGCGCGAAGCCGAGCCAGTAATTCAAACCGAGAATGCCGATGAACGTATAGGCGAAAAATCCGCCGAGCATCATCAAATCGCCCTGGGCGAAATTGACGACCTCCGTCGTTTTGTAAATCAATACGACCCCAAGCGCGATGAGCCCGTAAACGCAGCCGAGCGCAACGCCGCTCACCAGCTGCTGAATAAAATCCAGCATGCCGCCCGTGTCCCTCCCTGGACTAGAACCTGGCAGCTCTGATGGCTGCACATGGCTCCCCTGCATTAGGTGCAATCACCGTCCCGCTGTCAATCCGGATCATCCTGGACTGTCAGCATCTCGGTATCCACAACACCCCTCGAAGCGTTGATGGCCAACCGCCGTCCATGCAATTGCACGATGGCTGGCTTGTGCGAAATTGAAATAAGCGTTGTGTTGTATAGCCGGCGACGGATCATCTTATACAGACGTAGCTCCGTTGGCTCATCGAGGGCCGAAGTCGCCTCATCGAGGAACAGCCATTGCGGCTGCTGCAAGACTGCGCGCGCGAACGCCAAGCGCTGCTGCTCGCCGCCCGACAACAGCATCGACCAATTCGCACCTTCAGCGAGGCGCGAAGCCAGCTGCGGCAGCAGGCACGCAGCCAGCGCCTCAGCACAGGTTGCGTTGTCGACCGCGTCGGATATTTGAGGATAGGTGAGAACATCCTTGAGGGTGCCGATCGGCAAGTAGGGCTTCTGCGGCAAGAACATGATGCTTTGCCCTGCCGGCAGCGATATCCGGCCCGACCCGTAAGGCCATAGGCCGGCCAGCACGCGAAACAGCGTGGTTTTGCCACTTCCTGACGGGCCGGTCAGGACAACCGACTCGCCACTTTTGATGTCGACGTCGACGTTGCCGAGCAACCGATCGCCGTTGGGCAGCTTCACTTCGACGTGGGCGAGCGAGATAAGCGAGTTGTCATTCGACACAATCTCGAAGCCGGCTTCCGTCGCGCGCGCCTGTTTCTGCTTCGCCATCGTATCGCTGAAGGTCGTGAGCCGCTCGAACACTGCAGTCCAGTCTGCAAGCGAGGGATACTGATCGACGAACCACGACATCGAACCTTGCACCTGACCGAATGCCAAGGCCGTCTGATTCAAAACCCCAAACGAGATGAGGCCTGAAAAATAGTGCGGCGCCGCAACGATCACCGGAAAGATCGTCGCTGCCTGACCGTAAAACGACGTCAGCCATGTCAGCCGCCTGTTGTAGCGCATCAGATCCCAGAAGGTATCGTAGATGCTGCGCATCGACTGCTGCAGCTGGCCCTTCTCATTGGCCTCGCCGTTGTACAGCGCAATGCTCTCCGCGTTCTCGCGCACGCGTGTCATACGGTAGCGGAAGTCGGCGTTGTAGCGTTCCATCATGAAATACGAGCGCACTAACGGCCGCCCGATCATGTAGGTTAAGATCGAACCCAACAGCGAATAGATCACCGCCACCCACATCATGTAGCCGGGGATCGCGACGCCGCCGAAGATCGGCAGCGTGAAACTGCCGGATAAATTCCACAGCACCACGACAAACGTCGCGACCGTCATGATCTGCGATAGAAGATTGAGCGATAGGGACAACGTCTGCGTCGTGAACGAATTGCAGTCCTGTTCGATGCGTTGTTCGGGGTTGTCGGCGCCGTGCCCGATCATCTCCATCCGGTAATAGGTTCGGTCCGTCAGCCACTCGCGGAAATAAACCTCGCTCAGCCAGCGGCGCCAGCGGATAGTCAGAAACTGCTGCAGCCACTGGCGGTATACGGCAATAACGATGTAGATGGCGACGATGACGATCCAGTAGATGAGTTCCGTCCAGAAGACGGCTTCGTTCTTGTCCTGCAAGGCATTGTAGAAGCGCGCGCTCCAATCGTTCAATAGCTTCAGCGCGTAGACACTTAAGATGCTCAAAACGACGATGACGGCAAGGGTGGCGCGGGCGACCCACCGCTCGCGCATGCGAAACGACCAGGGCCCCAAGGGAATATCCGCCCACTCGTCGGCGTACCAGTAAGGTCGAGACAGTGCCCAGAGCTTCGACAAAAAGCCCCGCGCATTGGCCATGCGGATCAAAAAACGGTCAATCATCGCGCATTCCAAGTTGGCCGCGGCGGACGGTTGTTTCGCTCGTCGAGGTCGGTCTGCTATTCTCACCACTATAACCGAGACTGAACGGACGGGGATCACAAGCATGCGAACGCGCGATGTCACACGATGGGAAACGGCAATTTCAGAAGTGGTGAGCCAAGCCGGCCGCGAGGAAGTTATCGTGCGGGGCCATCCGCTGAGCGCGCTAATCGGTTCAGCCAGCTTCGCCGAAATGATGTTTCTGCTTCTGCAGGGCCGCATGCCGACAAAACCGCAGGCTCGGACGTTGGATGCATTGCTGGTCGCCTCGATCGAGCATGGTATTGCGCCACCAGCCATGATCAGCCGCTGTTTTGCGTCCTATGGCACCACGATCCAAGCGGCGGTCGGAGCCGGCGTGACAGCATTCGGCGATCGTATGGGCGGGCTCGGTGAACACCTGGCGCAGTTGCTGTTTGAGCGGCTGTCGCCACACCTCGCGCTCGACCGTGCGTTGAGCGGCGAGCTGTTGGAGAAAATAGCAGATGCCATCGTAGCGGAAACACAAAGCCAAAAGGCGCGGCTGCCCGGTTACGGCATTCCGCTGCATGCGACCGACCCGCGCGCCATCTGCGTTCTCGAGGTGGCGCGTCGGGAAGGTACCTACGGCCCCTACTGCCGGCTCGGCGGGGCTCTGGAAACGAGCTTGGCGCGCGCCCGGCATGGCAAAGCCATACCCATGAACATTGACGGCGTTGCGGCCGTGGTGGCGCTGGATCTCGGATTTGACTGGCGCACGACGCGGATGTTCCTCATCACGCCCCGCACGGTCAGCAGTGCTGCTCATTTCCTGGAAGAGCAGCACCAGGATACCGCCTGGCGCCACGCCACACCGGAGACGATCACCTATACGGGTGCCCTCCCCGCAGACTGAGTCCTCGCCCGTCGCAGAGCCGCCGATGGACTTTCACCGGCCGAATTTCTAAACACCTACTCCACGTCCCACGGGCCAGAACGATATGACCAAACTCTCCCATCTCAATGCGCGCGGCGAGGCCGTGATGGTCGACGTTTCCGAGAAGCCGGTGACGCAGCGCATCGCCGTGGCAGAGGGGTTCGTCGCGATGACCGCCGAGACGCTGGCGCTTATCAGCAGCGGCACAGCGAAGAAGGGCGACGTGCTGGCCACGGCGCGGATCGCGGGCATTATGGCCGCCAAGCGTACCGCCGACCTGATTCCGCTGTGCCATCCCCTGCAGATCACCAAGGCCGCGGTCGATCTTGCCCTGCAAGACGCGCCGCCCGGCGTAATGGTGCGCGCGGAAATCAAGGTGGGTGGCCAGACCGGCGTGGAAATGGAGGCGCTGACCGCGGTCTCGGTGGCGTGCCTGACGATCTACGACATGCTCAAGGCGGCCGACAAAGGCATGGTCATCGGGCCCATCAGGCTACTTGAAAAAACCGGCGGCAAGTCTGGTTCTTACGCAGCGGCGGGGTAGCCCGATGGAAAAATCGTCTCTGCGTCCGCTGACCGTTGAGGAAGCGCTGACCCATGTGCTGGCTGGTGCCAGACCGATCAACGGAAACCACCAGGTGGATCTGCTTGCAGCCCACGGCGCGGTTCTGGCCGCGCCACTTCTAGCGCGCCACACGCAGCCGCCTTTCAACGCCTCGGCGATGGACGGTTATGCCGTGCGCACCGCAGATATCGCGGTTTTGCCGACCGTCTTGCGCATCATAGGCGAAGCATCGGCGGGACACAGCTTCACCCGCGCCGTCGCCGCCGGTGAGGCCGTCCGCATCTTCACGGGTGCTCCGCTGCCGGCCGGCGCCGACGCCGTCGTGATCCAGGAGAACACCCGCCGAGACGGTACCGCCGTGACCATCACGGATGGCCACCCAGAGGCCGACCATATCCGTCCCCGAGGCGGGGATTTCAGTGTTGGTCAGATGGTTCTTGCGGCCGGCACCCACCTTGCCGCCCGCCATCTCACGCTGGCCGCCGCCGCCGGTTATGCGCATGTATCCGTGCGGCGGCCGCCGCGAGTGGCCATTCTGGCAACCGGAGATGAACTGGTGCTACCGGCCGAACAGCCGAGCCACGATCAGATCATATGCTCCAATCCATATGGCGTAGCGGCCATGGTCAAAGCGGCGGGCGGCTTGCCGGTCATGTTGGGCATCGCCCGCGATACCGCCGCCAGCCTGGATGAAAAAATTGCCGAAGCTCGCGGCGCCGACATCCTGGTCACGCTCGGCGGAGCGTCGGTCGGCGACCACGATCTTGTCGCGCCCGCCCTCGCCCGCCACGGCATGGAGCTGGCATTCTGGAAAATCGCCATGCGCCCGGGTAAACCCATGCTGTTCGGCCACCTCGGGGCGCAACACGTGCTCGGGTTACCCGGCAATCCCGTGTCCTCACTGATCACTGCGCGCCTGTTCCTGGTGCCACTCATTCGTGCGATGCTCGGCATGCCGACGGCGGATGCCGAGAAAATGACCGCGATCTTGGACACAGCACTGCCACCCAACGGTCCCCGCGCCCACTACATGCGCGCCGCAAGGCTTCCGGGAACCGGTTCCCGCCCCCGCGTGCGGCCCCAGGCAAACCAGGACAGCTCTTTGTTGACCCCGCTCGCCGCTGCCGATTGTCTCATAGTCCGACCAATCCTGGCTCCGGCTTTGGCTGCAGGAGCGGAAGTCCCTGTTCTCCCAATGGATTTTTGAGACCGACGAGGCTAACGAGTCAAAATGCTTGCGGAACGCTTCGCGAACACGTATATTGTTCTTGATTTGTACAGGCGACCGAGTCGCAACTTTCAGGCCCGCTCGATGCCCAGCACCGGGAATGACCACATTGGCGTTGGCCGCACGAAATCAGGATCGAGATCTCCATGCTGACCGCCAAGCAAAAAGAGCTGCTTATGCTCATTCACGCCCGACTACAGGAGAACGGCGTACCGCCATCCTTTGATGAGATGAAGGAGGCACTCGATTTGAAATCCAAATCCGGAATACACCGGTTGATTACAGCCTTGGAGGAGCGAGGGTTCATCCGTCGACTGCCGCACCGTGCCCGCGCGCTCGAAATTTTGAAAATGCCGGAATCGGCAGCAGGACCAGCTGCGGCGAGCCAGCAATCCATCCCTGACTCCGCATTGCAGTTGAAGGCCGCGGGTTTCCAGCCAAGTGTCATCGAAGGCGGCGGCAAGAAGACCATACCGCAACCCGCTTATCACGGCTTACCCGGATCCGTGATCTCCGGCGGCATCAGTGTTCCGTTGATGGGTCGGATCGCTGCCGGTGTTCCGATCAGCGCCATTCAGAACCACACCGGCGATATCCCCTGCCCACCGGACATGCTAGGCTCGGGCGAACACTTTGCGCTCGAAGTCAAGGGCGACTCGATGATCGATGCCGGCATTCACGAAGGCGACATCGTGATCATCAAACGACAACCGACAGCCAATAACGGCGACATCATCGTCGCACTCGTCGAAAACGAAGAGGCAACACTTAAACGTTTGCGCAAAAAGGGCGCATCCGTGGCGCTGGAAGCGGCCAACCCGAAATATGAGACCCGGATTTTCGGACCGGATCAGGTTGAGATTCAGGGTCGACTGGTAGGGTTGATCCGCAAATACTAAGTCGTAGCAAATGGACATTGCACGGCGGCGGGGGCGGGCCGGGGGGCGGGGTTGGTGAATTTGTTCGGGCTGGAAATTACCGGCGATCATGCGCGTCTGATTGTACTGGTATTAAGTAGTATTTTTGCAAGCCTTGGCTTTGTGGCCGGACGCTGGTCGAAGCATCGCGATCGCGTGCATTTCAAGCGCGAGGACCTCGTTGGCAGCACGGTCGTCACCGAGCTTTACGGCCTCACGCAGAGCCACGATGGCGGCTGGGTTTTGCACATCGTCACGCAAGGCAGCTCGGAAGCAATCGAAACCGTCTTCACGAACCCGGATTTGATCCATCATATCCAACGGGCTGCGCGCAAACACCCAGGATTGTTGCAGCTCAAGGATCCCGTCGCCCACCGCATGATGATGGACGAGGGGAAAGACCGCATTACCGGCTACGATTCCAAGGCCAACAACGATTTCCTGCAGGGCCGACCGACCCGCGACGACGATGTGCTGTTTGCGTTTGCCGCCTATCGGGAGAATGGAGAGGGGCGTTCAACCCTCCACGACGAGGTGGGTCGGCTCGTTCAGATGGTCGTCGCTCCTCGCTACATTGCGCAACTGGCGAACCCCGATTTTATCGCAACTCTTGGTGTCCAACATGCCGGCTACCAGCCGCGAACGCGGCGCCTGCACGACCTAGCCATCGAATGGCAGCGGCTCGAGGCTTTGCCGAAACAAGAACGACAATCCGCGACCGACAAAATATGGCGCATCACGGTGCGAACGGCGCTGAATTGACGCCACATACCGACGGTCATTATTCTTGACCGATGGTATGCGCGCGCGGGGTTGGTGGGGCGGCCGCGCGCAAACAAAGAATCTGATACCGACGGTCATTCTTTTTGACCGTCGGTATCACAAGTATCCAAGCTCGTCAGAGGCAGAGCCCATCCCGGCGGGCGACAATCAACGCCTATGCTACACCGGAGTTGCTTTTGATGGAGCCGAAAACAGGCCCCACTTTTTAAGCTGTCCAGGTTTTTCACGTCGAATTCGATTTCACATCAGGCTACACCGCGCATGCGTCCAGCGCCGCCTTGATCACCATGGCTTCGCTCATTTCGGCCGTCACGAAGCTGGCTTCAGTCCCGTCGCGCATTTTCAGATCGAACGTGTACAAAGTGCTGCGGCGCGCGGAAAAGACTTCCGCCACCCCGCACAAGGCAATGGCACCGAACAGTACGCCCTCCAGCAGAAACTTGGCGCGCCACCCGATCTCGACGACAGCGAACACCATGATCGCCGCCACACCACTGAAGAGCGCGATGGTCGCAAAAGCCGTCGAGAGGTCTTTTTCGCTGAGCCCGTGCGCTTTGTAACTGGTCACATCGGCAATCGGCACTGTTCTCACCCCGATATGCAGGCATTGACCAGTGGGATCAAGGCCGTGGCGGGCAATCGGACGCCGTGTGGTCTTGCCCGGGCTGCGCACAACGTCGACTGCCGCCGCGCCATTATCAGCAACTACCGCCGCTGTGCCGATCGTCGTCACTGCCGTGGAGTGCGCCATCTTTGCCTTGAATTGAATTTGTGCGGGCCAACTCAACCACTCGTGGTCTTGACGACCGATCCGGGGATGATGCGCGGCTCTATTAAGGCCATTGCCAATGCCGCCTGCATGACGATCCTGAGCGCTACGTGGGGCGGCACCGCACGATGATCGATGACGACGCGACGCGCGCAAACGGCTGCGAACAATTCAGGCGCGACGCCGCCGACATCTGACGCCACGACCGGCCACAACCGGGTGAGGGAGGCCTGCGGTTGCTGTGAGAGCTTGTATTCGAGCGGTAACGTCAGCTGGCCGAACTGGGTGGTGCCGACGCAGCGCAGCGTTGCTTGCAGAAGCTTATTGGGGTCGGGCAGATGCTGTGCGCCCACCTCTGCAGCCGCCTCGCGCAGCCGAAACCACAAGCTGCCGTCGCGATGGGATTCGCTGAGCAGCAGCCGGTCGAGATGTTCGGCCCGTTTGGGCTGCGCCCAAGAACTCCCGCCCTCGCGGAGCAGCATCTGCTGTGCCGCGAAGCCCGCCAGCGCACCATGGGCTGCAAGTTGGGTTGGCGCATGTGCCGCGCTCGCGAGGTCCAACTCGCGCGTGACACGCTGCAGAACGAGTTCGATGTCGCGCGGATCGACAACCGTGATGCGGGCGGCAGGCTGGCGCGGCGATAGCGGTGCGCGCGTCGGAAATGGAATGATGACGGCGCCGGACGCGACACCGGCGCGCGCCGACGGCAATTCGAGCACGCCTAGATCCTGGCTGTCGTCGCGCATGTGGCACCCTGTTGGCGATCAAACTTGAGTGACGGTTGTCGCTCAAATTGATTGCGCAACTGTTAATGGACGTGTCACGTCGAACCGTTTCGGAGGATCGAAAGCGTCAGCCGCGCACAAAAATGACGCACAGGCGCCGCGGTCCATGCGCGCCGGTCACCAACGTGCCACCGATATCGGCTGTCCGCGATGGGCCGGAAATGAAATTGACGGTGCGGGGCATGTGCCCCTTGCCGAAACGCGTGCGGAGGCGTGTCCACACAGCTTCATAGGGGCCGACAAGGTCGCCCTCTTCCACAACGATGATATGATTTTCGGGCACGAAATTGAGTGTCACGGGATTGTCGGTCCCCGATGCGAGCACCAGTGTCCCCGTCTCAGAAACAGCGGCGATGGCATGACTGAGGCTTACGACATCATCGGCTTGCGCGGGGCCTGCATCTCGCTGCAGTGTCGGGTCGGTTGTCCACGGCAACGCTGCGAGCCAAGCATCGTCGCCATTGCGCACCGCGTGGGGCAGATTATTCTCGCGCAGCCACGCTGCAATGGCGGACGGCACTTCAGCCGCACCAGCAACTTCGATAATGGTGGCCGACTGCCCTTCTAGATAAGACCGAAACTGCTGGCGCAGCTGGTCGCGTGATTTGTTGACCCGTTCCGGCAGCGGATGCGACGGTGGGCTCTGTAGCCGCAGCTCGACGTTGCCGCGGCGAGCGGCAGCGGGCGGGCCATCCTTGAGTGCCACCTTCAGCTTCGCAAAAAATTGGGTCCGCGCAGCCGCATTATCGTGCTCGCGCGCGCTCATGACTGCACCCCGGCCTGCTGCTCGGCCCACAGTTGCTGAAATGTCCGGCCCTGTGGCGCGGGCATGTCGCGATGTCGCGTCCAGCTACCCGCGAAGGGCAGGTGGGCGAAACGGCCGCGCCGATTGAACAGCGACAGCAGGGGAATGCCTACCTTGGCGACGGCGTGATAGAGCCGCGGATGGCGCGCAAAATAGGCCCATGTCATCAAGCCCGTGCGATAGACGCGCGGCAGGTCGCCGGCAGCGAACTCAGCCTCCCGCCAATGCCGCATCAAATCCGGCAACGGGATCTTCATCGGGCAAACGTCGGCGCACTTGCCGCAAAAGGTCGACGCATTGGGCAGATTGCCGGCCTCCTTGACGCCGATCAGCGCGGGCGTCAGTACCGAGCCGATGGGGCCGGGATAAACCCAACCATAAGCATGTCCGCCGATGGCGCCATAGACGGGACAATGGTTCATGCACGCGCCACAGCGAATGCAACGCAGCACATCCTGGAACTCGCTGCCGATCAAGTCGGTGCGGCCGTTGTCGAGAATGACGACGTGATAATTGGCGGGGCCGTCGAGATCGTTGACACGGCGTGCGCCAGTCGACAGCGTCATGTAGGTCGAGCACTCCTGTCCCGTCGCCGAGCGGGCGAGCAACCGCAGAATTGTCGACAAATCCTCCAGCGTCGGCACCAGTTTCTCGATCGAGGCAATGACGATGTGCGTCTTGGCCAACGATTGGGTCAGGTCGCCGTTACCTTCGTTGGTGACGATGATCGAGGACCCCGTTTCCGCGACCAGAAAGTTCGCGCCGGTGATGCCGACGTCTGCCGTCATGAATTTCTGCCGCAGGATCTGGCGGGCTTCATTCACCAGCTGTGCCGGCTCGACCAGTACGCGATCGGCGGGAAGATGCGTATGCAGGCGACGGAAGTCGGCCTCCACCTGGTCTTGCGTCAAATGGATGGCCGGCGCGATGATGTGACTGGGCGTTTCGCGGCGAATTTGCACCAGATATTCGCCGAGATCGGTTTCCACCACCTCGAGACCGCCGGCGGCTTCCAGGTAGTCGTTGAGGCCGATTTCCTCCGACACCATGGACTTGCCTTTGGTGACGATCTTGGCGTTGGCCGCCCGGCAAATCTGCAAGATGATCTCGCGCGCGTCGGCGGCGGTCTCGGCGAAGTGCACGTTCGCGCCCGCCGCGCGTGCGTTCTTCTCGTAGGCTTCCAGGTAGAGATCGAGATTGGCGATTGTGTGGTTCTTGATGTCCTTGGCCACGTCGCGCAAAGCCTCGAATTCGGGCAGCGCATCGCGTGCCTTGGCGCGATTGGCGACCAGCCCGCCCTTGAGTTTACCCAGCGCCGACTGCAATTGCGCGTCGGCGAGCGCGACCTTGGCATTGGCCTTGAAGTTGTGGGCGGAGGAATTCATGAGGCCTCTCCGATGGCAGGCGCGGTAAGATCGCCGGCGAGAACTTCGGCCACATGCCGCACCTGGATCGCACTGCCCTGACGCTTCAGCTTGCCCGCCATGTTCATCAGGCAGCCGAGATCGCCGGCCAGCAGAAGTTCAGGTTTGGCGGCGGTGGCCGCGTCGGTCTTTTTTTGCACCATGGCGTTGGAGATGTCCGGATATTTGATCGAGAACGTGCCGCCGAAACCGCAACAGACTTCGTTGTCGGCCATCTCGACCAACTCCAAGCCCTGCACGGTCTGCAGCAGTTTGCGCGGCTGCGACTTTATCTTGAGTTCGCGCAGGCCGGAACAGCTGTCGTGGTAGGTCGCGCGCACGGACACCTTGGCATCGACCGACGTCATGCCCCGCACGTCTACCAGGAACGAGACGAGTTCATAGGTTTTGGCGGCCAGCGCCGACGCGCGTTTTGACCAGACGGCGTCGCTCTTGAGCAGATCCGGGTAGTGCGCCTTGATCATGCCGCCGCACGAACCGGAGGGCACGACGACATAGTCGAAATTTTCGAACGCTGCGATCGTCGCGCGCGCAATGGCACTGGTGTTCGCCTTGTCGCCGGAATTATAGGCGGGTTGGCCGCAGCAGGTCTGGCTGGCGGGCACGGAAACATCACAGCCAGCCGCCTCGATCAATTTGACCGCAGCGAAGCCGACGCTGGGCCGCATCAGATCGACCAGACAGGTGACGAACAAGCCGACCTTAGGCCGGGCAGACGGTGATGACATCAGGTGCTCGACGTTGCGTAAGTTTCCGACAGCGGACAATGAACGGTAATCTCTTGGCGGCAAAATAGAAAACTTCAACCACCAGGGCAATGCCGTACCTCATGGAGTGGTTGTCGGGCAACCGAACTCGGCACGCGAGCCTGCGGCTTGCCCTAGTACCCCATAAGACGATTCGATCACGCCTTGGCATACCCATGTCCGGCCGGCGGCCCATCTGCCGCGGCTACGCGGTCAGTCAGCCACGTCTCATCCCGGAAGTAGGCGTACTGCTCGGCCCGCAGCCTATCGGCCAAGCGGCCAGCCGGTAGGGTGACGTGACCATAGGTTAGCACGTCGTCTTTGGCCACATCGGCAACCAGGCGACAACCCTCGACCAGCCCGTGCGGCAAGTACCGACCGTTGCACATTTCCTCGACGTTGACGGCTTCGCCGTAAGTCATGAACATGCCGTACTCGTCCAGCGTCTCTCCCGCCCTGAGATCGCGTTTGGCAACCGCGCACACTTCCACCACCGGGCCGCCCAACGGACGCGCCACATTGTCGCGAAACAAGACAACCCGAGCGATCGACAACGGAACTTCGAAATGGACCAGGTGATAGGGCTGGAAAAATGCGTACAGCGGCCCCGGTCCCAATTTGTAAAGATTTAGGTAGTGCTGCTGTTTCGGATCGGGATGCTCGGCCAAGCAATAGATCTTGGTCAGCGGCGTGCCCACCACATAATCGACCGCGCCACCCATGCCGCGCAGTCGGTCGACGTCGTAGAGACCGCCGATCCTCATGACGTCGCCGGCATAAGCCAAACCCCGCGACATCCCCCGCTGCAACACCTTGAAGCCGGTGGCATTGGCGACAATGGTCTGCTCGAAACTGATTTTTGAGCCGTCCGCGAAGCTCGTTACCATGACGGGATTTTGGCCCCATTGCTCGGCAAAGCCGCGCTGCGTGTCCGGCGTGCGATAGCGGTCCTGTAGTCCCTTGATATTCCCGAGCAGGCGTGGCGTCAGTCCCAGCGCTTTGACCCAGCGATACAGATTGACCTGCATGCCCGGCTCGTCGCCATCGCAGGCGCTGAGGATGACGCCGTGCTTGTCGGCGTAGGTTTGCAGAATAGGCCCGATGGTGCCGTCCAATTCGGCATTCATCAGCACCACGTCTTTGCCGTGTCGAAACGCTTCGAGGACGACGTGCGCGCCAAATTCCACCGAACCCGTGACATCGACCAGCACATCGATGTGCGGACTGCGCGCGATCAGCATGGCATCTTCGACCGCGACCGGCCGCCTGACTTCGATGGCGCCATCGAGTTGGCTCTGCGACGTGGCGATGACCACCCCGTCGTGCCCGGCATTCTGCCACGCATCCACGGCGCGCTGGGGATGCCGATTGAAGACGGCGGCCAAGCACATGCCCGGAACACTGCGCGCCAACTGATAAATGAGTGCGCGCGCCATGAAGCCGGCACCCAGCACGCCGACCCGGATGGGTTTGCCCTGCGCCTCACGCGCCTTGAGTGCGGTATCGACGATGAACATGGCGACGGATCCCCAACAAACTTCAGCTTCGGCTTGGTGGGCGCATCAAATTGCTGCCATGCGTCGCTTCATCTCGTTTTCGCATGCGTCGAGCGCCGCGAAGGCTTCGTCCTTCGGCGCGATTACCGCCACTGGCAACGGCCACGAAATTGCCAACCGCGGATCATCATGGCGCAATCCGCCCTGCGTTTCCGGCGCGTAGAACTGGCTGATCTGATAGCTTGTTTCCGTGTCGTCACACAACGTCTGATAACCGTGGGCAAACCGTTCGGGCACGTAGAGGGCGCGTTTGTTGTCGGCATCGAGTTGAACTGTGACATGCTTGAGGTAGGTTGCGCTTTCCGGCCTGAGATCGACGATGACGTCGAGGACGCCGCCGCGCACACAACTCACCAGTTTACACTCGGCGGCGGGCGGAAACTGGAAATGCATGCCGCGCAGCGTGCCTTTCAGTTTGTTTGAGGCGATGCTCGATTGCGCGATGTCCGGACACAACCCATGCGCCATCATTTCGTTGCGGCAGAAGGTGCGTGCGAAAAACCCGCGCTCGTCTTCGCGCCGCTCAAGATCGATAATGAAAGCGCCTTTGAGTTTTGTCTCGGTAAATCTCAACACTCACTCCCGCCCCGGTGTACCGATCGCGCAAGGTAACGACGATCGCCACCCGTCAGGTACCTAATCCTGCTGACCCTCGATACAAAAGAAAACCCCGCGAGATTGCTCTCGCGGGGTTCTGTCTGCAATACGTAAAGCAATCAGCTCTTCTTGGCCATCATGCCTTTGATGCAGGCCTTGCGGAACTTGACGCGTTCCTTGCCATGCAGGTTCTTGGTGTCCGCTTCGGCCGAGCAAGCCTTGCCTTCCGGCGTGGTGGCGGTCTTCATTGCAGGGTTGGTCGCCGCGGCCTTCGGGGGCACGACAGCCGGCGCTGCCGGGGGTGTTGTGGACGGCGTGACTGCAGCCTTTGGCGCCACAGGGGCGGTCGGGGCAGTAGGCGTGGTTGCGGTCTGAGCGATGGCAGCGGAAGCACCGAGAGCAATGATCAACGTAGTGGCTGCGATTTTTGCAAATTTCATGTGTCTGTCTCCTGAAATGAACAGCCACGATGCACCTGCATGCTGTCCGACACGTGCGCGATAGCAGCACAAAAAGAGTCTAGCAACCCCGTAATGCGGGGGCTTCAACCAAAATCATCGGCTCGGCACGACGAGTAAACACTACGCGCACGTCTTAATATTGCGGGATGAAAGAGCTTCTGGACATCGAGACACTTTACCCCTGCGCGTTAACTGCCTACAGTTCAAGTTAAGAAACTTAACTTCAGCCGACTGATGTACGGTAGTGCGCCGGCCCTTGCTGCCCGCTACTGGTTCCAGCCGCCGGAGGACCATCTATTGACTAACCCCCGTGCCCCCGATGGCCGATTGCACCCCAGCCCCACAACCATTGCGCGCAACAATCAAGACGTCGACGGGGCCGCGGCTGCCCTAGCATCCGACCTGCCGAACAGCAGTCTTAACGTTGCCTCCAAACCCGGACTGACTGGCGCGCTTGCAACCTCAGACTGCAACCCGCAACCGACCAGCGCCAATCGCTCCAATGGCGCTCGTCGCGGCAGCGCTGGCGAACCACCCGCCTATGCGGCGCTTGACCTAGGCACGAACAATTGCCGCCTGCTGGTTGCCAGACCTTCGCGCCGCGGCTTCAAAGTGATTGATGCGTTCAGTCGCATCATCCGATTGGGTGAGGGCGTTACAGCCTCCGGTCGGCTCAACGAGGCGGCCATGAACCGCACATTCCAAGCGCTGCAGATCTGCGCGACGAAAATCCGTCGCCATCGGGTGACCCGTTCCAGGCTTGTGGCGACGGAAGCGTGCCGTATTGCCGACAACGGGATCGAATTCCTGGCTCGTGTCGAACGCGACCTCGGCCTTTCAATCGAAATTCTCAGCCGCGAAGATGAAGCGCGCCTTGCCGTATCGGGCAGCGCTTCGCTGATTGATCATACGGCCGATCTGGTGCTGGTATTCGACATCGGTGGCGGTTCCTCCGAACTGATCTGGCTGGATCTGGCAGCGTGGCGGAACCGACAGTCAAGCCGGGACAGCCGCCAACCCCGACGCTCCCTATCCGACCGCATCGACGTGCAAAGCGCCATTTTGGCCTGGACCTCATTGCCGGTCGGCGTGGTGACATTAGCCGAGCGTTCGGGCGGTCGCTTTATCGGCAAAACCGAGTACGAGGATATGGTGAGCCACGTCGCCAACCTCATTGTTCCATTCGAAGTCGAGGCGAACGTCGTGCCGCTGCTGGCGCATCGCAACGTCCATATGCTCGGCACTTCGGGAACGGTCACGACGGTGGCTGGCGTCCACCTGGGGTTGGCGCGCTATGATCGGTCGCGCGTCGACGGCTGCTGGATCACCACTGACGATGCGCGCCGGGTCGCCGACAATCTGCTCAACTCGACGCATGCCCAGCGCGTGGCCGAGCCGTGCATTGGACACGAGCGCGCCGACCTCGTACTGGCCGGCTGCGCCATTCTGGAGGCGCTGATCCGCACCTGGCCATGCCAACGGCTCAGGGTCGCCGATCGCGGGCTGCGCGAGGGCATTCTCACCACCCTGATGAATCAGGACAATACCAATACCCGCCGCTGGGAATAAACCTCGGCCGATGAACGTGTTTGCGCGTCCGGCGCCGTCCGCCTAGGGTCAATGCGGTTTCAACTTCCTTGCCGGAAAATCGCTTACACTTTCCCAGGAAGCACTCTAGAAGTTCGCGATGAAAAAGACCCGCTCCGATCGCCCTACAAAGCCAGCCGGCGCAGCAAAAACCGGTAGTGTCGGCAGTGCGCAACGGCAGCTGAAGGTAAAGGTGAAATTTGCACACAAGCGCTCGACGTCGTCCAATCAGTGGCTCGAACGCCATCTGAACGACCCCTATGTGGCAGCTGCCCGCACGGCAGGTTATCGCAGCCGCGCCGCCTTCAAACTGATCGAAATCGACGACAAGTACCACTTTCTGAAACCCGGCCAGATCGTGCTCGACCTCGGCGCGGCCCCGGGTGGCTGGAGCCAGATCGCCGCGGCGCGCACCCGGGCAGACAAGCCGGCGGCGTCCAATCCCGGTCAGATCGTTGCCATCGACTACCTGGCCTTCGATCCGATCGCTGGCGTTGAAATCGTGCAACTCGACTTTATGGACGAAACGGCACCGGGCAAGCTCAAATCGTTGATGCGTTCTGCGCAAGCAGACGTCGTCCTGTCCGATCTGGCCGCCCCCACGACCGGCCATACCCGCACCGACCATCTGCGCATCATGGGGCTGGCGGAGGCAGCCATTGCTTTCGCCTGCGAGGTGCTCAAGCCCGGCGGTGCCTTCCTCAGCAAGGTTTTTCAGGGCGGCACCGAGGGCGACCTGCTGCGCATTCTCAAGCAACACTTTGCCGTGGTTCGTCACATCAAACCGCCGGCCAGCCGCGCCGAAAGTGCCGAGTTGTATGTTCTCGCCACCGGCTTTCGCGGTCCAACGACTTGACGCGGTTGTCGGGCTTGTGACTGGACACCGTGCATCTGTGTGCGAGCCCGGCGCGTTAACCAAAGCGTTGCACTGATGAATTGCCAACACGCGGCAGACGCAATAGAGAGGAGGGAAATTGCTTAATTCCCCCTTCTTCAGAGGATAACGCCATGGCACGGACATTGGTTTTCTCGGCACTGTTATCAGCGGTGCTGGCAAGCGCTACCACCGCTGGTGCCCAGACCCCAACGCCAGCGGCCCCTACGTCGCCGAAGGCCGCACAGCCCGCACCGACTGCGCCTGTCCCCGCTGCGCCCGCCGCCAAACCTGCACCGCCACCTCCCGCCGCCGCGACCGCCTCCCCGGCATCCGCCGGCATGTCCGACTGCACCCAAACCGCCGACCGCGCCAAGGCGATCACGGCCTGTAGCGCTCTGATTAAGGACGCCGGCAAGGACAAGGCCAGCTTGGCTGCCGCCTATCAGGGGCGCGCCGCCGCCAAAAATGCCGACGGCAAGCCGCGCGAGGCATTGGCCGATCTGTCTCAGGCGCTGTATGCCGAGCCAACCAACGCTGCTTTGTGGACCAAGCGTGCCGATGTGCGTGCCAACCTCGGCCAGCACTTCCGCTCCGCGGTCGACTACTCGGTAGCACTGAAATATGCGCCGAACACGGTTGCCGCCCTGCTCGGCCGCAGCGATCAGTATCGTCGTCTCGGCGCTCTGCCGAAGGCGATCGAAGATGCCGATGCCGTCATTAAGATCGATCCCAAGTCGGCGCCGGCCTACGCCAATCGCGCTTACGCCGAACAGCGCTACGGCAAGAACGATGAGGCGCTCAAGGACGCCGAGGAAGCCATCAAGCTCGACCCCAAGGCGGCACTTGCGTACGCGGCACGCGGCTTTGCCAAACTTAAAACCGACAAGCAAGGTGCTTTGACCGATCTAAAAAAGGCGCTCGACCTCGATCCCAAGCTCGATGCCGTCACCGATGCCCTGAAGAAACTGGCGAGTTGATCTTGGCCTGGAATTGGCTCAGCGCCGGACGCCCCGTTCCAATTCCGGCAACTCCGGCCTGATGGGATTTTGCGCGACGCCTCAATCTGTGTATCGTTTCACCCGGAGTGCTTCCGGGGAGACTGATCAATGACCACAGCCGCAACCTGCGTACTGAGCCACCAACGCGATGGCTATCATGTGATCGCGCTCAATCGTCCGGATAAGCTGAATAGCTTCAACACCCAGCAGCATCTGGACCTGCGTCAGGCCTTGGATCAGGCGGAGGCCGACAACTCCTGCCGCGCAATTGTTCTGACCGGCGCGGGCCGTGGCTTCTGTGCCGGGCAGGATCTGGCAGATGCCGGCGACAAGGCAAACCCCGTCGATCGGCTCGGCCTTTACTACAATCCGCTGATCCGACGCCTCGCCGCCTTCCCGGTCCCTGTTGTCTGCGCCGTCAATGGGGTGGCAGCCGGCGCCGGCGCTAATCTGGCGCTGATCTGCGATATCGTTGTCGCCGCCAAATCCGCGAAGTTCCTGCAGGCCTTCGCCAAAATCGGGCTGATGCCGGATGCCGGCGGCACGTGGGTGCTGCCGCGGCTGGTTGGTCCTGCCCGCGCCCGCGCCCTCGCCATGCTGGCCGAGCCGATCGACGCGTCGACCGCCGAACAATGGGGCATGATCTACAAGGCCGTCGACGACGCGGCGTTGATGTCAACCGCCGAAGCCATCGCCCAAAAACTCGCGCAAGGGCCGACCGGCGCGCTGCTGGAGATCCGCGCCGCGCTGGCGAGTGCCGAAACCAACACGCTGCAGCATCAATTGGAAGTCGAGCGCGCCGGCCAGAACCGGTTGATCGGTTCGCCAGACAATGTCGAAGGCGTTACGGCGTTTCTCGAGAAGCGGGCGGCAAAATTTTCCGGCCGGGGCTGACGGGCATGGTGTTGTATCAGAGCCCCGACGAAATTGCCGAACGTTCAGCTGCCGCCATGTGGGATGAGGATCAGGCCAGCCAAGGTCTCGGCATGACGCTTGTGCGGATCGCGGCGGGTGTGGCTGTCCTCTCGATGCCGATCACCGCGGCGATGGTTAACGGGCACGGGCTGGCTCACGGCGGCTTCATCTTTACGCTGGCCGACAGTGCGTTCGCGTTTGCCTGCAACAGCCGGAACCAGCGCCATGTCGCACAGAACTGCCAGATCACGTACGTCGCGCCGGGCAAGTTGGGCATGGTGCTGACAGCCACCGCCGAAGAGCGCCAACGCGGCGATCGCTCCGGCATTTACGACGTCACCGTGCGCGACGCGGTCGGCACTGTCATCGCCGAATTTCGCGGTCACTCGCGCTCGATCTCCGGGACGCTCGTGGGCTGAGTGTCACGCCCCGTCGCTTCCGGGCTCCAGTTGGGATAGGCAATGTGCGGGCAAACCGCTGACCGAAGGCCACCATGCAAAAGCGCCGTGTAGGCATTCTGATTTCCGGGCGCGGCTCCAACATGCAGGCGCTCGTGACGGCCATGCGGCAGCCGGGATTCCCGGCCGAACCGGTCGTCGTGCTGTCCAACCGGCCGGACGCGGAAGGGCTGGAGTGGGCGCGCGCGCAGGGCATCCCGGCACCGGCCATTGATCACAAGGCCTACGCCAACCGCATGGCGTTCGAGGCGCGGGTGCATCAGGCGCTGCTTGACGCCAAGGTCGACCTGATCTGTAACGCCGGCTTCATGCGCATGCTCACCGGCGGCTTCGTTGATCGCTGGCTTAATCGGCATCTGAACATTCACCCGTCGCTGCTGCCGGCGTTCCCGGGGCTGCAAACCCACCAGCGCGTGCTCGACCAGGGGGCGCTGATCACCGGCTGCAGCGTGCACTTCATCCGCACCGAAATGGACGCCGGACCGATCGTCGCGCAGACGGCGGTGCCTGTCATGCCCGATGATACCGCCGACACGCTGGCAGCCCGCGTGCTGGCGGCGGAGCACAAACTCTATCCGCACGCACTGCATCTGGTCGCCTCCGGCGCGGTAACGATAGCGGGTGAACGCGTGGTGATGACGCCGCCCATCGGCAAAGTACCAACGCTGATGTGGCCGCCGCTTGCCTGAGATGACATGGGGGAACGCGATGCATATTTTGATTTTCCAGGGCTCGCCGGGTGACGGCCAACGCAGCATCGGTGACCACGGCGGTCGTACTAACGAAGTGCTTTTCGACGAAGCGCTGCGCTCGCAAGACGCTGCCGTCACCACATTTACGCTCAACGTGGTCGACGGCGAGAAGCTGCCGCAGGGCATGGCATTGTCTGATTTCGACGGCGTGGTGATCACCGGCTCGCCGCTCAGCACCTATGACGACGTGCCCGGCGTCCGCGCGCAGATCGATCTGGCGCGCGAGGTGTTCGAGGCCGGCATTCCGAGCTTCGGCAGTTGCTGGGGCTTGCAATTGATGAGCGCGGCGCTCGGCGGCACCGTGCGCCTCAATCCCAAGGGCCGCGAGATCGGCATCGCCAGAACCATCGTGCTCAATGATGCCGGCCGCGACCATCCCATGTACCGCGACAAGCCGCTGGCATTCTCGGCTTTCTGCAGCCACCAGGACGAAGTGTCTGTCTTGCCCGAGGGCGCCGTAGTGCTGGCGAGTAATGCGGTCAGTGATGTGCAGGCCGCCGAAATCACGCGCGGCGACAAATCATTCTGGGGCGTGCAATACCACCCCGAATTCGATTTTGACATGATTGCCATGCTGATCGGAAAGCGCGCCAAGCGGCATATCAGCGAAGGCCTCGCGCGCACGCCCGACGAAGTCGCCACCATCGTCGCCGACTTCCGCGCGCTCAATGCCGATCCTACCCGCACCGACCTGATCTGGCGATATGGACTGGAGGCAGACACGCTCAACAGTGACATCCGCCGCGTCGAGTTCGCCAATTGGCTCGCCACAAAGGTCAAACCTTATGCCGGGAGTAAGGCATAGAATTGCTCAGGAGACCGGCCGAACGATAATCAATACCGGCGCAGGATCTGCAAAATCGAAATATCGAGCCCGGTCTGCTGGCGCGCGACGTAGGCGAAGAGCACGGACGCCGTCGCCAGCGAAATCGCGGTGGCCGATGCCGCGCCGATCAGGCCGAACAACGGGATCAGCGCAAGATTGAGTGCGATATCGAGGGCAGCAGCAGTGACAGCTACCACGGCACAGGACCGTTGTTCACCCAAGGCGTTGAGGACAAATTCCGCCGGCCCGACTGAGGCGCGGAACAGGAATCCGGCCACCAGGATCAGCATCACCGGATAGGCGTCGGTAAAGCTCGGCGAGAACAGCCACAGCAGCGGCTTACCCAAGGCCAGGATCACCGCCGCGGCAACCAAGCTCGGCCAGAACGTCCATTGCACGGCATCGCGGGCATAGGCTGTGAGCGCGACACGGTCGCCGCGGGCGTGCAGCGCTGCAAAATCCTTGGCGACGGCGCTGCCCACGGCGTAGTGGACGAACATTACCAGCGCCATGGTCTTGCTGGCCGCGAAGTACATGCCGATGGATTGTGGTGGCAGATAGGCCGATAGCACGAGCACGTCGGCGTTCTGCAGAACGAGTTCGCTGGCATATATCGCCAGCAGCGGTAGCGAAGTCTTGACCCAGAATGTCAGATCGTACTGCCGCGGGCCTTTGGGAACCTCGTCGTCGAGCCGGTGCTGCACCATCAGGGTCTGCACCATGGAGGCCGCCCAACAGGCAACGATCGCGGCCAGCGCGGCAGCGACCGAATCGGTGGGGATGCCCGCGAGATGCGCCAAGGCCATTAACGACAGCAAGACCAGCGGGCGCAGGATGTAGGGCGGCACCAGGGCCACAGCCATCCAACCTTGCGCACGGCCAAGGCCGTCCTGCAGGTCGGTCATGGCGAACAACGGAATGCAGACGGCACCGAGCATGGCGGGCAGCAAATAGGCGTCACCGATGTCCTCGGCGAAGGCACGCAAAACCCAATAGGCGGCGAATGAAACCAGCGAACCAACGACAAACGCCAGCCAGCGGCTGCCGATCAAAAGGCCGCGGAACAAATCCATCTGTCCGGTTTCGCGATACATGGGGAGCAGCCGCATCAGACTGGAGCCCACTCCGAGATGCGAGATGCCGCCAAACACCAGCACCAGCGTCCATACCCAGACGTAGATCCCGTATTCGGATGCGCCCATCCAGCGCGCCAGAATGATTTGCGAAAAATAGAGGATGGCGGCGCTGGCGGCGCGGACCAGGAACACGAAGATGGCGTCGCGCTGGGCACTGTGGAGTTGGGTGCGGCCGTGCGCCAGCGTTGTCACGTACGAGATGAGCGCGGCTAGCCGGCTGGGGCGGATAGCAGCAGTGGCGGCCGCAGCAGACGGATCGTGGGTCATCAAATCATCCAGGGCGCGCGCGGGGCCGATTGCAGTCCCAGACTCAAACAATTACGGCAAGAGCGTTAAGTTAGGATTTCTGCTGCCGCAGTAGACCGCGCTTCTTAATGGCTTCGGCAACGCCGGCCCACGCCCAGCAGCGACCGGCATCGCCGCTGAGACTGTGATGGGTGGAGAAGAATTCGGCGACGTCGGAAGCGTGAATGCCATGGCGGCCTTCGAGCACCTCGGCCATGGCCTCGACTTCCCGCGGATTGGGCGTGACGTCGGCATCCGGATGCCAGCTGAGGGTGTGGGTGGAGGTATGCATCATCTCGATCTGTCCCGTCGTGTCACTGTTGCCGACGGGGATGCAAAATCAGCGCCAGAGATAGCAGCGGCGCCACGGGCTGCGTTGTCCCAAACCGATACGACCTGACGGTTTCATCTCGTTTAATTGGCTCTTTTCGCTGTGGGCGCTGCGGGGGCGGTAGCCGATTTGTTTGCCGGCTCGGTAACAGGGACCACCGACTTGGCCACGGCGTCAGCCTTTAGCTGTGCCGCCACCAGCCGCTTTTTGTGCGCCTTAACCTTGTCCACGGTCTGCTCGCGACGACCGCCGCAAGCAGGGCCGGGAACAAATTGGCGCACCGAGGTGGCGACGGTGTTGAAGTCCGGCGGCAGCTCAAGGGTATCGAGCGTAACTGGCTGCAGCACATCCTGCCAGGCGCGGTACTGAAATCCATGTTCCAGCAGGTTGGCGGCGCGGAGACTGCGGGCGGCACCACTGGGCTCGCCCAAGATGATTGCAGCCAGCTTGTGGCCGTCGCGGGTGGCCGTCGCGACCACGTTGTAGCCGCTGTCGCAAGTAAAGCCGGTCTTCATGCCGTCGGCGCCGTCATAGGCTTTCAGCAGCTGGTTGTGCGTACGGATATGAACACGGCCGATGCGGATGTCGTTGAGGCTCCACATCGGCGCGTGCTCGGGATATTCGCGGAGAATCGCGCGGGTGAGCTTGGCGAGATCGCGTGCGGTCGTGACTTGCTCTTGCGCCGGCAGGCCGTTGGGGTTCATGAAAACGGTGCGCGACATGCCCAGTCGCTTGGCTGTGGTGTTCATGCGTTCCACAAAAGCATCGAGCGAGCCGCTCAAGCCCTCGGCGAGAATGACGGCAACGTCGTTGGCACTCTTGACGATCAAGGCCTGCAACGCGTGATCCACATCCAATTGTGCGCCGACGGGAAGGCCGATCTTGCTGGGCGGCTGGCTGTGCGCCACCTCAGACACCGGAAATTTCGTCTCGAGCGTAATCTTGCCCTGCTTAAGCGCCTCAAAAGTCAGGTAGGCGGTCATCAATTTGGTCAGGGAGGCAGGATGCCACGCGTCGTCCTGGTCCTCTGCGTAGAGAACGGCGCCGTTTTCAGGATCGAACAGCAACGCCGGCCCAGCCACTGCCACGCCAACGACCGGCAGCAGCACAACAGCGGCCACGACTGCCGCCAACAGACGGATTCTCGTGTAGTACGACCAAACCATCAGGATATACCCGCCGAAATTGCCCGGCCTGCACGCCGGGCTTCCTCATTGCAGCCGCCCGGGCGCACTGTCCATCGGCTAAATGCCGCCCCGGATAGACATTTAGCTGAACCGTGGCGCATCGCCAACAGTGACTGGTTGAACCGGCGGCCGGTTTCGATTAGTTTGACCGAATGAAGCGGTCTCTTATCGCCATCGCACCGGCCCGAATTATGACCCCCGCCGCCTGAGGGCGCCGGGGCATGGGCAACTGCAGCACCAGGCTGTGCCGGCGCCCTCAGGCGCTCGATCCGATTTCCCCGTTTATCTTCCGCCAGCTTCTGGCAATTCCTAGGGCATACCGATGAGCAATGATACCCCGGCCAGCGCCGCCCCATCGCGCGACTGGAGCAAGACGCTTTTCCTGCCGAAAACCGATTTCCCGATGAAGGCCGGCCTGCCGCAGCTGGAGCCGAAGCTGCTGGCGCGCTGGGAGCAGCTGGATCTTTATGCCAAGTTGCGGGCGGCGGCGAAGGGCAAAGCCCGCTTCACGCTGCACGATGGCCCGCCCTACGCTAACGGCAACATCCACATCGGGCACGCGCTGAACAAGATCCTGAAGGACCTCGTCACCCGCTCGCAGCAGATGCTGGGCTTCGACAGCAACTACGTGCCGGGCTGGGACTGCCATGGCCTGCCGATCGAATGGAAGATTGAGGAAGACTACATCGCCAAGGGCAAGCCCAAGCCCAACCTGAAAGACCCGGCGGCGTTGAAGGCGTTCCGTGCCGAGTGCCGCGCGTTCGCCGAACATTGGTTGGGTGTGCAGCGCGAGGAATTCAAGCGGCTCGGCGTCGAGGGCGACTGGAAGAACCCCTACTCGACGATGACATTTCCGGCCGAAGCCGCGATCGCTCGCGAGTTGATGAGCTTTGCCGACACCGGGCAGCTTTATCGCGGCTCCAAGCCGGTAATGTGGTCCGTCGTCGAGCAGACTGCGCTGGCGGAAGCGGAGGTCGAGTATCAGGATTTTCAGAGCGACGCGGTTTATGTGAAGTTTCCGGTTAAGAGTTGGGACCGAGATTACTCAGAGGGTCAGGTTCGGCATTGGGAAGAATTGGGCTCGGCAGTGGGTGTAAATCCCAATTCGGCTGATGGGGTTGCTGACCGCAAGAAAGCGCAGCTAGACGGAGCATTCATTGTCATCTGGACTACGACGCCGTGGACGATTCCTGGCAATCGAGCGATCAGCTTTTCGTCGCGCATCGATTATGTTTTGTGTGAGGCTGTTGACGCGCCCAAAGGCAATTGGCTTCAGAGCGGCGAGAGAATTATCTTAGCGGACAACGACACGTTAATCGAAAATGTTAGAGCTGCGTCAAAGGTAGGCACGCTCAGGCATATCCGACAAATCGATTCGAACGAGCTATTGTCGATCACCTGCGCGCATCCGCTCGCCGCATTCGTCCCCTCCCCCCCTGCGGGGGAGGGACAGGGAGGGGGGGAAGCCTCCGCGAGCACACCGCACCCGCCCCCCCACCCTAACCCTCCCCCGCAGGGGGGGAGGGAATCTGTCCGTGGGCGTGGCTATTCTTTCGCGGTCCCCCTCCTCGATGGCGATCATGTCACCGATGATGCGGGTACGGGCTTTGTGCATACGGCGCCAGGGCACGGGCGCGAAGATTTCGACATCTGGACGGCATCGACGCGGCTGCTGGTCTCGCTGGACATCGATCCGGCCATCCCCTACACTGTCGATGAGAACGGTGCGTTCACCACCGACGCGCCGGGCTTTGAGGGTGAGCGCGTCATCACCGACAAGGGCGAGAAGGGCAAGGCCAACGAGGCCGTGATCAAGGCGCTGGCATCGGTTGGCATGATGGTGGCGCGCGGACGGCTGAAGCATCAGTATCCGCACTCCTGGCGCTCCAAGAAGCCGGTGATCTTCCGCAACACGCCGCAGTGGTTCATCCACATGGACCAGGCGATCCCGTACCTTGAAGAGTTGTCGCGCCGGGAACGCGAAGCCAAGAAAGGCGCCGGCCACAATGCGCCGCTGAACAAGACGCTGCGCGAAACCTCGCTGAAATCGATCCGCGAAACGGAGTGGGTGCCGGCGTCGGGGCAGAACCGCATCACCGGCATGATCGAAGCCAAGCCAGATTGGGTGGTCTCGCGCCAACGCGCCTGGGGCGTGCCGATCACCGTGTTCGTGCGCAAAGGCACGAGCGATATCCTGCTCGATCCGGAGGTCAACGCGCGCATCTATGACGCCGTGTTCAAGGAAGGCGCGGACGCGTGGTTCGCCGACGTTGATGGCGCGCGCTTCCTAAAGGCGCCGACCAAGCTCGCGCCCAAGGGGTACAATCCCGCCGACTACGAAAAGATCAACGACGTGCTCGACGTGTGGTTCGACTCGGGCTCGACGCATTCCTACGTCATCAATGATCCGCATTTTCCAGGGCTGATGGGCCTGAAGCGCAAGGTCGACGGCGGACAGGACACCGTCATGTATCTCGAAGGCTCCGATCAGCATCGCGGCTGGTTTCATTCGTCGCTGATCGAGAGCAGCGGCACGCGCGGTCGCGCGCCGTTCGACGTGGTGCTGACGCACGGCTTCTGCCTCGACGAGAAGGGGCGGAAGATGTCGAAATCCGAGGGCAACGTGGTGGCGCCGCAGGACGTCATTAAATCATCCGGCGCCGATATTCTGCGCTTGTGGGTGGCGGCGTCGGATTATTCCGACGATCTGCAGATCGGCCCGGCGATCCTGAAAAACTTCGTCGAGACCTATCGCAAGATGCGCAATACGCTGCGCTGGATGCTCGGAATGCTCGGCAGTTTTGAGCCCGCGCACACCGTCGGCTATGCGGATATGCCCGACCTCGAGAAGTACATGCTGCATCTCCTGAGCGAACTCGATCCGAAGATCCGCGCGGCCTACGCGACGTACGACTACAAGAAGGTCGTATCGCTGCTGTCGCATTTCATGAACACGGACTTGTCGGCGTTCTATTTCGACATCCGCAAGGACGCGCTCTATTGCGAGGCGCCATCGAGTTTGAAGCGCCGGGCGGCGTTGACCTGCATCGAGCATATCTTCCGCAGTGTGACGGTGTGGCTGGCGCCGATCCTCGTCTTCACGGCGGAGGAGTGCTGGCTGTCGCGCTATCCGGAGCTGGAGGCCAAGGGCGGATCGGTGCATCTGGAGCTGTTCCCCGAGCTGCCTCAAGTGTGGTGCGACGAGACGCTGGCCGAGACGTGGGAGAAAATCCGGCGGGTGCGGCGCGTGGTGACGGGTGCGCTGGAGCTGGAGCGGGCCAACAAGAAAATCGGCTCGTCGCTGGAGGCCGCACCTGATGTCTACGTGACCGACACCGAACTCGCGGCGGCCCTCAAGACCGCTGATCTCGCTGAAATCGCGATCACGAGTGCGGCGGCTTTAAAATCCGGTGCCGCGCCGGCAGGGGCCTTCACAGCGACCGATGTGCCGGGAGTTGCTGTGGTGTTCAAATCCGCCGAGGGCCGCAAGTGCGCGCGTTCCTGGCGGATTACGGCGGACGTAGGCAGCGATTCCGCCTACCCCGATCTGTCCGCCCGCGACGCCGCCGCCATGCGAGAGATCGACGGGTAAATGTGAGGGCGTGGGGGCGGGCGGCGGCTCGCAGTCGTGTCTCGCCCGTGGACTGCTGCGGCGTCGGTCCGTTCCAAGTGCCCGCCAGCCCCCCTTCCACCGTGACACCTGCGGTAGCATGCTGAAAGCACGCTTCCGGCATGAGGCCGGCCGCTTTTTAGGGGTTGGGAGCAGCGCGCGTTTAGATTGATTTCGTCAATGCGTTGAAGTTCTATCTGGGGTTGTGCATTATATGTGGACTCTTTCCACAATGCCCGCGATGGCCATCGCATCGGGCGTCTGAGACAGGGGCGCGGATGGAAACCATCTGGAGAACGCATCGCTCGACCCGAGACGATGACAAACTAAAGCGGCTGCAAGTGCCGACGACCAAGGCGGGTGTAAACCCCGACGAACACGGCCGGTGTAAACCCGGACGAGTAGGGTGGTGAAAACCGCACCCGATGGCGCCATTCGCGCTCCGCTCTCAGACGCCAAGGCGGCTGGCGCGTTTTTCGACAGCGCGCGGCGTTAACCAGTTAACCAAACGGCAACATTGCCGGGCTCGCCGGGGTTTGGGGCAACTTTGCAAACTGGGTCGTGACCCAGTGACAGAACGCTTGCAGGTGGCAGCCGCCGTCGCTATAACCGGCGCAACGGTGGCCTCATGGACACCGTTTTTTACTCCCAGGTGCGTCGGCCGGCTGGCCATGGCGATGTCTGGTCTCTAATCATCGGTCGGGCGGAGCGTAGCGCAGCCTGGTAGCGCACTTGCTTCGGGAGCAAGGGGTCGGGAGTTCGAATCTCCCCGCTCCGACCAATGAAATCAATAACTTAACTTTCGGATAACTTCAAAAAGGCTCAAAAAAGGCTCAAGATTTCAGGCCGAAATTGCCCCCGAACCACCGGCCCAAGTTGCCATACATGGAAGATTAATCTCCTCATCGTCGCTCCCATCGCGACACCTCGAACGAACTGCAGTGTGCTGCCGCCCCGAGGCTTGACCGCAACGCACCCGGTGACCCGTTAGCGCTGCGCCCATTTCACAACCGTGGCCACGCCGAGCCCGAATGTCGCCGTCACCTGACGGCAACTCGCGCTATTGCGAAAAGCGGCCGAGCGCACCGTCGCTTTCGACCTTATCGCGTCGGACGAACGTCAATCGCCCAATCGAGGCTTTTGACCCAACTGAGACATCGGTCATTTCTGCAAAGACATTCGGAACGAGAGAAACTTGGCGCGCGATCTGCGCCTGATCGATCAACGTGCCCATATTCCTTTCAACAGGATGGCGGAACGGGGGGGGGCGGACGGGCACATGCTGCCGGAGGCACCGGTTTATTCTCCGTTCATACGAGGGCGAGAAAATCTTGCGCTCGAATAATCGCGGAGCAAACATGCATCGGCCTGCTGTCGTTACGACGACACTCGCTGCTGGTCCAACGTGCTAGCCACTCCGCAACGCGTCGGCCAACAGGGAGGAATACGCCGTGGCATGGGATATTCGTGTCATCGACGACTGCGCCGTCGTCGTCATGAACACCAACAAGGTCAATGTCCAGAACGACCGCTTCTTCGCTGACCTGCACGAAGCGTTCGACACACTGGAACGCGAGTTCGCTGCCTTGCCGGTGGTGCTGACGGGACAGGGCGATGCCTTCTCCGCCGGGATCGACTTTCAGTATAGCTTCGATATCTTCGGAAGCGGCGATCCCAACAAGATCCGCGACTGGTATCGCAATTATCGCGCAACGAACCTGCGCATTTTCCAGTATCCGCGCCCGACCGTCGCCGCGATGAATGGACACGCCATCGCCGGAGGGCTCATCACCGCGCTGGATTGCGATTTCCGCATTGCCGTTCGCAAGCCCGCCAAGTTCGGATTGAACGAGGTGCCGATCGGCATACCAATGCCGTCGGCCTATGTGGAGATTATAAAATACGCCCTCGGCGATAAGGTGGGTGCGCTAACGACGCTGCGCGGGCTGCTTTACTCTGTCGAAGAGGCCGAAATGCTCGGCTTTTTTCATGAGGTGGTCGAGCCGGACCAACTGCTGGCGACGGCCATCCGATGGGCGAAGTGCATCTCGCCGGACTGCAACACAGCATACGCCATGTCGAAAAAGGCGCTGCAGGACAGCGTCGTACGGCAAATCGAGGAACGCACGGTCGCGCTCGATGCGCTGTTACCAGAAGGCATGAGCGACCAAGGAAACCGCCTTGCCCAGGATCGCCGCCGTCGCGAGATAATGAAAAACAAGTGAGCCTGCGATCAGGCACCGCTTTTCAAATAGGATTGCAAGCGTTTGCGATCGACGAGCAATCGCGGCGCATTGATGCCGGACAGGATCACCAGATGGCGTCTGAGTTCGCCGATGGCCTGGTTGACACGTTGCCGACCCAGACCGGCGATGAGGCCAATTTCATGCTGAGCAACGGCCAGTTCCTCGACATCGGCGTCATGCTCGCGCGTGACCATCATCAACGCGCGGGCGACCCGCATATCAGGGCCAAACAGCCTCGTGGCTGCGAGCATGCCGACAAAGGAGCCCATCCGCCGGTTCATGATGGCGCAAAGGCATTGATTGAACGGGAGCGACGTCTGTCTGAGGAGGTCGAAGGTCGACTTCGGGATCAAGCAAACCACAGACGATACCATGGCTCGCAGATCGTATTGCATCAGTTCGTTCTTGAGCAAAGATCCATCACCGCCCCATTCACCTTCCTGCAGGCAAAAGAGCGTCGTCTCGCCACCCTCTGGCCCGACAACATACATTTGAAGTACCCCATGAACGAGGCCATACTAGTGACTGCTGGGTTGCCCGGCACGCGTCAGGCAGTCCACTGCTGCGATTTCCCTCAACCGAGCGGTTGAACGCACCAAATCCTGCTGATCGGACTCAATCGCCCGATACCAACACGATGCGTCGAGGAAATTGACGAGCGTATCCAAGTTGATCACCGCTTCGGCCGCGAACACCTCAACCTAACGATATCTGCGCGTCACTGCATAGAGTCCGTCAGCTTGTGCCCAGAGTGCCGATTGCAACTTGCACTGGACACGGACGGTATTAGGCTTATCGCGAACCCTGGTTACCGTCATTCCGCTATCGCATCATCAGCTAGAAAGTCGTCAAGTCCGCACGACAGAAGAAGGCTCAAAGAGTAGCTCAAAATCGCGTTCATAGTGCGGTCCAGATAAGTGCTTGAAATTGTTCACTAAAATTGTCATGGAGCACTTGCTTTAAGAGCAAGTGCTCAAAAATAAATAAGCAAAATCAGATAATAAACTGTTTTCGGGAGCAAGGGGTCGGGAGTTCGAATCTCCCCGCTCCGACCAATGATTTGAAGTAGTTAAGTGTTCATTGCGAACGGCTTATCAGCCGTTACGCTGACAATACGCGGCGCGGCACCAGCACATCGCCACGCATGATCGGGCGCGCGGTGCGCAGCGTGCCGGCGACAACGTCCATCGCCGCGCCATGCCCCTTGGTGGTGAGGCGTATGTCGATCTGCCCCGACGGATGCTCGATCCAGATCGTCCGCGGATTCTCAGTGCTCGGCGTCGCCACTTGGTGGGCGATCGAGCCCGCCAGCGCGCAGGCCGAGGCCACACACACACCACCCGTAACCGCATGGGCCGCATGCAGCGCCAACGGCGTGAGATAACGCGACGTGATCGTGCCGCCGTTACGCGGCGCCGAGAGAATACCGACTTTCGGGATCACCTTGTCAGCGACGTCGCCGAAGCCCATCAGCCGGCCAGCCTCGCGACGGATCGCTTCGACGCGCGCCATCATTGCCTTGTTGCCATCGATGCCGGCCTTGAGTTCGGTGCCATCGAGGCCGAGATCGCTGGCGCGCATCAGCATCATCGGCATCGCCACATCGATGCAGGTGACTTCGACGCCTTGAATGGTATCGCATACATTGCCGGTCGGCAGCATCTTGCCGGAGATCGAGCCCACCACGTCCATGAAATTCAGCACGATCGGTGCGGCAGTGCCGGGCACGCCGTCGATGCGGGCCTCGCCCTCATAGGCCACGAAACCGCCAGGCGTCTGCACGATCGCCTCGATGCGCGACTGGGTGTTGACGTTGTAGATCATGGCGCGCGTTTCGCCATCGGCGGCGGGATAGATCCCGGTCTCGATGGCGAACGGCAGCACGCCCGACAGCATGTTGCCGCAACTGGGACTGGTGTCGACAATGGGCTTGGCAAAGTCGACCTGCGCTAACAGGTAGTCGAGATCGATGCCCGGCCGGATCGACTTGGAGACGATGGCCACTTTGCTGGTGGTGACGTCGCCGCCGCCGAGGCCGTTGATCTGGCGCAGATCCGGCGAACCCATGGCCGCCAGCAGCACCCGGTCGCGGGCCGCCACATTTCCCGGCAAATCCGCCGCGTTGAAGAACGGCCCGCGCGACGTGCCGCCACGCATGAAGATGCAGGGAATGCCGATCTGGTCACGCATCGTTTTCATCACGCCTCTCTGTATTCGTCGACCGAAGTAGGCTCTGAAAGCGGAAGCCCGTCCTCACTTAGACCGTGGCCGTGAAAACGAATAGTTATTTTCAGCTCCGATATTGACGGTCGCTACGGCGGGGCGGAGGGAAGCACGTGCACGCTGAACCCGGTCTGCCCGTCGGGTCGGTCCGGCATGGCTGGAAAGCCATCTCTGGTGTAGACACATGCGGGGTCGAACGCTTACCCATGCGAGATCACAAGTCCAGGGAGACACGGAATGAAACTCGTTCGATTTGGTGCCGCCGGTGCCGAGAAGCCAGGCTTGGTCGATGCATCAGGTGCCATTCGCGATCTGTCCGCGCACATCGCCGACATCACCGGCGAAACCTTGGCGCCGGCCAGCCTCGATCGTCTGCGTAAGCTCGATCCGAAATCGTTGCCGGAGGCACCCAAAGGCGTGCGGCTCGGTGCGCCGGTCGCCCGCTCGCACAACTTCATCGCCGTTGGCCTCAACTACGCCGATCACGCCAAGGAAACCGGCGCACCCATTCCGCCCGAGCCGATCCTGTTCAACAAGCTGGCCAACTGCATCGTCGGTCCGACTGACGACGTGATGATCCCCAAGGGTTCACTGAAGCTCGACTGGGAATGTGAAATCGCCTTCGTCATGAACCAGCGCACGCGCTATGTCGAAGAAAAGGACGCGTTCAAATACATCGCCGGCTATGCCGTGTGCAACGACGTGTCGGAGCGGCATTTCCAAGCCGAACGCAGCGGCCAATGGATGAAGGGCAAGAGCTTCGAAACATCCGGCCCACTCGGTCCTTGGCTGGTGACCACCGACGAGATCAAGGACGTGCAGAACTTGCCGATGTATCTCGACGTCAACGGGAAGCGCATGCAGACCGGTTCCACCAAGACGATGATTTTTTCGATTGCGCATCTCGTGCACTACATCTCGCAGTTCATGGTGCTGGAAGCCGGCGACGTTGTCACCACAGGTACGCCGCCCGGCGTCGGTCTCGGCATGAAGCCGCAGGTGTTTCTAAAGGCCGGCGACGTCATGACGCTCGGCATCGAAGGCCTCGGCGAGCAGCAACAGAAGGTGGTGCCGTTCAAGTTGTAAAATTGTCGGTGGCGGGTTCAGAAAACCTTACACTAGGTCACCGACTCATTAAATCGCATCCAGATGCGAACTGCAGCAAGTTTCACCGACGCCAGGAAGTTGGCGTCGTGTTTGTCATAGCGTGTGGCAATGGCACGATAATGCTTGATTTTGTTGAAGAAGCGCTCGACGAGATTGCGGCGCTTGTAAGCGCGCGGACTGAACGCAGGCGGGTCGAGCCGGTGATCGAGTGGGCGAATGTTGGCGACGGCGCCTTGGGCTGCGATCTGGGCGCGGAGCGCGTCACTGTCGTAGCCGCGATCGGCCAGCAGGACGCATTTGCGCGGCAGTGCCACGAGCATGTCCTCGGCGCTTTTGCCGTCGTGGGCCTGGCCTTCCGTCAGCTTCAGCGAGATCGGGAGCCCGAACGCGTCGACAAGGGCGTGGATTTTGGTCGTAAGCCCACCGCGGGAGCGGCCCATGCAACGACTTCGACCGCTTTTTTTTCGCCGTTCGCGGCATGTTGATGGACACGCACGACCGAGCTGTCGATCATCTGGATCTTGCCAGCATAAGCTTCTGATACCGATTGCAGAAGTTTGTCCCAGATGCCGGCCTTGCGCCAACGCACGAAGCGATTGTAGCAGGTCGTCGATGGGCCATATCGTTCCGGAACGTCGGCCCACGGCGAGCCGGACCGCAATCGCCAGAAGATTCCGTTCAATACGCGGCGATCATCCACGCGCGCCACCCCGCGCGACTTGCGCGGCAGCAGCGGATCGATGATTGCCCACTCGGCATCGCTGAGTTCGTAGCGACGTAGCTGTGCCATCCCAACCTCCCTCAGTTGGAATCATGAATC
>JANXWC010000194.1 GCA_025351355.1 Hyphomicrobiaceae bacterium
AGTCCACGAGCGTTGTCAAAACAGCGGCGGCAACTGATAATAAAACGCCGGCGGCAAAAATCGCAGCGCCAAAAGTCGTGTAAAATGTTCGTGCCTATTTCGCAAGTGCCAAACCTGCGCGAATGCCATCACGTAAACTGCAAATGTTGTACTCGGCTGCTGGGCGACCACTTGCCTTCACTAGACCGCGCGCGATGTCAGTGGCTGAAGGATAAGCTGCGCGTAAATCGACAACCTCTTGCGCGCACCCTCCTTCATTCTTAGCAACTTGAATACGTTGATCTGCTTTTGCGCCACGAACGTTCGACGCTGCTATCTCGCTTTTGTAGAAACGAATCTTTGTGTCGTGATAGCACTGCGCCGATGTCGCTGGGTCTTTGATGGCATCGCAGGCCGCAAAGTTCGGAGTGGTGGCAGCGGCCATCTGCTGCGCGGCAGCCTTCATCGGCAGGAGCAATGCAGGCACTGCCATGAGCAGTGCTGCGGCTTTCACAGCGTTTGATGTTACCTGAACCATGCTTCCTCCTTTTGATGTGCATGCACGATCAATCAAGTCGGCATGAATACTTAGGTTGGATAGTATTTATACAGATTAACGAACGAAACTAAAAGTATAAAATGAAACAGTATTGCCCATAGTGTTGCACTCCACTTGTTTGCGTGGTAAGAAGAGGTTGTTCCGTGCAAGAAACGGTGCGTTTTACTTTCACACCTGCCGTATGTTACTGAAAAGAAAAGAGTTTCAGCCCTGCAACACTATGGGCAAGATTGTTTCACCGGCCGATCGCCGTGACCGGAGCCGCGTTCAGCTCGCCGCCCCCGACGCAACTGGACTCTATGCCGCCAGCCGCTTTTCGACGGCGGAGCGCAAGTACCTCATCCGCGAGGAACGACAGCGCGTACTGACAGCGACCGATCACCTTCCGATGCGCCCTGCCCTCTTTGCGCTGACGCTGGCGTGGAGTGGCGCTCGGATCAGTGAAGTCCTCGCCTTGACGCGATGCTCGTTCCAGATCGAGCGCTCGTTGATCGCCATCGTGACGCTGAAACGCAGGCGCTGGTGCGTGCGGGAGGTTCCGATACCTCCGGCGCTGATGCAGATGCTCGCCCTCGAATTCGGGCTTGCAGGCGCGCAGGGCGATCAGGCGGTCCCCGGCGAACGGCTGTGGTCGATGAGCCGGACGACGGCATGGCGCGTCGTCAAACGCGTGATGGCACACGCCGGTATTGCCGGTCGTGGTGCCTGTCCACGAGGACTACGTCACTCATTCGGCGTCGGCACATTGCAAGCCGGGGTTCCGATTACGTTGCTGCAGCGCTGGCTCGGCCATGCGCGGTTGTCGACTACGGAAATCTACACCAAGGTGATCGGACCGGAGGAAATCGCTTTTGCCCGCCTGTTCTGGAAGGTCGATGGCGCATCCGGCTGAGCGCAGGACGACCAGCGCGGACATTGGTCAGGCATCCCGGAAGGCGCGCCAGCCATTGTCCATCTTGCACACGGAGAAGCGACGGCCCGTCTCCTGCTTCAGCCGATAGCAGATGTCTTTGACGCGCTTGACGATCCCGTGGTCGGCGAAGGCGAAGGACTGACCGACCTTCATTTTCTCAAGTGCCATACGCTCAGGCGTCTTTGCGCCGGATACGAACTTCGGCTTCGCAACGCCCTTCTCAATCTTGTAACCAGACGGAATCCTTGCAGCGGCACGATTGCGTGCCGCTGGCTTCGATTTCAATTTCCGTTTGGCCATGCACTCTCCATGTTATTCCTGAACATAGTTTAGGAGACGCATTGTCGGCGTCAATGCTCAGCTGACGATGGGCACCGAGTCGCGACACGGGTCGTGCTCGCCTGTCGACGCGGTCGACTGCGCATCGTTCCGTCGATCAGGGCGCCGCCTTGCCTTTGGTGTAGCTGGTCACCCAGCGAAGGAAGCGCGCATCCTCGTGTCGTGCCGCGTCTTTGGTCTTCGCCCATTCGATGTACATGCTCTCGAGCATGTACTTGTCCCAGCCCGGTGCACGCTCACGCATGGTGTCGAACGCCGCTTGGGAAATGCGGATCGCGCGATCGACTGGCGGCTTAACAACTTTCTCCCCCGCCTCCGTCGGCTTTGCCAGTCCTTCACCACGGCGCCAGAACACCGCCTGCTCACCTTCCAGTGTCATGCGGTAATCCGGCAGATGATCCGACCGAGCGAGTTCGCGCAGGTGTGCGGCGAAATGTTTTCCCTCCTGCTTCGAGCCGCACTTCTTCTGCAGCAGTTCGGCCCCTATGCGCCAGCTCGGTTGCCGGCCGCAATGTTTGCGCGCGATCTCATAGAGCCGCCTGTCGATCGGTCGGCGCAGCCGAAAGTAGTCGCGGCTGATGGGCAGCACCTCAGCTGAAGTGACCGTGCGATACAGCCAATCCGACAGTTTGATGTCGAGAAACTTGAGCCGCTCGGCGAAGCCACTGCCCTTCCGATTGTACTCGTACCATTCGATGATGCCGAAATTCTGCCGCGTCACCTCGCTGCCCGGGGTGATGTTGGTCTTGATGCGTGTGCCCGCCAGACGATCGAGCGCATTTTCCAGCCGTTCGTAGGTGATGCCGCCGGTTTGCCGGTTGGTGGCGACGAGCAGATCATGCGCCGTGATCCGCACCACCTGGCCGATCGCCGCTCCCCTGTTTTGCCTGTCCATCAGCTTGCTGATGGCATAGATCAGAATATCCTTGTCGAAGATGGTGGCGAGACCTTTGCTCGACGGGTGGATCTCGATGATGGTCTGGTCGTTCTCGTAGCGCAGCGTGCGCATGTCCGGATGCGTCGCCAGCGAGAAGATCGGATGACCCATGGAAGCCATGTCCGAACGCGGCGTGACGTCGACGGCATCCAATTCGATACGATCGATAAAGAAGTCGCGCACGGGGTGGCGTTCGGGGAGCAATGCACTCATGCGCAAAGCGTAGATTGGCTTGCCGCATCGTCACAAATGATTCGTTCTATCGGCGACCGATTCGGTCTTTCGCCGACATTGACCCACCTATTCCCAACTTCGTTCTTTCGCCGACCACTTCGTTCTTTTGGCGACCCGCCATCAGCTCCGGTCATTTGCCGACCGAACTTCGGTCTTTCGCCTCCCCGACTTCGGTCATTTGGCGACCAAACTTCGGTCTTTCGCCGACCCTGCCATTTTCAAATGGCAACGGGTTCAATGGTTTGCGCCGCATATCCACAGTCTTAACTTCCTAACTCATATTAACATTTCTAACATCAGGGGATTTTGAAAATAGTTGGGAGATGAAGAAGCCTGTTTGTTCTTCCATCAAGGGCCCTACCCTCTCCGACAATCAACCCGAATCGTTGTGGACTTCACCAGTCGTGACGGTACGCTGTCATGACGGCTCTACGAATTGCCGTAGTGCCATATCGCCGTAACGACGGGCTTTTTGCCCGGAACAGGATATTCATGATCATTACTCTCGCCTCCTCCAAGGGCGGCGTCGGCAAATCGACCATCACCGGCTGTCTTGCCGGAGTCTGGGCCGCCGACGGCAACACCGTTCACATCGTCGACCTCGACAACAATCGCACCGTCTCACGCTGGTTCGCCGATGCGGCACGACGGCCTGACGGCATTACGGTCTCTACTCCCGATCCCACCGGGCTGACCGAGCACCTCGCCGAATTGGCGGCAACGACTGCACCCGACTTGGTGCTGATCGATGTTGCCGGCACCTACGAACGCGCCCTGACCGTCGCCGTCGCCCGCGCACACTTGACCTTGATCCCGGCGGCACCGACCGAGGCCGATATCTACGAAGCCGCGCGCGTCGCTCGCCACATCACGTCGGTGTTCCAGGCCTTCGGTCGAGAGCCGTTGTTCCGCCTCCTGCTCAATCGCGTGCAACCGCTCGCATCCGGCGCGCAGCTCTATGCCACACTGGAAATCGTCCGCCTCAAGCTGCCGCGCCTGAAGACCCGTATCCATCAACGCGCCGCCTACGAGGAGTTGGGCCTATCCGGTCTTCCGCCACACTTCGCCGACCTCAAACGGCCGACCGTTGCGAAGGCGGTCGAAGAACTCGACGCTGTCCGCGCCGATATCGAGGAACTTCTCAAATCACACCAAACCGAAGCCCTCGAAGGAGCCGCATGATGACCAAACCCAATTTCCGCCCGATCGCTCCACTCGATGTCGATGACGCCGCGTTGGAGCGCGTCAATGAATCATTGGGGGTGCCGACCATGGTGCGAGCCACATCAAAGGCCGTCTTGCCGCCGAGCCGTCCTGTCGCCGCGCCGTCACGACGCCAGAAGAAGGTGACCTTCCGTGGACCGGAGCCAGTGATCGACGCCCTGAAACTGGACGCCCTGACCCAGCGAACCACTATACGAAACTTGATCCTGATGGCGCTGAGGGACAAAGGTTACCCAGTCCTCGACGAGGATTTGCTGCCGGGGGCAGGGGGGAGCGACTGAAGTCTCATCGACGTCGTGACGTCAGGCAGGCGTAACGGCAGTAGTTCGTGAGCTAGACGCATCGAATATGACGTGGCGTTGACACGACGTAGCTCCGTCTCGCCGTCATGCCGTCGCTGCGCCGCGACGACATCGAACCTTGCCAGCACAGAAAATGATTTGGCCACGGCGGCGTCCTAGCATTCCAGCCATTACTGTCGGGAGCAGTGGAGGCGGCCTGCCTATGCGACGGCTTGTCGGCATGCCGCCAAGCATTCATCCGTGCACAACCATGCGACGGAATTGACGCATCGGTTTCAAAAGGTCGCACAGATCAGCCCAGAGTTTGTCCAGCGTTTCGTTCGCAAACACGGGGTCAGATACTGCTCGGGACGCCCAACCCAAGACCTTCCTTTCGCAACCGCCACACTGAGACCCCAGTCGACAGGCGAGGGGCCGTCAGCGTGGCGGCTCAAAACGCAAAGGGAAAATCATCATGGGTCTCGACATGTTCGCACGCACTACCAAGCGCCGGCTCAATTCGCCAGTCGATTTCACAACCAACGACGCTGACACCGAATTGTACTATTGGCGCAAGCATCCCAATCTACACGGATGGATGGAGCAGCTCTACCGCTTGAATGGCGGCAGTGACGCGTTCAATTGTACAACCGTGCAACTGACCGAAGACGACATCGACCGGCTGGAGCAGGTGATCCGCGATGGCAAGTTGCCGGAAACCTCCGGCTTTTTCTTCGGCATGAGCGACGGCAGCGAGTGCGAGGACGACCTTGACTTCATCGCCAAGGCACGCGCCGCGATCGCGAAGGGATTTTCAGTCTACTACTACGCCTGGTGGTGATGGTACCGCTTCTTCGTGAACCCATCGACGTGCTGACGCGGAAGTCCTGCACGCGCTTGTGTCGAACAGGCAGCGACGGCATCGGTTGGATGTAACCGTAGGCGGCACGGATCATTGCGTCGATCATCTGACGGTGCAAATTCTCCATGCTGTATTCGGTAGAGCGCTTGGCCATTTTGATCTCCTGCAACCACTCACAGCGCTGCGGCAACTTTTTTCCGTACCCGGTTGTCGACGGCCATCGACCGCTCACTGTTTCGCCAAACGTCTCACTCGGCCTGAACCTCAGTCCATCGAAATCCACGTTATCGCTAGACAATCGAGCAAATTCTGAAATCACTAATACTTTCATCTGCGCGCTGATACTATTCCCGTAGACTTCAACAGGCAGGGATCTATTGCAGCATACTTCACTTTCACAGATCACTCGAAACACCAAACCCATCGTCCGCTTGTTCCGCGCGCTTGCGTCGATGATGCGCCAAATAACCAGCGCCTTGAGTGGCGCCAGTGCCTTCGATCCGAATCAACTCGACTTCGAATATCAGCAAGAACAGAAACATGAGGACGCCCTTCGACGTTGCTATGCCACCGCCAACTTTCAGCAGGCCGAACTCGATGTGCGCGCGGCGCAGCACCGGATCAAATTTTCACCCACGACGCTCCCGCATCATCGCGCGGCCGTTCTGGACTTCCTCGACGATCCCACAGCGCCGACGCATCTCACGCCCATGCACGCGATGCAGTTTCAGGCGCTCGATGAGGATGATAAGGTGACGCTTACCATGGCTCATCCGGCAAATCTCGCGGCCTTCCTGATCACGTCGCGATATGCAGCGCGCTACGGCTGGCAGAGCGAGCACTATACCGCCGAGCGAGCAAAATGGAGCGTCGCGCAGTGGTTGGACTACGAGAGCCAAGAACGCGAGCAATTGCGCGAGACGCGCGCCGAGTGCTTCGCGACTGGCACTCTGAAAATCCTGCAGTTTCGCGATTTTCGCGCCGGGACGCTTCGCATATCAGCACCTGATCCATCACCGCGCTAGTTCGCGATCCAAGAAGGCCGCAAACTCTTGGTATGCAGCGAACGCACCTGGATAATTCGGCAAAAGTCCTGCATCCGGAGGCGACACGTCAGGAAGGCTCCATGCACAGCCTCTGCTATCAATGAAACGGGATGCGTCCGTCTGACTCCATTTTTGTTCGGTGATGAAAGCGCTAACGTGGTTGAGCGAGATCTTTCGGTATTCGTGAAAGTTTGCACTGAAATACTCTGTCGACGGGTGAGGATAGTTTCTTCCAGATGGCAAATACGGACCGATCGCGGTATTGACTAGCGTCGCTATCTTTCCGCGCGACGTCATGAAAGCATCGTCGATGGCAGAGGTGAGCCGATTAAAGGCTTTGTCTTCCGCAGACGGTGATTTCGAAAGCCAGAATGCGATATTTTCACCAAAAGAACGTGTCAACGCATCAAGTCGCGAAGCCGGACGCTCAAAAACAACCTGGGATTGGCGCGTAGTACCATCGTATCGAATGCTGCCACAAATCCGCGAATGTATCTTGTTCCCGAATTGCTCCTCGAGACTGGTTGAACTCTCAATCAGCACCTCTTTGACGATGGAGCTAGGAAGCCCGGTTTTGGACGCAAAGTAGTTGATGCTCCCTTGGCAGGCATAGACCTTCGCGAGGTTCTTCAAATGAACCAGGATGGCGTCCTCTGCTTGTAGAGCCTTGACGCTCTCATCGCCTGAAGACGCCAATCGATACAGATCGCGCAAGCTGAATTTCTGGGGACAAGTCTGCGCCTCGACTGGTGCAGCGGCGACAACGATCGCCATCCCCGCGCATAAGATCACCTTTCCCAAGCCTGCCATGCTATCATCTCTTCTGGTGGGAGTTGCTTGGGACCGTTCGGTGTTTGCCAAGTTGAACAATCATTTTTCCTGCGAGCGTGCTTTTTTCGCGTACTCCTCCATCAACTCGCCAACCCGTTTGGCGCGCTGATCGGGTGTCAGCCTGCTTAACTCGGCTTCCAGGCGCTTGGCATCGGGGTGATTGGCGGCGCCCTGGCGTTGTAACTCTGTTGCTGCCCGATTGGCCGCCATGGCCGCGTCCAGCTTTGCTTTGGTCTCCGCATTATACTGGTCATTGAAGCGCGCTGAAGGTGTCTTATAGACCGCCATCCCGTAGAAAACAGCGGCCACAGCACCGACCGGCAAGCCCACCCACAAGAAAGCCGTTTTGGCGAGAGCCAGCAGCGGGGAGTGGGGCGGCGGGCGGTCCATGGTCATCGTCAGATTCCTTTTGTGTTGTTTTGAACCGCCTCACCGATCCTATAGGCTGTCCGGAACCCCTTGCGTTGCGGGAGGCGTCTCGGTGACCGGCATCTCGGTGACAGGCTTTGCTTGCGCCTTCTTCTGTCGCGCGGCCCATTCGGCCAGGATTTCGTCGCGTGGCGTGCGGAAGGCACGGGTCAGATCACGATGTTTGCCGACGATGGATCGATAGTTCCAGGCGTTGCCGGTCAGGACGATCATCGAGTTGTCCTCGAAAACAGCGGTCAGGCCGTGGCCTGTTTTGGCTTCCTCGCCGTTGATCTTGGCACCAACCTCACCGGCCGGCGGCGCACTAAAATTCGACAGCTCGCGCAGCGGCATGGTGTAGAGCCGTCCTTCGCCGGGAAAGCGCCCGAAAATCCAACGAGCGAGGGTCACGACGATGTGCCAGACGCCGCCGCCGAGTCCGCCCAACAGGCTGCCGGCGAAGATCGCGCCAAGCAGAATGAGGAACGGCGGCGCGCTTTCGTCCAGATGATAGGGGAGGGGTGGCGCCGGATTGAACCAGGCCCTGCCGAGCATGGCGATACCGACGAGGGCGCCGACGACAGCGAACACAAGAAAACCGCCGGAAGCTTTTGTGTTCTCAGAAGGATTGAAAAATGTGAAGTGCAACTCGCCGTCAATTGGCCTGATGCTGCAATACCGCGGCCGTGCCAGGGTCAAGCGATTGTCGGCACTCTCCCGCCAGACATAGAACGGAAAGCCGTTCGGATCGACTCCTCCGACGCTGGTCTCCGGCTCGATGTCCCAATCCCTGAAATCGTTGCTTGCCTTCGTCACCGTGGTCTATCCGCTATTGTCTGCCAATCCGCCTCAGCCTTCACGTCCACCGCGCTCGTTGGTCCTGGTCCGGTCGTTGGCCTGCCGGGCCAGTTCCTCGCGTGCCGATGCCGCAAGCCCTGCGGTGAAGCCAGGCTCGAACGCGCCGCTGGTGCGTCCCTCGATTTCGGCACGCGCCGCGTCGAACGTCGTTTTCCAGTCGTTGGTTAGCCCTTCGGCGCCACGCGGATGTTTTTCGATGTAGGCCGCAAGTGCCTTCTCGATAAATTCCTCCGGACTCGACAGCATGTCCCGTGCCATCAGCATCTCGATCTTGGCGACTGTCGTTGCGGATATCTCTACGTCATCTTCAGTATCGGACTTATAGAGCTTGGACAGCCGCGCCTTGTGCCTCGCGACGTAATCCGGCGTATCGAGCACATCTCTCGTTCCGGCCTTGCGTGCCTTCTGCAGCACGCCAAGGAACTCCTCGCTGTCGCGCATGCGCTCCAGCATCCAGAGTGCCAACTCCCGGTCAGGCGTATCAATATGGGGGAGGGGGGACGAACTATTCGGCATCTTTGTCATCCTGCTTGCGGAGATAGAGTTCGACCAGTTCGTCTTCACTTGGAATGAGAGACGCGTCGATGCCGCCATACTTATCGAGATAGAGTTCGACCATGATCTCAAAAAGTTCCGGCAATCCGTCGTGCTCGTCGCGATCGATGATATGGTCGACGACCGCCCGGACTTTCAGTTGCATGCGTAGAGCCATCTGTGCCAAACGCCCGCGGCGGCGCTTGCCACGCCGATCCTTCGGCGGCTTTCCGTAGGCGCGATCGATGGGGCTCATGTTCGCGCGCGCTTTCGCCTGACGCCGGCGTTCTTCCTCCTCCCCATCATCACCGTTCATCGGTCGCGCTCCCATTGAGCGTGAACCTAGACGGGTTCCGGCGCCGATGCCATTGGCTCACATCTTTTGAGTGTGGAAGACTGGCTGTGCTCGACTCTTGCGGGCGATCGGGGGCGTGCCGGTGCAGCAACGCCGGACCACTCAACAGCAGGACCAGAATGACCGAGCCAAGTTCGATGGTTACGGCAAGTGCGACAGATAGGCCGCGCCGCAGTCGTGACTTGTCGATACCCAGCACATCGGCAACCGCCGCTGCCTGTGGGTCACTCTCGCCCGCACCGTAAGAAATGCCGGCGAGTTGCGCCACAAGCGCAGCCCGTTCGGTCATCAAAGCTGAACGGTCGTGCGCTGCCGCCCGTTCGGACTTGAGGCGCAGAACTTCGGCGCAATACTGACGCACGGCGACGGCGGCCCCGGTTGCGCACGAATTGGACGATGTCCAGCGGCGATCCAGCATCATACGTGCAATCTCGACATCGAGGACGCCGACCGTCCGTCCATGCGGCAGTTGATCGAGCCGCGCATCGAGATCACGGACTTGGTGCAGCGTGCTAGACCGCGCATCGGCGTCTGACTGGCGCGCAGCCGTTACGGCACCACGCGTCAGCGCCGCGAATCCTACGCCGGAGGTCAAAGAGAGGGCGATGACGATCCCGAGCATCGACGAAGCCCCGGCCACCTGCCACCAGGCGCGCAGCACAATGGCACGCACCACGACGACTGGGAGGACGGCCTTGGTCAGGTCGGCAGCCACACTGAGCGCAGCCAGAATACCTGCCTCCAACGCACTTCGGCCAAGCGACGAGAGGAATAGCGCATTCATCGTGGCAGACAGGGAGACGAAGAGCGCAGCCGCTGTGGCAATGCAGAGAGTTGGAAGCGAAGACATGATGATCTCCCGTTTGGCGCCTGCCGAACGGGATATCTTCGGTCGAATTGTAGTCCCAGCTATCAAGTCGAGATCAACCTGATATCGAGTACCAGGTCGCGTGAGACCGACCGCTCGCGCCAAACACAGACGAACCCCACGCCGCGCTGCTGATCGATGATGCGGTATCTGGTGCCCTATCGCGTTCATGGGTCGAACAGACCCGCGAACGGCTTGTCCTCGTAGTAGTAGATTCGCTGCAGGATGACAGGCGATTGCCCCGTCGCCTTGACCAGAATGCGCCGCGCGCCGCGTTCCAACATTTCTTCCAGCTCATGCGACGCCGCCAGCTTCTGCACGCGCAACTCGTCGCGCGAACCGGTGGCGCCACTGAGCCGCTGTTGCATCGTCGTGTCAGACCTGCGCTCCAACGTCACTCCGGTCTGGCCGAGTTTGTCGGAGATATAGTCCAAAGTGGTTTTATCGGAGTTCGACCAGAACGTCGTCACGCCGGCATTGCCGACGAACGTCTCCCAGCTTTCGCGGTAAAGCCGTTTGATCTGGGTGAGGTCCTGCAGCACAACCCACAGCTTGACGCCAAAGCCAGCCATCAAACCCGCAGCGGTCTCGACAGATTTCATATGTCCGAGCACGGCGAACTCATCGAGCACAATCAGTGCTGGAATAGCTGTGTCCACTTTAGTGCGCTCGAATGCAACCAGCGCCAGGTTGATGATGACGCGCAGCCAGCGCGAATGCGTGCCCATGTGCATTGCCGGCAGGCAGAGGTAGAGCGTCGCCGCCTGCGTCTTCAGGTCCGAAAGACGAAGATCGCTCCCACACAGCACCTCCGCCATGCTGTCGCTGTCGAGGAACTCAAGCTGCGTCAACGTGGTCGAAAAAACACTCTGAAGTTCCTTTTCCGCCATTTGCCCAAAGTTCATGCCGGCGGATGCGATCGTACCTCCGAAAGCGTCGCATGAGCGCAGCAGGAGAAACAGGGCCGGCCGAGAGGCGCATTCCTTGCGGCGGGCGATGTCGGTCACAAGAGGATGCGTTCCGTTCAGCAGCTGCCAGACCGAGATCAGATGGCGATCTTGCTGTGGCAAGGTCAGGGTATACAGAATGAGTGCCTTGATGAGGATGCGCGCGCTATCCGTCCAGTGCGGGTCGCGCTCGTTCGCGACGATCAGCGCATCGGCAATCTGCCCCGCGTCGTCCTTGACATGCTTGCTTGCGGCGTCAAGCTCGTCGAGCGGATTAAAGCGTCCTGACGTCAGTCCGCTGGCGTCGAACGGGTCGAGTACGACGACCTTCTGGCCCTTCTGCCGACGAGCGCGCGCTGTGATCCGGGCAAGCTCACCCTTGGGGTCGATGGCAAGGACGGATCCGTCATAGAGCAGCAGATTCGGCACGATGAGGGACACACCCTTGCCGCCCCGTGAGCCGGCCACCGTCAGAATGTGACGATTGTCCGTGCTGCCGATGCCGCGGCCATTGCGGTATCCCAAAATGACGCCGCCGACTTGGCCCGACGGCATCCGGTAACCCCACATGGGCTGGCCAAGCTTCTCGGGGTCGAGCCAAGCAGCATCGACGACGTTGCCTTGCGCCCCGGCAACGCCACGGCGCAGTGCCGATTTCAGTTCAGCCTCGAAGTCATTCATGTCGTCGCCCCCTCGTGCGTGTCGCGGATGATCTCACACGACACTACGGCTACAGCCCGCTCAGGAACTGTCCTTGCGATCAAGTTGATATCAGGCAGTATTCCTCGGGCAAGTGGTTCGGCCCACTGTCCCGGAATCGCCAGTGATCGCGACAGTTGAGCCACATTAAGCCTCTGTTTTGGCATCGCCATTGGCCCGTCACGCGTTCCAGCCCCCGATCACTTGCCGTCACCATTTGCCGGTCACGTGAGACGACTGGGTTGATGTTGTCCTTCACTCGATTGATCGTTTCCTGGCCGTTTCTCTCAATCCGTCCTTTGCGACCCCGTAGTTTGCCGCGCTTGTCTCACAGCGTCGCATCCATGGGGACGGGCAAGCCGCCCGCAGACGCGGGCCGCCCTTCAACGACAAAATGGCTGGACCCACCACGACATTGCCCTTGCGCACCCCGTGAGCAAGCCACGGGGCCCCGCGCCGGTCGGCGAAGCAAGACGCCGCCCTCAAGCACAATCTCGCGGTCCCCCAGCAATTTTCTCGTGTGACCCCGACGCACCGCAGTGAGTCTCAGGCGGCAACGAGGTCACCAATTCCGGCCCTCGCTCAACAACCAAGAAGGGTCAAATCATGACGACACCATCCAACAAGCCAACCCATCGGGCCTACGCCGTCACCAAACGCGGCGAGAAGAGCCGCTGGCAAGAAATCGGCGCTGCCTGGTCCCACAAGGACGGCAAGGGCTTCAATCTAAAGCTCGACTATCTGCCGCTCAACGGTGCTGAACTGGTGCTGCGTGTCCCCGACGCCGCTGAAGCCGCAGCCACCGATGAAACGAACTCACCTGCGATCGA
>JANXWC010000228.1 GCA_025351355.1 Hyphomicrobiaceae bacterium
GAGAGCGTCTGCGTCATCGGCCACGAGAAGGGCTCCGATACCGAGAGCCGAATCAAACACAACTTCGGTATGGCGCGTCCGGAGGGCTATCGCAAGGCTGTGCGGGTGATGGACATGGCCGATCGTTTCGGCATGCCGGTCGTAACGCTCATCGATACCGCTGGCGCGTACCCAGGCATCGGCGCCGAGGAACGCGGTCAAGCCGAAGCGATTGCGCGCTCGACGGACCGATGCCTCGCTTTGCTGGTACCGCTGATCTCGGTGGTGATCGGCGAGGGCGGGTCAGGCGGCGCGGTGGCGATCGCGACGGCGAACCGCATCCTCATGCTGGAGCATGCGATCTACACGGTGGCTTCACCGGAAGCGGCGGCGTCGATCCTCTGGCGCGACAACAAGCGGGCCAACGATGCCGCCAACAGTATGAAAATCACCGCGCAGGACCTTTATGCGCTGAAGATCATCGACAAGATCATCGAGGAACCGAAAGGCGGCGCCCATCGCGATCGTGAGAGCATCATCGCGCGGACCGGCGACGCCATCGCCGTAGCATTGGCCGAGTTTGAAGGCATGCGCCCTGAAGCCATCCGCAAGATGCGGCACGACAAGTTCCTGGAAATCGGCCGCAACTTGTAACGATATCAGCGGAACGCGACAGCAGCCTACCCGAGAAATATTTCTGACAGGTGCCAACACCCCCTCATCTGGCCTGTCGGCCACCTTCTCCCCAAGGGACGAAGGTGTCGTCGGCGAGCGCGCGCCGCTTGGTCCTCCCCTTTGGGACAGGATGCCTGAAAAGCAGGTGAGGGGGTGTTAGCGCCGGTCGATATTTTGGCCCCGCACCCTCACTCTTTCACGGCGCCGGTCATGGCGGACACGTAATGTTCAACGAAGAATGTATAGAGGATGACCAGCGGCAGTGAGCCCACCAACGCGCCTGCCATCAACGCACCCCAGCGATAAATATCGCCATCAACGAACTCGTTGACGATCGCCACTGGCACGGTCTTGTTGCCCGTGGTGGATATAAACGTCAGCGCGTAAATGAACTCGTTCCAGCACAACGTGAAACAGAAGATGAAGGCCGAGATCAGCCCCGGCACCGCCAGCGGCAACACGATCTTGGTCAGGATCTGCCAGCGCGTCGCTCCGTCCATCAGTGCGCTCTCTTCGAGTTCGAACGGGATCGACTTGAAATATCCCATCAGCAACCACGTCGCGAACGGAATGAGAATGGTCGGATAGACCAGGATCAGCGACATCGGTGTATCGATCAGCCCGTACTGGTAGATGATCGAGGCCAGCGGAATGAACAGGATCGAGGGCGGCACCAGATACGCGAGAAAGATCAGTCCGCCAACCAACTGCGCGCCGCGGAATTGCAGCCGCACCAGCGCATAAGCCGCCAGCACGCTTGCGAACAGCGACAACGCCGTCGCCGCCGTTGCAACGTACATCGTGTTCCACAGCCACTTCGGATAGTTGCTCTGAAACAGCAGTTTGTTGATGTGCTTGAGCGTCGGATTCCACGTCCAGAACGGGTTGTACGTCTCCATGTCGAGCAATTGCTCGTCCGGCTTCACCGCCGTCAGCGCCATCCAGTAGAACGGAAACAGCAACACCAAGACGATCAGGCCCAGAGGCAGATAGGTGAAGACCAGCCGCCGTTTCCAGGTTTCGAGAAATTCCATGCCTTCCGCGTTATCTTCGCGGGCCACTGATGGCTGCGCGACGCGAGCGGCGGATTGAAGCACGTCAGTCATTGCCAACTCCCTGCTGCCATTTGCGGCGTTGCAGTCCGAACCACGACACCATGACGGCAGCCAGCAAGAACGGGATCATCGCCGTGGCGATCGCAGCGCCCTCGCCCATATTGCCGCCGAGGATCGCCCGCTGATACGACAGCGTCGCCATCAGATGCGTCGCATTTACCGGCCCACCCCGCGTCATGGCCCAGATCAGCTGGAAGTCGGTGAACGTGAACAGCACCGAGAATGTCATCACGACGGCAATAATAGGCGTCAGGATCGGATAGGTGATGAAGCGGAACCTCTGCCATCCCGTCGCGCCATCCAGCGTTGCTGCCTCGTACAGCGCCGGCGAGACGGTTTGCAACCCAGCCAGCAACGTGATCGCCACGAACGGAATACCACGCCAGACGTTGGCGAATATCGTCGACCATCGAGCGTTCCAGGGATCACCGAGAAAGTTGATATTGACGGAGATCCAGCCCATCTTTTTCAGCATCCACGACAGGATCGAAAATTGGCTGTCGTAGATCCACCAGAACGCGATCGCGGACAGCACCGTTGGAACGATGAACGGGATCAGCACGATGGCACGAACGATCGCCTTGAACGGCATGTGCTTGTTCAACAGCAACGCCAGATAAAGCCCGATCGCAAACTTCGCGGCACTCGCCACGACCGTGTAGAGCAGCGTATTGGTCACCGACAGCCAGAAGACCTTGTCGTCCGACAGCCAATCGTAATTCTCAAGGCCGATGAATTTTCCGGCGCGGCCGATCTTTGTGTCCGTGAACGACAGCCATACGCCGAGGAATAACGGATAGGCGAGAAACAGCCCGAGCAGCACGGCCGTCGGCATCATGAACCAGAAACCCAACCAATCGCGGTTCGACTTCAGTCGTTCCCATTGCGTCGGCTCGCGCATTTCCGGTCGCGTCATCGACCTGCCAACCATAGTGTCGGTCATAGAATTTCAGCTCTCGTTAAACCGGGGCACACATCTGGGCGCGCCCTGCTGTTGCGCGAAGGCGGCAACACCCGAAGCCATTGCCGCGCAACGCACCAGATTATCAACGCCCCAGTCTATGCGGCCGGGGCAGAACTTGCGACATCAGCGGTAGATCCGCTGCGCCGCCCGCTCGGCCTGCGCGATTGCGCCTTTGATATCCGTGCCGCCGGTGCAGTAGGAGGCGTACATATCGACGACGATGAAATCAGCGATCGCGGAGGCGGCTTTCTCATTCATGTGCCCGATACCGGCGGCGGTCAGCGAATACTTGCCCGCATCGCGGAACACGGTGCGCTTGGGATCGGCCGTCCAGAACGGCAATTTTTCATAGACCGACAGGGTTTGCGTGAGATAACCGACAGCGGCGGTCAACCATGGCCCATATTGTTCGGCTTCCATCATGTAGGCCATGAACGCCTTCGCGGCATTCGGTACTTTGGAATACTGGAACAACAGTATCGGGAAGCACAATTGCAACTGCGCCGACTTGCCGGTGGGGCCGATTGGGTAGGCGGCGTGATCCATGTCGTCGGCGATCGCCTTCATCTTGGCGTCGCCTTTGGCGGCATCGGCCTGCGCGGCGGCATAGATCGAAATGCCGTTTGACGTGAGGTACAATTCACCAGACAGGAAGGCCTTATTGTTGGAGCTGTCGTTCCAGGACGCCGTGCCGGGAATGAAGGTTTCGTAGAGCGCCTTGGCATATTCAAGCGATTTGGCGGTCTCCGGCGAATTGATTGACACCTTGTCGTCCTTGTCGATCAGGTAGGCGCCATGCGACCATAGCATCCAGTGGACCCAGGCGTTGGCGTCGCCGGTGGCGTGGCCGAGCGCAAATCCCGCCGGCGTATTTTTTGCCTTCATGGCCTTGCACAACTCGAGGAAACCCGCCGTATCCTTGGGGAACTCCTTGAAGCCGGCGTCGTTCATCGCCTTGGTGCGGTAGTTCATGTAGCCGCCGTTGTAGGCAACGGGGATGCCGATCCACTTGCCGTTGGCCTTGCAGGTCGCCTCTGCAGACGGCACCCAGCCGCCGTATTTCTTGCCGAGATAGTCAGCCACGTCCGTCACGTCGGCGACCTTGTCGGGAAACAAATGCGGCAGGGAATGCAAGCCCCACACGAGATCGGGGCCTTGGCCGGTGTTGGCCGCGACTGACGCTTTCGGCTGAATATCGTCAAACGACTCGTTGGTGATTTCGACTTCGACACCAGTGGCCTTCGAGAACGCTTGCACCATCGCCATGAATGCCTCGTCTTCGGCGACGACAAAGCGTTTCCAGCGCAACACCTTGAGCTTGGCACCGGCTTCCGGCTTCCATTGCGAAGCCTGCGCCCAGGCCTTGGCGAAGTGTAGCAGATCGGTGCCGCCCATAATGCCGGCACCGGCTGCCGCCGAGCCTTTGAGTACCGATCGGCGTGTAAATTTAGACATGTGGTTTCCTCCCGAGATTCAGTTTCTTACTTTGTTGCAGATCAGGCGTTTCAACTAAATGCGCTTTCCCGTCTCCTTGTCGAATAGATGCACGACGTCGGGCCGCGGCTTGAGTTTGATCTTCTGACCCGGCTGGAAGTCATAACGTTCGCGGAAAATGGCGACGATATCGTGGCCTGCCATCTTGGCGACCAGCTGAGTTTCCGAGCCCGTCGGTTCGACGACGATGACTTCGGCATCGACGCCATCGTCGGCAATTGTGAAATGCTCGGGCCGCACACCGGACACGACGGCGCGTCCATTGCTCGCCGTTGGCGCCGTCATCAACGGCATTTTGGCGCCTGAATCGGTTTCGAGCACGGCTTGGCCGCCCTCGATCCGCAGCGTGCCGTTGATGAAGTTCATCGATGGCGAGCCGATGAAGCCCGCTACGAACTGATTTTGCGGATGGTCGTAAAGGTCGAGCGGCTCACCGATCTGTTCGATATAGCCGTCATGCATGACGACGATCTTGTCGGCCATCGTCATGGCTTCGATCTGGTCATGAGTCACGTAGATCGTCGTGGTTTTGAGGCGCTGATGCAGTTCCTTGATCTCGGCACGCATGGCCACGCGTAGTTTTGCGTCGAGATTGGACAGCGGTTCGTCGAACAGGAATACTTGCGGATCGCGAACGATGGCGCGGCCCATGGCCACGCGCTGGCGTTGCCCGCCCGAAAGCTGCCGGGGATAACGGTCGAGCAGGTTGCCGAGGCCGAGAATGCCGGCCGCCTTGTCGACCTGCGCCTTGATAATGGCTTTGTCGGTGCCCTTCAGTTTGAGCGAGAACGCCATGTTATCGGCGACCGTCATATGCGGATAGAGCGCATAATTCTGGAACACCATCGCGATATCGCGTTCCTTCGGATGGATGTTGTTCACAACCCGGTCGCCGATCGACACCGTTCCGCCAGTGATGTTTTCAAGGCCGGCTATCATGCGCAGCAACGTCGACTTGCCGCAACCGGAAGGGCCGACCAGGACAACGAACTCGCCGTTCTTGATGGGCACTGACACACCGTGCAGCACTTCGACTGCACCATAGGATTTTCGCACATCGCGAATGTCTACCGAAGCCATTTACTCTCCCATTGGGACCTGGCCTTTTGCCATCCGGGCGGCGCAGTTTACACTGCATCCGGTGGCAGGCGTTCCCTTTGTTGTTGACGCTTGTTGCGACAAGATCAGCGCATGACTTGCGTCGGGCTGCAAGAGGGGAAATGCAGCGCACTGGCCTCTGAGGCCACCCTGCGCTATGGCGCAACAGCGAGATTGACGGGACACGAGTATGACCGAAACCAGCAACAGCATGGCACCCGCCGGGATCGATTGGACCCTTGCGCCGCCGACGATCATTGCTCAATTCGAAACGGCGGCCAAGCGCCTGGAAACGCCGTGCGGTAACGGCAAGCTGGTCTGGCGCCGCTGGGGAAAGCGACACCCAGGCCGTTTGCCGCTGGTGCTGCTGCACGGCGGTTCTGGTTCCTGGACGCACTGGATCAAGGTCATTCCTGACCTCGCGGGAGTTACCGAAGTGTGGGCGCCGGATTTGCCGGGCCTTGGCGACAGCGCCATGCCCAATGCACCTTATACGCCTGCGTCGGCGGGGCAGGTCGTCGCCGATGGAATTCGCAAGCTGTTTCCGAGCGGCGCGCAAGTCCACCTCGTCGCCTTCTCGTTCGGCGCACATGTGGGAACTTTTGCTGCCGCTTACCTCGGCAAGCATCTGGCCACATTCACCATCTGCGGTTCAGCGGCGCTCGGCCTGCCGCACAACCGGTTGGACTTTGAACGCGAGCGCTCGACGATGAGCGTCGCTGAAAGTGCCGTTGTGCATCGCACAAATCTGGCACGACTGATGTTTTTTGATCCGACACGAATCGACGAGCTCGCCGTGTACATCCAGGCTGCCAATATCCGCCGGGCGCGCTTCAAATCGCGGCCTTTCGCCGGCACCAACGAGATCCCGGCGACGCTGCCACACGTGACTGCGCCGCTGAGGGCAATCTGGGGTACCAAAGACGTACTCGCGACACCAAGCGTTGAGGCGCGCTACGATATCCTGCGCCGGCATCATCCGGAATTGCAGACAAGAACGATCGACGACGCTGGCCATTGGGCCCAATACGAGCAACCGCAAGCTTTCGCACAGGCGGTTCTCGAGCTAACTGGTCTGCTTTGATTCTTAACGGAGAATTGCGTGGAGCCATGACCCTAACCCGAGACCATTGCGCGAGGCTGGATGCCGAGGACACCTTGGCCTACGCGCGCGCCAGGTTCAGCTTGCCTGCCGGCATCATTTACCTCGACGGGAATTCTCTTGGCGCCTTGCCCGTCGGCGTTGGCGAGCGCGTCGCCCATATTGTTGCCAATGAATGGGGCAAGGGCCTCATCCGCTCCTGGAATACTGCTGGCTGGTTCGATGCGCCGGCACGGATCGGTGCCAAATTGGCACCACTGCTGGGGGCCGCGCCACATCAGGTAATCGTTACGGATACCATCTCGATCAATCTGTACAAGGTGCTGGTGGCGGCGGTTCGCCTCAGGCCGGGGCGGACGACCATCATTGCCGAGCAGGGTAATTTTCCCTCAGATAATCACATCATCGATAGCGTCGCGCGCCTGTTCGGCCTGAAGGTTCGATATGTTGCCGTCGAAGAGATTTCAGCGGCTGTTGATGCCGATACCGCGCTCATCGAGCTCAGTCACGTGAGCTATCGCACAGCCGCGATCCAGGACATGGCGGCCATAACAGCGGCTGCGCACGCCAAGGGTGCGCTCACCGTCTGGGATCTGGCACATTCGACGGGCGCGGTCGCCCTGTCACTCGATGTCGACCGCGTCGATTTCGCCGTCGGTTGCGGCTACAAATTTCTCAGCGGCGGCCCCGGCGCGCCCGCCCACGTCTACGTCGCGGAACGCCATCACGGCGAGATCGACCAACCGCTGACGGGGTGGTTCGGCCACCGCGAACCCTTTGCATTCGCGCATGATTTTGCGCGTGCGGACGGGATCAAGGCAATGTTGTGCTCAACGCCGCCGATGCTGTCGATGCTGGCGCTGGAAGCGGCGCTGTCCGTCTTCGACGGTGTCGCGATGACTGCGGTGCAGGCCAAGGGCCGCGCGCTTGGCGACTTAATGATCGCGCTCTACGATGAACGTCTTGCGGCGTTGGGCTTCGGGCTGGCGGCGTCGCGCGATGGCATGCGACGCGGCAATCATGTTTCCGTCACCCATCCGGAAGCCTATCGGATCATGCAGGCATTGATCGCGCGTGGGGTGATCGGCGATTTTCGCGCGCCCGACGTCATGCGCTTCGGCTTTGGCCCGCTGTATGTGCGCTACACCGACGTGTCCGATGCCGTCGACATCGTTGATCAGATCATGAGGGATGGCGCTTGGCGGAGCATTCCGCACCCCGCCGCCGATGCGGTCACTTGATCAGATTAGCCGGCGACCACGGGACGCAAACTATCCACGATGAGCCGGAGTTGTGTGTCGGAATTCTTGATGGCGAGCTGGCTTTCGAACCACTGCGTAACCAGGCGGCACACTGTATCCGGGGTTGCCTTGGCCAGCGCAGCGCTGTCGGAAAACAGTTGCAGATCGGCATTCTTCCAGCCCGTTAGCTCAAGGATCTTGACGAGTTCGTCGTAGTCTTCCGGTTTGGGCTGCGGATAGATGCGCGGCGAACCGCGGCCCTCGGCAATGGCCTCGAACGTCGCCGCCAGCTGGGCTTGCAGCGGGCTGGTATGCTCAGCCGATTGCAGCAGGGCAACGACGGCAGGAGCGCCCTCTCCAGCCGACACGAACTGGAAGCAGGCATCGACACTTTGTGCGCGCAGGCGGACAAGATTGGCTGCGAACATGGATGCGATCGACTTTAATCGCGGCAACGGCGCGGAGGTGGCTTCAGCAGCAAACTGCCGGCGTAGTTTGACTACTTCCTGCATCAGGGCGTTAGCAATTTCAGCATCTGTTTTGTTCGCTACACTGGCCGCGGTGGCATCGCGAACCCTCGCTTCGTACCAAACGGGGTGATTTTTCTTGAGCACCTGCCAGAGCAGGCTTTTCTGCATGGCGATGTCGGTCGCCTCGGCGGTCTTGGCGAACCCGCCGATAGGTGCCGTCGACACGACCCGGTCGCCGCCCAAGCTCGGAATGAATGCTGTCGCGCGCTGCAACAGTCCCTTTTCGCCAAGCAGACCAGTATAAGTCGGCCACAGATTCTTCGCGACCAAGTCGCAGGCCCACAGCGTGACACCGAAAAACAGCACAATCCCAGACCACGCAAACCCACGCAGAATGGACCGACCGCCTCGTCTCACTGAAGCCGAGCGCTCGCCCCGTGCCCGTTTCTGCTTTTTCTCGCTTCTCTCATCAAGCATCCGGTCGCGTGTCGCGTGAACAGCCTGTGGGGACTCGCTCGCTGCACGGCCAGCGTCAACGCCCGCACCGTAGCCGGTGACAGGACTATTGCGACTTGGTTGGTGCTGCGGTTGACGCGTTACCGGCTGTGCGCCCCGAGACGGCGCGGATGCCGATGGTTGTGATCGCGCAGGTTGCTGAGGCGTCACAGGCACCGTTGCCGGTTGGGCCAACTGCAGCGACGCAACCGGTCGCCAGTCGGCGAAGCCATCACGCCACACGAGATCGGTTGGCAACAGTTGGCCACCCTCGAACAGTCGCCTGAACTCGTCATTGCCGAGCGGCCCGAATTGCTGGCCATCACGTCCGAGATACCACGCAATTCCGCTATCCGCCGGCGTCGCGCCAGCGTCTGCCGTCGTCCCCGGCTGCGGTCCTGCAGGTTGGCCCGTCATAGTCCTCGCATCAATGCCTGGCCACTCACGTCCGGCAGCGGCGCCTGCGTCGTGGCTAATTCAGAATTGGCTCGTATTGCCGCACACGTTCGCTGACCGGCCTTAAGTTCTGTAGTTCCATGGGGTCGTCGAGGTCAATCGATGCACTATCGCCAACTGGTGGCAATAGTGGGGCAAAATGGCAACATACCCGTGTCGTAGCTGCCGCTTATCCACTCCGTTGGCCGGCAGGAAGATTTTTGATGCAACGACTGTGACCCGCACAACCTCTTTTAGCGCTGGCAAGGCAACCGCGCGCGCTTGTAGTGTCGCCTCCACGAGACAAGATATGAGGCATAAAATATGGGCCTGAAAATTGCCTGCCAGATGGACCCGATCGACAAGATCGATATTCGCGGTGACAGCACGTTTGCCATTCTGCTTGAGGCGCAGAAGCGCGGGCATGAACTATTCTACTACACTCCCAACCACTTGGCGCTCGACGGCGACCGGCTGATCGCTCGCGGCTCAACCCTGACGGTCGAGGACAAGATCGGCGACCACTACAAGCTCTCGGCGCCCCGCAAGATCAATCTTGCTGCCTGGGACGTGGTGCTGCTGCGTCAAGACCCGCCCTTCGACATGGGCTACATCACGACGACGCACCTGCTCGAACGCATTCATCCCAAGACGCTGGTCGTCAATGATCCAGCGAGCGTGCGCAATGCGCCGGAGAAGGTCTGGGTGCTGGATTTCCTTGATCTGATGCCGCCAACGATGGTGACGCGCAATCCGGAGGACGTCATCGAGTTCCGCGCGCGCCACAAGGACATCATTATCAAGCCACTGTATGGCAACGGCGGCGCTGCCGTGTTCCGCGTGCGCGAGGACGACAGCAATCTGAACGCGCTGATCGAACTCTTCCACATCGTCAGCCGCGAACCGTTCATGGTGCAGCAATATCGGCCGGAGGTGCGTCAGGGCGACAAGCGCATCATCCTGATCGACGGCGAAGCCGCCGGGGCCATCAATCGTGTCCCGGCGGAAGGCGAAACGCGCTCCAACATGCACGTCGGCGGCACGCCGGTGGCGACGGAGTTGACCACGCGCGACAAGGAAATCTGCGCTCGCTTGGGCCCGGAATTGAAGCGTCGGGGGCTGATCTTCACCGGCATCGATGTGATCGGGCCCTATCTGACGGAAATCAACGTGACTTCGCCGACCGGCATTCGGCAGGTCAAGTCGTTCGGCGGACCGGATATTGCCGCATTGATCTGGGACGCCATCGAGCGCCGGAAGACAGCCGCCTGATCCCGGCCGTCGGAACGATAGGCCGCCAACACGACTTAACATCTTAGTGGCCAAAACGGGAGTTTGTACGATGCCGGGCGAACAGGCCCCAAACGCCGGACCGAGCCCCGTGCCGGCCGCGCGTCAGGAGTTGGGTCGCTTAGCTGGGCTGCGCGCAAATGCCGTACGCAAGGCGGCGCGACTTTCGACCGGGTTGTCGCTTGCGGCACTAATCCTGCCCCTCGCGACACTGCCACCCATTTTCTATGCCACCTCGGGCAAGCGGATGGAGCGGCTCGACGCAAATCGGGTGGGCCGTGCGGTTGGTGCCGGGACGGACGTAGGGCAAGCGTTCGGTTTGGCCGGCACGCCGGCGACGCCAGCGTTTCGTCCGACCGAAACGCCTGACATCACAATCGTCAAGGTCAAGGTGCGCAAGGGCGCAGATCTCACGGCGCAACCGCCGACCGAGCCCGCGCCGAAGCGCGACGATACGGCGCCAAGTACCTTATCTCCGGCCGCGCCACCCGCCGCTGCATCGAGCACATCGCCAACCACAACGCCGGTCGCTCCGACCCAACCGGCGGCAACCGCGCCACCCGTCGTGCCGGCGTGGACGGATGCTGAAGTTGCTGCCGCGCTTAAAGTCTGCGTGGCACTATTGTCGCCGCTGATGGCTGAGGTGGAACCACGGCCGCCACTCCGCGAGAACAGTTGTGGCACACCTGCGCCACTGGCCATCAAACGCATCGGCATCGATCATGTGGTCGTCGAACCGCCGGCGCTCGTCAATTGCGCTGTCACGGCGGCTTTACACAATTGGTTGGAGAAAGTCGCCCAGCCGGCTGCGCGCGAGCTGTTCGGCTCACCTATCGCTCGACTGACAGGGACCGGCGGCTATGTCTGCCGCAATCGCAACGGCGCAGCCTCAGGTCCGATCAGCGAGCACGCGTTTGCCAATGCCATCGATATCAGCGGCTTCGTGCTGGCTGATGGGCGCACCATCGACGTGTTGCGCGATTGGGGCCGGGCAGCCCATGAGCGACGCAACGCATCGTTAGCGGTTCGGGCACGGGCCGCGACCGCAGCTGGCGCGAACGTTGCGGCAAGCGTCGGCGCCAACCAATCACCCGCGCGGTTGAGCTCAGCCGAACAGCCGCAGTATCTCGGTGGCTTGGCCAGCCAAGCCGCTACACAGCCGAAAGATACGCCGGACGCCAAACCGTCGAACGAGACGATCTTCCTCAAGCGGCTACATGCGGGCGCGTGCGCCATTTTCGGCACGGTGCTCGGCCCCGAAGCCAACGAGGAACACCGCAACCATCTCCACCTCGACATGAAAACCCGAAATCGCAAGGCGTTTTGCGAGTAACAAGGATTGGATGGCGATTATTTGAGCCGCGTCGTGCGGCCGACTTTTGCGGCAGGGGAATCGCATGAACGATCCGCACCGTTGAGGTTGCTGGCAAATTTACTCATCCTACGTCTTGGCCGCAAAGCGGGCATCCACGACAGATTGCAACGTCCTGGAGTTTTGAGAAAATTTCAAGCAGCGCGGCGATTACCAGATAATCGAAGCGCCCAGTTTGCGGAAGCCTGTTGTGGATGACCACCGTCACCGTGGAGCGGTGCTCCGCACCGACGCGGCAAAGACGAAAAGTAGAGTTTCTGTCTTGGGTCGTTCATGCAATCGCCCTGCATTTTGCGGCTTACGCCCTCGACAAACGGCCATTACCTCCGGCACTATCCAGAAGTCTTAAATTCTGGAACCTCATCAATGCCGCCGCCCAAACACATCTTCGATCCGCCGTTCAACATCGTGCGGGCTAGTCATGTTGTGCTCGGCGTACGAGATTTGGGGCGTAGCCGCGCGTTTTATGCTGACACGCTCGGGCTGCACGTCGAGGACGCCACGGCGGAGACCCTATATCTGCGCGGCGTCGAGGAACGGCAGCATCATTCGCTTGTGCTGCAAAAGACGCTGCAACCTTTGGCCAAGGCGATCGGCTTCAAAGTCGCCAGCGAGGAGGATCTCGACAAGGCTGAGCATCACTTCAAGGCGCAGTCCTGTGCTGCGGCGTTTGTCGAGCGCGCCTTTCAGGGCCGGACGTTACGCGTGGTGGATCACTTCGGGCTGCCGCTTGAATTCTATTTCAAGATGGAGAGCCGCGAGCGCCTGCTGCAGCAATATCAATACTACAGAGGCGTGCAACCGCAGCGCCTCGATCATTTCAATGTGTTTGCGCCGGATGTGCAGGGCCAGATCGACTTCTACGCCGCGCTCGGTTTCCGGTTGACCGAATATGCGGAGGAGGATGGGCCGGACGGACGCATCGCCGCCGCCTGGATGCATCGCAAGGGTAATGTGCATGATCTGGCTTTCACCAACGGCGACGGACCCAGACTGCACCATCTCGCCTATTGGGCGCCGACCGCGCTCAATATCATCCACCTGTGCGATGTGATGGCGTCGACCGGCTATCTCGCCAACATGGAGCGCGGGCCGGGCCGGCATGGCATCTCAAACGCGTTTTTTCTCTATGTCCGCTGTCCTGACGGCCATCGCACCGAGATCTACACGTCGGACTATCAGACCATGGACCCCGACCATGAGCCGCTGCGCTGGTCGTTACGCGATCCGCGCAGGCAGACGCTGTGGGGTCAGCCCGCGCCCACTTCGTGGTTTGAGGAAGGTAGCCTGTTCGACGGTACGCAGGTGCGGGAGGCGTTGTTCAAGGCCAAAGTGGTCGTCGCAAGTTGAGTTGCGTTGGGGCGTGCGCGTCAACCGACGCCGAGGAGATCGCCAAGGCCGGAGACGATCAGGGCTGCAGTAAGACCGCTGGCAAATGCTGCAAGGGGCAAGCCCCAGCCGGCGAGACGCCTGCGCGCGGGCATTGGGCCGCCCGGTCCGTTATCATTGGCCGCCGAACCTGAGAACACATTGATTTCGCGCGCACCGAACTGCGCGGGGATGGCTTGGCGGTTTGACGTACGTTGACTGAACAGGGACATCTCTCACGGGCCACGGTTGAGGGTGCATCGCTCTTTACGAGTAGATGTCGCCTCGGAAGGTTGGGGACTATTTTTGCCCCGTCGCGGAGCACAACAACGGAAATGGCAGGGACGTTCCATGCGTTGCGGAATTGGCAACAGTTTAATTTTAGTCGGCAGGTGCCAAGTTTCCGTTAACGCCGGTCCGCCAGGATTGACGCGACCCGTCGCGCCGACTAACCCGGTTCATTCTGCCAAGGAGTAATGCATGTCCGACGCCCTCGATGCCTATGATTCCGACAACATCTTCGCAAAGATCCTGCGTGGGCAGATGACAGCCCATACGGTTTTCGAGGACGCGATGACGTTCGCTTTCATGGACATCATGCCCCGCGCAGATGGGCATTGCCTGGTGATCCCGAAGACACCCGCGCGCAATATCTTCGACGCCTCAGCCGAGCAACTAGCGACCTGCATGCTGACCGTGCAGCTGATCAGCCGCGCGGCGCGACTGGCGTTCGCCGCCGAGGGCATCACGATCCAGCAATTCAACGAACGCGCCGGGGGGCAGGTGGTGTTTCATCTGCACTACCACGTGCTGCCGCGTCACGCCGGCGTCAGCCTGAGGCCGCATACCGGCCAGATGGAGAAGACGGAGATTTTGAGTGCAAATGCCGACAAGTTGCGGGCCGCGCTGGCCAAGCTGTGAAGGCACCGTGGTGAAGAACGCGAGCCCGTCGCGATGACCCGCTGGACGAGCGATCCGGAAGCAGCTGCCGCCGCGTTGATGGCCGATGCACTGAGCGAAATCGACGTCGGTGACCGCGTGTTGCTGGCCGGGGGCGAGGCATCGCTTGCATCGCGTTTGGTGGCGCCCGAACGAACCGTGACACGGTGGAGCCGCCGGGTTCAACCGCAAGCCATCGTGCAGCCTGAGCCGCCGGCGGGACCGTACACCGCAGCGTTGCTGCGGCTGCCCAAATCTCGGGATGAGCAGTTGATGGCTGCGCACCAATGCCTGGGCGCGCTGGCGCCGGACGGTCGCTTGATTGTCTATGGCGGCAACGACGAAGGCATCCGAACATTTCTGCGCACGCTTGGCAAACTTGGCGCGGTAACGACGCTGACCGCTCGCGGACACGGCCGCATCATTGCGCTTGGTCGGCGGGATGTGTCGGGTGTGGTGGCGCCGCGCCTCGCCGATTGGCGGCAGCAAGCGGACGCTGGCCGATCGTGGACAAGTTTTCCCGGGCTGTTCGCGGCGGGAACACCAGATCCTGGGACGGCGCTGTTGCTCGCCCATCTGCCGGCACTGCCGGGCGACGCCAACGTACTCGACTATGGCGCTGGTCCGGGTGCGATCGCGGAGGCCATTGGCGCGGCGCAGCCGTCGGTAAGGCTGACGTTGCTCGACAACGACTCGGTGGCACTGGTTGCCGCCACGACGAACGTTCCCTCGGCTAAGGCATGGCTGCTGGGTGATAGCTTGCAGGCAACGGGTGATAGTCGATTCCACATGATCGTATCCAATCCGCCGCTGCATGTGGGGTTCAAGGAAGATCTATCGGCATTGCTGCGCTTGATTGCCGAGGCGCCCGATCATTTGGCCAAGACCGGCGTCCTGTTGCTGGTCGTGCAACGCCGAATTGCGCTTGAGCGCACGCTGGCAGCAAGTTTTTCCAGCGTTTCGACGCTCGCCGACGACGGGCGCTATCGGGTGTGGCGCGCCACCAACAAATAGTTCACGCCACGGCGCTTGGATGCGTTGCTGCGGCGATAGCCGGCCAGGCGTTGGTGGCAATGGCCTCGGCGAGCGCATGCACCGTCAGTCCCGCCATCGGCTGCGCATGGCGGCGCGCGGCCTGGACGTGAGCGAGATCGGAAACGCCGACGGAAATATCGATCCTGTCGGCACGCGGTTCGATCAGCAAGAGCCCCACAGACCGCCCGGCAACGTTGATCGACAACGCTCGATCGGCCAGTGTCACGATCGGTCCGTGCGGCGCGTCGGTTGGTAAGAGTTGCGCGCCGACCTCGGTGAAGGCGCGATTGACCAGCATCACGGCGGCGTCCACCAGCCTGGCTGCCGGAGATGCAGATGGCGCCGCGAAGGGCGCTGCGGCCAGTGGAGCCGGGGGTGCAATCGGCGCGGACGGTGGAGCGGCAGGCGCCGTTTGTGAGGGGGTTGGATCGGCCCTGACTTCGTTCTTTACGTAATTGGAATGGCGCCAGACGGCGTATTCGAACACCGCCGTCAGACACTCATTGAGTGTTTGCGTCAACTGTCCGGCGGTGTGGCGCGCCGGCGCGATGCTATCGCGGTTGATGGTCGCATTCTCGGCTTCGTGAGCCCGCAGGCGCGCGGTAATCCGCTGATCGGCGCCAACTTCTAGACGCAACCACGCCACGCTATCGCGATCGAGCAGGACGCGCCGGTAGTCGCCGAAACCCTGATTGTGCAGGCTCCAACTCGCTTCGCCGGGATTGCCGATCGACAGCGAGAGTGGTGCCGATTTTTGATTGACGCTGTTTATTGCCGCTTCGATGTCAGGCCGCAGACGGACCCACTGCTTTTCCAAAGCGGGTAATCGCGGCGCACCCGGCGTCGACATCGTTGGCGCCATTTCGATATTCATGGACTGCGCGTCAACACGCGGACGCGGCGAAGATTCACTCGCTGGCGATTTAGGTAGCGTTGCCTGCACGAGACGCGAGAGCGGCGAAGACTTAGCCTTTCCGGCCGATTTTGCAGGGATGGCGCGCTTGGGTGCAGCCGTGCGCGACGCGAGAATGTCGCGGGCCAACAGCCCAACACCGAGCGCGATCAGCCCGGCGCTCATCAACACAACCATCCACCACATCATAGGCGTTCCCGAAGTTCCCCAGGCCGCCGCCTAGCGACCAAGCAAGCCCCCGCAATTGACCAGCTGCAACGTCGCTCCGGAAGACATCGGAAATGTGGCAACCATTCGAAATGGCGCGATAATCTCGTCTCGACGAGCGGCAGCCAGGGAGTGATTATGCCGCGTTTGCTCGGAGATCAGACAGCCTTAACACCTCGAAGAGCGAAGCAATGACGGCGTGCTGGTCGAGGCGACGTTCGGCTTTCTGCCGGGCGGCGCGTGCCATTCCAGGCAGCAGGTCGGGTCGTTTAAGGATCGCCGTCATGGCCTGCGCCAAGGCTGCTTGATCGTCCGGTGGAACGAGCCAACCGTTGACACCGACGTCGACGAAATCGCGATAGGCGGGGTGATCGATGGCCAGCACAGGCCGGCCCATCGCAAGCGCGAGCGCCAGCAGCAGCGTGGACAAGGGTCCGACGCCATCGATGACCACAACATGAGCCGAGCGCACGTGGGTCCTAAGGCAAGTCATCATTGCACCAACCTCCGGATGGACTGGCAACAGTTCGGGTCGAGGCCGGGCCGCTGCGCCATCTTGGTGCGTGGCTGCCCTCAGGTCGATTTCGATGGTCCTGAAGCGTGCTTTGGTCCCCCGGACATCAAATGCACCTACTGCGAGGGCGAAGGGTGAGGCGGGATCACCATGAAAGGCAGTTTCGAGACCAAGAAATATGAACCCGCCGTCTATTGCGGGTAACGGCTCCGCGCCCACGGTGCCAAGGTGAAAGCAGACGCTCGGCAGCAGATGGTGGGATACATTCGTCAGTGCCAGCGCCTGCATCACCAGACGGGCGTCGTTGGGTGTGGGCACGAACACCGAACTGGCGCGCTGTAAGGCGGGTCGCCAAGAAGTTTTTGATCGGGTCGCTGCGCTGTGCGGCGCAGTCCCCACCTCCAACGCCGGCAGTACAGGATAAATGGCACCGATGCCGGCCTGACGTGCGGCGCGCGTTGCCAAATCAAGGCCGTCGCCGTCCTCGATGATGACGGCTGTAGCGCGCCAATCGTGCAGACTGTGCGCCAACCGCCGCCGCGCCGACAGCGTGCCGAGTGGATTGTAGCGGGCGGCTACCGGGCGAAGCACGACAGCTTCGATGCCGCTGGCGGAGAGTGTGATTTGGTCCGCAGTCGTCAGATTTGGCGCTAGCGCCAGCACTCTGTGCCGGTGGCGGACGGCCTCACGCAGGATGTCGAGCCGCAGATACATGGCGACGTCGCGGTCGCCGAACACCCAGGCAAGCCGGGCTACGGTCGCATGACTTGGGGTGATGGCGATCTTTGGGCCTTGTCGGCCGGCGCGTTGGTTGACCATGGAGACGGGCGCAGTCAGCGAGAACGCAAGCACGAGTTTCGAGGTACATGCGGCTGTTCGCGCCGAAGGTCAATCTGGGGAACGCGTGGCGAGTGACTGATTTTGAACTGCCGGCCTGCAGCCACGATGGGCGGCAGATCAATGCAGCGTAGTGGTGCCGGGATGCCACTCGGCAGGCGCGGCGACGGCGGCGTCCAATTCGACGCCGCCGACGTGATAACCCTCGACCGTTTTGCGCAACAGCACTTGCAAGGCGGCGGTGTCGCCGGTCGTCAAGGCCAGCCGCAATTGTTCGAGTTCCGGCTCCAGCTGTTCAAGACTAAGATATGGCTCCTGGCTGCGCTGGATACGCGGGTGCTCGGTGCCCGACGTATTGACGCCGATCAGCAGTTCCTCGCGCAGTTTTTCGCCGGGCCTGAGACCAACGTATTGAATTTCGACGTCGCCGTGCGGATTGGCTACATCCTTGATTTCACGCCCCATCAATCGCACCATAGAGCGTGCGAGATCGTCGATCTTGACCGGCTCGCCCATGTCGAGGACGAAGACCTCGCCGCCGGTAGCCATGGCGCCGGCCTGGATGACAAGCGTCGCCGCCTCCGGGATCGACATGAAATAGCGGATCATCTCGGGGTGCGTAACGGTCAGCGGTCCGCCGCGCTCAATTTGCTTGCGGAACAGGCGCACGACCGAGCCGGAACTGTCCAGCACATTGCCGAAGCGAACCATGGTGAAGATCGTGCGCTGGCTAGGCTCGTCGGCGCGCGCCTGCAGCACCATTTCTGCCAGCCGCTTGCTGGCTCCCATCAGGCTTGACGGCCGCACTGCCTTGTCGGTCGATATCAGGACAAAACGTTCGACACCCTCGCGTTCGGCCACGTCGGCAACCGTCAACGTGCCGAACGTATTGTTGCGGAAGCCCACGACTGCATTGGCCTCGACGATCGGCACATGCTTGAACGCCGCGGCGTGATAGATCGTTTTGACGACGTTGTTTTGTACTGTGCGGGTCACCAGATCGGCATCAAGCACCGAGCCGAGCACAGGCACGATCAGCGGCCGAGGCAACGCGTTATCCATGGCGCCGACCAGCAACCGCACTTCGCTATCAATTTCGTAGAGTGCGTTTTCCGAAGCCTCAAACAGAACGAGCGTCTGCGGCGCCTGCCGCGCGATCTGCCGCACGAGTTCCGAGCCGATGGACCCCCCCGCGCCGGTCACCATGACGCTCTTGCCGCGCACCGTCCGCGCCAGCAGATCCTGATTCGGAGGAACCGGATCGCGTCCCAGCAGATCCTCCGCCTCGACCGGCCGCAGATTGGAGACGGTGACTCGCCCGGAAGCGATGTCCTCGAGTTGCGGTAGTGTTCTGACGGCCACCGAAGCCTGTTCGAGGTAATGCAGCACTTCGGCCCGCTCTTGCCGCGTGGCGTGCGGCAGTGCCAAGAGCACCTCCTTGATGCCTTGCCGCTCGATCAGTCCCGGTAGCCGGTCGGGGCGGTAGACCTTGTAGCCACCAACGTATTGTCCCCACAAGCTGCTGTTCATATCGACGAAGCCGCGAGGCTGATATCGATCTGAGCGCTCCAGCGCGCCGGCCAACTGTAGACCGACAGGACCGGCGCCCCAGACAAGCACCGGAATGCGCAGCCGATCATCGGCCAGCACCGGCATGCCCTGCATTTTCAGAATGCGCGCCGCCGCCTGACGCACGAGCAACGTGCCGCACGAGCCGAATACCCAATACATCAGCAACGCAGTTCGTGGCGTGCCGAGCAGGCCGGACATGAAGATCAGCAATGCCCACACCAGAACCGACATCAACAGCGCCGTAGCGATGCGGCTGATGGCGTGACCGCCGATGTAGCGTGTCACCATGCGGTAGAGGCCGGATTGGCCGAACGCCGCCACGCCAAGCATAGGGACGATGGCGGTCAGCAGACCGAAGCGCCAGGAATCGGGCCGGTAGTCGGCGCCGTAGCGGAGTGCAAACGCCGCCCACAGGGCAGCATAAAGAACCAACAAATCGCAGGTGATGAGTAGTGCGCGCTTCTGATAGCGCCCGAGGTTGACAAGCGACAGCGATAGCGCGGAACGCGCGTGTTCGAGTTTATGTTCAAAATCCCCTCGCGTCACGGCTGCCCTCGGTGCGATCCCAATACGCCGGCCAACGCTATACAGTCGCCGAAAGCGGCCACAAAGCCGGAATCACCAACACACCGCCAACCGCACTACTTCTTATTCGCCGCCGCAATGGCGTCGTCACTTCTTGTTCGCCGCCGCAATGGCGTCGTCCTGGGCCTTCAATGCCTCAAGCGTCGGCATCGACACGACGTTGTAGCCGCAGTCGACGAAATGCGTTTCGCCCGTCACGGCCCCGCCGAGATCAGACAGCAGGTAGAGGGCGGAGCCGGCCACCTCGTCGAGATGAGGCGTGCGCCGCAGGGGCGAATGCGCGGCTTGGAAATTGAAGATGACACGGGCATCCGAAATTGCCGAACCGGCCAGAGTTCGCATGGGTCCGGCCGACAACGCGTTGACGCGAATGCCCTGCGGTCCGAGATCGGCCGCCAAATAGCGCACGCTGGCCTCCAGCGCCGCCTTCGCGACACCCATGATGTTGTAGGACGGCACGACGCGCGTCGCCCCACCGTAGGTCAGCGTCAGCAGCGAGCCGCCATGCTGCATCAGCGGCGCCGCCCGCTTGGCGATCTCGGTGAACGAGAAGCAGGAGATGACCATCGAGTTGACGAAGTTTTCGCGCGTCGTATCGGAATAGCGCCCGCCCAGTTCCTTGCGATCCGAGAATGCGAGTGCGTGGACCACGAAATCCAAGCCGCCCCATTTTTGCTCGATGGTGCGGAACACCGCGTCGACGCTTTGCAGATCGGTGACATCGCACGGCTCGATGATTTCCGACTTGACCGTCTCGGCCAACGGAATCGCGCGGCGTCCGAACGCGTCACCCTGATAGGTGAATGCCAGTTTCGCGCCCTGGCCAGCGAGCACCCGCGCGATCCCCCAGGCGATGGAGCGCTCGTTGGCGACGCCCATGATCAAGCCGCGCTTGCCCGCCATGATCGGTCCGGGAACTGCAATATCTCTGGTGCTCATCGTCTGTCTTTCTTCAGATATTCCGACTGCGAAAATGCTGCCATTTTACTAACGGCACGTGGCTAAACTCTTGACCCGGGCACGGAACCTGAAACCCGACCACCGGACGCGCAACTCCGGGTGAAATCGCGCCACAGTTACGAACAGCGCTGGCCTTATTGCTGCAGCCGCTTGAACACCAAAGTGGCATTGGTGCCGCCGAAGCCGAAGCTGTTCGACATCACGCAGTTAATGTTCATGCCGTCACGGCGTTCGCGCAATATCGGCATATCGGCGAAGGCCGGATCAAGCTCGTCAATATGTGCGCTTTCGCAGAGAAATCCGTTATTCATCATGATCAGCGAGAAGATCGCCTCCTGCACACCGATGGCACCCAGAGAATGGCCGGTCAGCGATTTCGTTGACGAGATGAAGGGCGATTTGTCGGCGCTGAATACTTCGCGGATGGCGGCTATCTCGCGCTCGTCGCCGACCGGCGTGCCGGTGCCGTGCGGGTTGATGTAGTCGATCTTCGGCGTGCCTTTGCCGTCCCAGCCCTTCAGCGCCTGCCGCATGCAGCGGATGGCGCCTTCGCCGGATGGCGCGACCATGTCGAACCCGTCGGACGTGGCACCGTAGCCCGCGACCTCACCATAGATTTTGGCGCCGCGCGCGCGCGCGTGCTCGAGTTCTTCCAGCACCAGCATGCCCGCGCCGCCGGCGATCACGAAGCCGTCGCGGTTCTTGTCGTAGGCGCGGCTGGCGCGCGCGGGTGTGTCGTTGTAACGCGAGCTCATGGCGCCCATAGCATCGAACAGCGCGGACAGCGTCCATTCCAGTTCCTCGCAGCCGCCGGCGAACATCACGTCCTGTTTGCCGTACTGGATCATTTCCGTGGCATTGCCGATGCAATGCGCGCTGGTCGAGCAAGCCGAGGTGATCGAATAGTTGATACCCTTGATCTGGAACGAGGTCGCCAGCACCGCCGACGGGCCGGAGCTCATGGCTTTCGGCACTTCGAAGGGACCGATTTTCTTGGGCGCGCCGTTCTTGCGCGTCACATCGGCCGCATGCACGATCGCCAAGGTCGACGGGCCGCCCGAGCCGGCAATAATCCCAGTTCGTTCGTTGATGACGTCTTTTTCTTCGAGGCCGGAGTCGCGGATCGCCTGTTCCATGGCGATGTAGTTCCAGCCGATACCGGCTTCCATGAAGCGTTTCGGCTTGCGCGGCACGACCGCCGCCCAGTCGATCTGCGGCTGACCGTACACTTGGCACTTGAAGCCCAATTCAGCGTATTGTTCGGCGCGGCTGATGCCCGATTTGGCCTCGCGCAAGGAGGCGGTGACCTCCTGCGCCGAATTGCCGATGGAGGACACGATGCCCATGCCCGTGACGACGACACGTCTCATAAAATACCTCGGATAGTGAGTTTGCCTGTCTTGCGCGGGTTCGATGCCAAGGGGCACCGCGATTTGCGCCGCCGATCATCCTACCGCGACTGGTTCCAGGAATACCTTGAGGTCGGTCGCGGTATAGACCGTCTCGCCGTCCGCCTTGACGACACCGTCAGCGGTCGCGATCTTCAGTTTGCGCAAGACGACCGATTTGAAGTCGAGCACATATTCGAGCTTCTTGATCTTCGGCGTGATCATGCCGGTGAATTTAACTTCGCCGGCACCGCGCGCGCGGCCTTTGCCGGGAGCACCGAGCCATCCCAGATAGAAGCCGGTCAACTGCCAGAGCGCATCGAGCGGCAGGCAGCCCGGCATCACCGGATCGTTGTGGAAGTGGCAGGAGAAGATCCAGTCGCACGCCGGATTACCGCCGATCGTCAGTTCCGCGACGATCTGGCCCTTGCCATGCGCGCCACCGGTCTCCGTGATCGAGGTAATGCGCTCGAACATCAGCAACGGCGGCAGGGGCAACTGCGCGTTACCCGGGCCGAACAGCTCGCCACGTCCGCAGCGGAGCAGGTCTTCGTAGTCGTAGCTTGATTTGCGATCGGCCATGCGGTGGTCTTTCCGGTCAATCGAGGGCGGATGGAACTCTGGCCAGCGCACGGCTGAGCCGCAGGCTCCCGTCAGGTCGGCATTCCACCGTCCGCCCCCTGGCGCGCCAGCCTAGCAACTGACGCTATGTGCGGCTCCATAACACACCATACTCGAGACCAAAAGCGCCTCTAATTGGACGGACCGGCCGATTTTAATGAATATTGTTCAGAAGTGCACAGCTCGCGGTACTTATCATTGGCCGATAAGATGACGTTTCTGTTGCATGGCGCGCCGTAGGCAGTCTATAAGCGGGTGTCCCCTTATTATTTTCGCTGCATAGGGTTCGAGCGTGCCAACCGGCCGCTTGGATCAAGGAGATCGCTCATGAGTGACCGTAAGCCATTGATGCCGAAGGCAACCGCCGTTTGGCTGGTCGAAAATACATCGCTCTCGTTTGGCCAGATTGCCGAGTTCTGCGGCCTGCATCCGCTCGAGGTCAAGGGCATTGCGGACGGCGACGTGGCGCAGGGTATCAAGGGTCACGACCCGATCACCAATGCGCAAATCACGCGCGACGAGATCGCCCGCGGTGAACGTAACGACAAGCACATCCTGCGGTTGGCCGAGAGCAAGGTCGCGGCGCCGCAAGTGAAGAGCAAACGGGGGCCGCGCTATACGCCGGTGTCGCGTCGCCACGACCGACCGAATGCCGTTCTCTGGCTGCTCAAAAGTCATACCGAACTGAAGGACGCGCAGATCATGCGCCTCGTCGGCACGACCAAGCCAACGATCGCCGCCATTCGTGATCGCAGCCATTGGAATTCGCAGAACCTGATCCCGCAGGATCCGGTTACCTTAGGGCTTTGCACGCAGACCGACCTCGACGCTGAAGTGCGCAAGTCGGCGAAGCGCCTGCCCGCCGGTGCCGATGGCCAGCCGGGTGGCACGCTGCTGCCGGTCGAACAGTCGGTTCCGGGCCTCGGCCCGCAGCCGACGGTCGAATTGATGTCGCCGAAGGCCAAGGTCGCCGAAGAGGAGACTGACGCCGAAGAGGAAGCGCGCATGTTGGCGACACTTAAAGGCATGGTGAAGGAAGACGAAACCGCCGACGATAAGTAGCATCGGGGAGTTGGAAACACCAATAACAGCACGGGCTTTTCTGCCCTGCCGGTTCGCTGTCGTTTGTCCCGGGGCAATTCCGGGGACAAGGCGCGGCGTCGACCGCGAAGTCTGAGAACCCACCGGACGGTGGGCATGAGGCGATCCGCAGGCTCAGACCCGCGTCCACCTCAGACGGCCGAAGCCGCGCCTCGTGCTGCGTTTATTTTCTCCGGTGACCGTTGGGTTGAGCCGCCAGCCCGCGCTTACAGGCCATCACCGAGAGGCGTGGGGCGAAGGCGGTGACGAGCCGTCCAACCTCCGCGTATCACGCATGTCGCAGCCTCCATCCGGTGCAAACGGTTCTAGCCCCGCCCCAGCCGATGAAGTGCCTCGAGTATGGCGGCAGGAAGTTAGAAAACGCAATCTGAAATAGAATTTTTGGTGAATGCTCGCCGTAGCTTAATTCTTGACAGAAGTTAGGGAAGTTATCATGTTTTGGATAACATAAGTAACTTCCTAAAGGTCGCTATACATGGACCCCGTCAAAAACCCATACGCGCCTGGGGCTGGGACACGCCCCCCGGAATTGGCTGGCAGGCAGGAGATCCTTGATGCTGCGGGAATTGCGATTCAGCGCGTACAGGCTGGACGCTTTGCAAAGAGCTTCATCTTCATCGGTCTGCGTGGTGTCGGCAAGACAGTGTTGCTCAATGAAGTCACCCGCATTGCAGAACGTTTAGGCTGTAATACCAGCCCTCCTAAGGTTTGACCTTGAGTATCCAGGGATATGAGGCGAGCGACGTGATGCGTCCGGTTTCAGCGCAGAGCCGGTTCCAGGCAGTGCACGCGGCGTCGACGATGGCGTCGTAGTCGTTGAGGAGA
>JANXWC010000241.1 GCA_025351355.1 Hyphomicrobiaceae bacterium
AAGGACCGCACGTTCCTGAAGGCCGGCGGCGTGTTCACCGACGACATGATCGACGCCTACATCGAACTGAAGATGGCCGAAGTCGAGCGCACCGACATGACCCCGCACCCGGTCGAGTTCGATATGTATTATTCGTGCTGATCTAGGGACGCGCCGGATGCTTGTGGGCAGCCGGAGGCGCACCAACAGAGGACGGCTCCAGCGATGGGGTCGCCCTTTTTTAGTTTTGATCGGCCAGCGGTGCGATGTGTCGCGTGTTTGCCACAGGCGGGGGAATTACGCGCCGACAGGACGTGAGTGATTGTGCTGAACGCCCGTCAATGCGACTTTTAAAAAATAGTGAGTAGAGGGGCGTATATGATGCGGCGTTCATTTGCGTATTGGTCGTATTTGCTGTTGGCGGTTGGTTTCGGCTTCATCTTACCGTCCCTATTTGCCTTCTGGCTGTGGGACGCGGCAGCCTTAAAAGCGTTTGTTCGACACTTACCCGGGCTTGAGGATGTCACTTGGGAAAAAATTATTAAGATTATAGGTGCCACGTTTACGCTTTTCACTTGGAGCGCCACCGCATATCGACTTTGGTATTATGCCGAACGAAATTTGCCAGAGCGCCTAATCGATTACATCGAGAAATGCCGCCAAAGTGCAATTGATACTCGTGGAGACTTGTTACTCGCATTGGATGAGCGATACGCGACCATACCAAAACAAAATGATGTCATTTCGCGCCGTGATCGTGAACGGCGCCGCCAGTTACTATCGGAATGGCTTCCAGATTTAAAGGCCGACGCAACAGGACCCAATGGCAAACTAAAGGAACTCAACAACCGTTTTGGCGTCGTAGAATCCGCGTTCGGTCAATGCACGCTTGATAACGCAACGCTGCATTTTGTTCGTGGGTTGGAATGCGCCAAACTTGCAGACCTTGGCCATGCCGATTCCAATGCACGGAACCGAGCAGTTACCGAATTGAAAATAGCAGCGGGTTACGACAGCCTGGACGTCGATCTCCAACGCGAACATGTTATGCAGATCGAGAAGGCGGCGAATCCGATTGATATCCAAGCGATTGAGAAATGGGTGTCAGCGGCTGAGCACCACAATGAAACTTGGGAAGAAGGTTTAGCTCGTCTTTACCTTGGTAAAAGTTACTTTTCCTTAAGTGGCGCAGCAAAATTGAACGGGACGGAGCGCAATGCGCACTTAGGAGACGCGCGCAATGCAATCGAGGACGCCATCACCTTGCTCGAAAGTAAACTAGTCGCCGCTAGAAATTCGAAATCCGATGAAAAATTGGCTGAAGCTTACGAGTGCCTTGCCGATGTCCGCGTTAAACTTGGAACGAATCCGATGGCTGGAACTCGATACAATGATGCGTTGAATATTTTTCGTCAACAAGGCGACGGAAACTCTATTTCACGGGTCTTGGAAAAACTAAAAAAAATTGATATTCCTCCAACTACTCAATCTACAATGCCCGTCTCCCACGCTACGACTGTTGTGAGGGCACTCAAAGACTTGGCCGAATCTCATTTACTCAGAGAAGAGAAAATTAACGCGCAAAATGTCTTGCTGGGGGCGGTGTCCCGTCTCAATCAGTTGCGCGTGCCTCACGACATCGGCGCCATCGAATTCGATGACCTAAGAGCATTGATAAGAGCTGCTCAAGAAAGGGCAAAAATCACAGTTTAAAATGGTGCGCTTATAATCCCCACGCCCACGTCGTGAACTGACCAAATGCGAATGACGCACCGGAGATCGTGGCGGCGTTGAGGAAACTGGCGGCCAACTGGATGGGGTCGGAAATCGTCTGCGACCGTGACGGGTTGTATTGACGGCGGCCCCAGGCGTTGTTCAGTGAAATCATTATGAGCGCGCAAGCGCCGACAATAGCCGCCCACCACGGCAATCGCAAAGCCCCGGCAGTGCAAACCGCCAGGATCGTGGCAAACGCGAGCTTATCAGATGTGCGGTTGAACATGAGGGGCCTCAAAAGAATCAACGCAGCACAGATGCAGTTGCTCCTGCGCTCATGACCATTGTGAGGCAATCTGAGAGAGGCAATTGTTAACAGGCAATCACAATGTGCGACCGAACCGCGGCCCGGGTGATCTGCGCACCTGCGCCGGTCGCTGTCGCGAAAAGGGCTGCCGCCCTTCAAACCCGCTCGGAGGGAGACCTCCCGAACCCGCCCTCATTTTTGCGTCGCTCAGCCGCCCCCCCCCAACCTCGCCAACGCCTGCGTGCGGCCGATGAGCGGCAGCAGGGCTTTCAATTCCGGGCCATTCTCGAGCCCGGTCAAAGCTAAGCGCAGCGGGTGAAACAGCGCACGCCCCTTGGCACCGCTCGATGCTTTGACGGCGTTGGTCCAGGCGCCCCAGGTCTCCGCCGACCACGGCTCTGGCGGCAGCAACGCGGCGGCGGCGCAGAATTCCGCGTTCTCGATGACGGGGGTGATCGGGCCGGCGACGACCCGCTGCCAAGTCGCGGCGTCGGACAGCCGCGCGAGATTGCCGCGCACGGCCAGCCACAACGCTTCGCCGCCGGTGACACCGAGTCCGGGCAAGCGATCGGCCACATCGGCATAGGGCATCATGTGCAGCAGCTTGGCATTCAGCCCTTCGAGTTCGGTGGTGTCGAAGCGCGACGGCGAGCGCGACAACTTGGCGAGATCAAACGTCGCCGCCAGTTCCTGCAGCGTCATGACAGGATGCACCGCATCAGACGTGCCGATCAGCGCCGCCAGCGAATTGACGGCCATGGCTTCGAGGCCGGCGTCGCGGAAGCCTTCGACGGACAGCGACCCCAGCCGCTTCGACAGCGCTTCGCCCTCGCGTCCGACGAGTAGCGAGAAGTGCGCCATATCCGGAACTTTTGCACCCAGCGCCTCAAAGATCTGCGCCTGCACGGCGGCATTGGTGACGTGATCCTCGCCGCGGATGATGTGGGTGATCTTGGTATCGACGTCGTCGACGACGCTGGTGAAGGTGTAGAGGAACGTGCCGTCGGCGCGCACCAGCACAGGGTCCGACATGGATGACATGTCGATCGCCTGATCCCCACGCACGAGATCGTGCCAGCGCACGGGGGTGGGCACAATTTCGTTGGGCTCACCTGGCGCGGTATTGGCTAGCAGGAAACGCCAGTGGGGCTTCAGGCCGGACGCTTCGAGCTTGGCGCGTTCGTCGGCGGACAGGCGCCGCGCCGCGCGGTCGTACAGCGGCGGCAGGCCGCGCGCCATCTGGCGCTTGCGCTTGCGGCCGAGTTCGTCCTCGGTCTCATAGCAGGGATAGAGGCGACCGTCGGCGATCAGTTGCTTTCTTATTTCGTCATAGCGGTCTGAGCGATCGGACTGGCGGAAGGTATCGTCCCAGGTGAGGCCGAGCCAGGTCAGATCGGTGCGGATCGCCTCGGCGTTGGCGTCGGTCGAGCGCTCGCGATCGGTGTCATCGAGGCGCAGAATGAACTTGCCACCCTGCCGTCGGGCGAACAGCCAGTTGAGCAACGCGGTGCGCACGTTGCCGATGTGGAGCTTGCCGGTGGGACTTGGCGCGAATCGGACGATGACGGTCATGGGGGCCTCGATGCGAGCCGGCTGCGGAGTGCAACCGAATTTTGCGCAGCAATAGGCGAACCCGGCGCCGAACGCTACTGCCGTGCTCGCTCCGCCGCTGTCAAATGATCTCGTCTTCGTCCATGAGGGGGTCGGTGCCGTCACGGGCCGCCGCGGCTGGCTCATCGGGTACGCTACGGGCCTTGGCGGCAGCGAATTCTTCGGCCCAGGCGACATGGAACAGCGCGTCGCCCATGTTGACGATGGGCAACGTGGTGCGACCGACGATAATACCGCGATGGCTGGCGCGCACCTCGCTCTCGCTCTCCTCGTAGGGGTTGGAGACGACGCCGATCACTTCGCCAGCCGACACGGCGTTGCCGATCTGCTTGGTGGTGCGGAAAATACCGCCGTCTGGCGCGCGCACCCATTTCGACGCGTTGGCGAACACTGGCGCACGGTTGGCCGGAGTGGGGGGCGGTTCAATTCCATCCGGTAGTTGCAACATGCCCGTCTTGAGCATGACGTTGGCGATGCCGTCGACGCCGGCACGGATGGCGAAATCGTCGAAGCGCAGGCCCTCGCCCCCCTCGTAGACGAGCACGTCGATGCCGGACTCCCGCGCGGCGCGACGCAGCGATCCCGGCCGCTCCGGACTTTCCAGCACGACTTGCGCGCCGAACGCCTCCGACAATTCGCGGCAACGGGGGCTGCGCGCGAAGTTCGAGCGAATTTGCGGCAGGTTGACGCGATGCACGGCCGCCGTGTGCAAGTCGATGCCGAACTGGCAGCGATAGACGACCTCGTGCAGGAACAGGTGCGCCAGACGCGCTGCCAATGAGCCGGTCGCCGAGCCGGGGAAGGACCGGTTGAGATCGCGCCGATCCGGCAGATAGCGAGAGCGACCGATAAAGCCATAGGCGTTGACGACGGGCACACATAACAGCGTGCCGGCGATGTTGCCCGGCTGCAGCGTGCGCAGGACGCGGCGGATGATCTCCACGCCGTTCAACTCGTCGCCATGGATGGCGGCCGAAATGAACATGGTGGGTCCGGGCAAGTTGCCGTGCAGCACGTGCACCGGCAGCGTTACCGGCGTGTGGTTCGACAGCTTCGATACCGGCAGATCGACCAGCCGGCGTGCGCCGGCCTTCACCTCCATGCCCCCTATGGTAAACGCTTGCCGCAAATTCGTCGTCCCGTTCGCTGCCTTTTCTCACCGCCGCCTACCTGTACTTCGCGGCGCGCGGCGCGCAAGCCCCCGCAACGGCCAACACGCCGTCGTGACATATTATTGACCCCTCGAAAAAGGGCTGCTACCGCCTGACTAGCCGTTCGTTTTTGCCCCGATGCTGGAGCCTACCCATGAACAAGTTGTATCCGAGCGCCGCCAAGGCGCTTGAAGGGATAATCAAGGACGGCCACGTGCTGGCCGTTGGAGGCTTCGGGCTGTGCGGCATACCTGAAGCGCTGATCATGGCGGTGAAAGAATCGGGTGCCAGGAATCTGACCGCAATCTCGAACAATGCGGGCGTCGATGGTTTCGGCTTGGGCGTGCTGCTGGAGACGCGGCAGGTCAAGAAAATGATCGCGTCGTACGTCGGCGAGAACAAGGAATTCGAGCGGCAGTTCCTGGCCAAGGAACTGGAACTGGAATTCACACCACAAGGTACGCTGGCCGAGAAGTTGCGCGCGGGCGGCGCAGGCATTCCGGCGTTCTACACCAAGACTGGTTATGGCACGCTGGTGGCCGAGGGCAAGCCGGTGGCTGAATTCGACGGCCAGAAATACATCCTGGAGCGTTCGTTGACTGCCGATATCGCGCTGGTGAAGGCGTGGAAGGCAGACAAGAGCGGCAACCTGATCTACCGCAAGACGGCGCGGAATTTCAATCCAATGGTGGCGACCGCTGGCAAGATCACCATCGCCGAAGTGGAGGAGATCGTCGAAATGGGCGCGCTCGATCCCGACAACATCCACACACCCGGCATCTACGTGCAGCGCCTCGTCGTCAACGCAAATCCAGAAAAGCGCATTGAGCAGCGCACGATCCGGAAGGCGTGACGACGCAAACCGGTGAGATGCCATCATGACGCTATACGCAGCACGAGTTTTCGATGACGGAAGGTTGGGCCAAGCCATCGTGCGACCCGACAGTCACGTGCGGAACCAGCCACGTTGGGTCGCGCGATCGCTTGCCCCAACCTACAGGTTTCAGCGTGCGTCCACGCCGATTGCGTTCCGGCCGGACGGCAAATTGCCCGAGCCGGACGATGATCAGCTGATGGCGGGTCCGCGCATCCGCTGTCCGGTGTGCCAGTGGCAACCCGATCGCAAAAGCCGTTGGTTCTGCATGTCGATGGGCCCGCCTGAGAATTTCAATTCCGGCTGCGGACATGGCTGGAACACGTTCGATACCGGCGGAATCTGCCCGGGTTGCCTCTACCAATGGCAGCACACCACGTGTCTCAGCTGCGGCGTGACGTCATTGCACGACGATTGGTATGAGGCCCCAGGGGCAGGACCGCAGCCGTAGCAATTGTAATAGGCGAAATTTGCCTTCCAACAAACAAGCACTCTCGGAGACACACCACATGGCCTGGACACGCGAACAGATGGCACAGCGAGCCGCCAAGGAATTGCAGGATGGCTTTTACGTCAATCTCGGCATCGGCTTGCCGACGCTGGTGTCAAACTACATTCCAGACGGCATGACGGTGATGCTGCAATCGGAGAACGGATTGCTCGGTATCGGGCCGTTCCCGATGGAAAACGAAGTCGATGCCGATCTGATCAACGCCGGCAAACAGACCATCACCACGCTGCCGGGGTCAGCGATTTTTTCGTCGGCGGACAGTTTTGCGATGATCCGAGGCGGGCACATCAATCTCGCTATTCTCGGCGCCATGCAGGTGTCGGAGCACGGCGATCTCGCCAACTGGATGATCCCCGGCAAGATGGTCAAGGGCATGGGCGGGGCGATGGATCTGGTCGCTGGCGTCGAGCGCGTCATCGTGGTCATGGAACACACCGCGAAAAAGAAGGACGGCGGCATCGATCTCAAGATCCTGCCGAAGTGCAATCTGCCGCTGACCGGCGTCGGCGTGGTCAACATGATCATCACCGATCTCGGCGTGCTCGACGTGACCAAGGACGGGCTGAAACTGGTGGAACTGGCGCCCGGCGTGACGATAGAAGAAATGGCCGAGAAAACCGGCGCGAAGGTGCATTGAGGGACGCGCGGAAACGGTTACCCACAAACCGCTTTCCCGGCCGCAGCGCACTTCAGCGCGGAGAGCCGGGACCTTTACCGGGTTGATTAAAGCATTTGCTGGCCAACCACGATATAAATTTACATGGTAAAGTCGCTGGATATTCAGCCAGCGCCGAAAGCGCTGTCCGAATTCCGGGAACCCGGGGGCGCGCGAGGTCGCGAACTTTACACAGGCCTCGTTTTTGCGCATTGGTCAGCCGATCGCTGCTTTTTGCTAACAACGCGCGTTTCAACCCAACTTGGAGAGCCATCGCAGATGCAGGCGCAGGGGGGGCGGACGGTAGTAGCAGCTCTGATCGCGGCGACAATGGAAGTTATGACGACGCCGGCGCAGGCGGCTGATGCAGTGCCCCATCTGGATGGGTCACTGCTGAGCGTCATATGGGCAGTCCCCTTCGTGGGGCTGTTGCTGTCGATCGCGATCGTGCCGTTGACCGCCCCACAGCTCTGGCATCATCACTACGGCAAGATTGCTGCGGCATGGGCGCTGGCGTTCATCGTGCCGAGTTTGCTTGGCGCGGGCGTATCGCCGACGGTTTACGAACTGCTGCACACCGTGGTGCTCGAATACATTCCGTTCCTGATATTGGTATTCGCACTGTTCACGGTGGCCGGCGGCGTGCTGGTCAAGGGCAACCTGCACGGCTCGCCGGGCTTGAACACGTCGCTGCTTCTCATAGGCACGCTGATCGCCAGTGTCGCCGGCACGACCGGGGCGGCCATGTTGATGATCCGACCGGTGATCCGCGCCAACGACAACCGGCAGCACAATGCGCACGTTATCGTGTTTTTCATTTTTCTCGTTGCCAACATCGGCGGATCGCTGACGCCGCTCGGCGACCCGCCGCTGTTTCTCGGATTTCTGAAGGGCGTCGATTTCTTTTGGCCGACGGTCAATATGCTGGCGCCGGTCGCGTTGATCGTGCCTCTGTTGCTCGCCCTGTTTTATGCACTCGACTGGTACCTGTTCCGCATCGATACGACCTACCCGCCGAAGCCTGATCCGACGCCTGACAGCCGGGTTCGCATCGAAGGTTGGCTGAATGTGGCGCTACTCTCAGCGATCGTCGCGGCCGTGCTGCTCAGCGGCGTGTGGAAGCCAGGCATATACATCCGTTTCAACCACATCGATATCGAGTTGCAGAACGCGGTGCGCGACGGGTTGCTGTTGTCGATCGCGGCAGTGTCGTGGCTGACGACGACGCGCGAGATCCGGGAGGCCGATGGCTTTTCCTGGGGCCCGATCGTCGAAGTGGGAAAACTGTTCGCCGGCATCTTCGTGACGATCATTCCGGTGATTGCCATTCTCAAGGCCGGCGCAAACGGCGCGCTCGGCGGCGTGGTTCGAGCGGTGACAGACGCGCAGGGCCAACCGGTCAACGCGATGTATTTCTGGCTGTCGGGCGGGCTGTCGAGTTTTCTCGATAATGCGCCGACCTATCTGGTATTTTTCAATACGGCGGGCGGCGATCCCGCCGAACTGATGGGGCCGCTCGGCAAGACACTACTGGCGATTTCGGCGGGGTCGGTCTTCATGGGCGCCAACAGCTACATCGGCAACGCGCCGAACTTCATGGTCAAATCGATCGCCGAAGAAAGTGGCATCAAGATGCCAAGCTTCTTCGGCTACATGCTGTGGTCTGGGGGCATTCTGATCCCCTGCTTCCTGTTAGTGACCTGGGTATTTTTTCGCTGACCTGACAGCCTACGTTTTGCGCGGCACAGACGGTAGCGCCGTTCCGATCATGGCGTCGCGAGACACCAGTGCGGCAAGCTGCGGCTCGCTCATTCTCTCAGTGCCCTTCGGTCGCATGGGCAGCACAATGTAGCGGAGATCGGCGGTCGAATCGTGCACGCGCACTTCCTGCGATTTCGGGATCTTGACGCCGAATTCGGCGAGCACGCCACGCGGATCGACGACGGTGCGCGAACGATAACCTAGGCTTTTGTACCAGGCTGGCGGAATGCCAAGCAGCAATTTTGGATAACAGGAGCACAACGTGCAGACGATAACGTTGTGCGTCTGCGGCGTATTTTCGACGACCTTGAATTCGGCGATCTGGCCGATGTCGATTTGCAGTTCAGCAAGTGCCGTTCGGCAATCGGCGAGCAAGCGTTGCTTGAATGCCGCATCAGCCCACGCGCGCGCTACAACTTTGGCGCCCAGCGCCGGCGAGCGACTGTCCATCAAATCGATCTGGGTGGCGATCTCCGCGTCGGTGAGTACGCCCTTTTCCAGCAACAGCAGACGTACGGCTTCTTCCATCACTTCGTAAACACCCATCGGGCCGGCGTCGTGGTCACGCTGCGGCGGATGCGGCTCGTTGTGGTCGTGATCATGATCGTGGCCGTGATCACCATGGCCGTGAGTGTGCGGGTGAGTGTGGGTCATGATGCATTTGCCTTGCGACGGGCCGGCACAACAGGCTCAAGCCAGTTCTCAGTAATGTCGGCTTCGAGATGATCGCGTGCGGGACCCACGTAATCAGGCCAGAGATCCGTCTGTTTGAAACGCACCTTGTAAAGGATCTGGCGCGGCAATCCCGGACGCAAATACGCCAAACGTTCGGGGTCACGAAAGTTGCCGAGCTCTTCGACGACGACGCCCGTATGCCCGCGCAGATACCAAGGCGCGCGGCAGTGACCTGCGACGTCTCGATCATCGACGCGCACGGGATCACCGGACTTGTAACGCGGGGTGCGGCTGGTCATGCCCACGCCACCTTGTGCGACGGCACTTTGCGCCCGGCCTTGCGATGACGCTCGGCGACTTCGGCCATCTTGGCTTCGATTTCGCTCTTGCCCAGCACTTCCTGCTCGACCAGCAAGTTGCGCATGGCGCGCATCCACTTTTCGTAATACTCGGTCTTATCGTAGGTCTGCTCGCCATAATCCTCGATGGTGCGACGCATGGCATCGACCGTCCACAACCCCTTCTTGGAGTAAAGCAGGATCATCATCGCATCGACGCGCTTTTCCCACAGCGCGAGATCGTGTTCCGTGCGATCGATGGCTCCGAAATCGAGGCCGCCGACGTCATGGACGGCGCGGCCTTGAGCACCGCCGCGGGTCTTGGTTTTTCGCATAAGGTAGCTCGTTCTGTTGCGACGTGAGGTAAATTGACGGCACGCACGATAAGGTCTCGGAACGCCATCCCACGTTGACGTTGGCTCGACCCATGCTAGTATTAATCCCATTCTGCGTGCAATTTTTCAGAGAGGCAACCATGTTGAACGCATTTGCTTTGGCTGGGGTGGCGCTTGTAATTGGAGCTATGTTGCCGGCACAGGCGCAAACGGCGCTACCGCCCATCAGCTCGGTGGGGCATGGTAGCATTCTCGGCGCGAACGGTAAGGATGTCGCCCCGACACGGGCTCTCATTCTTGCCAGTCAGAAATACTATATCGACCGGCTCCTCAGCCAACTCCCCGGCGACCGGCAAACTCAATTGCTCGGTCAGCGCGCCAGAATGTCTTCCGGTCGCGCGGTCGTCGAAGAGGACGAGGTTTACGCAAATTCGATTTTCATCGAAAAGCTAATCTCCGTCGCCAAACCCGCAGACGCGCTGGCGATGGATAGCATTAACTCAGTGATCGTCAATCAGTACGCCAAAATGGTTCGCCCTCCAGGAAGCGTGGCCGCAGTATCAGGCATCGCGCTAGCGCCATCCGCTATCATGCAAGCTGCCGTGGACTCCGAAGGACTAAAGAAAAAACAGCAAGACAGCGAAGGACTGAGCGGCCAAGCGTATATCGACGCTTGCGCGGCGGCAGGTGTACCTGTTCCCCCGCCCTGGGGCGACAAGCGCTGGAAATCTAACGGACGATTGCAAACAAAGTTCATCCTTGAGACCGAAGTCGCCGAGGTCTTCTGGTACGGGAGCAAGTCGCCGGTCGGTGTCTGTATCGCGCTGCCCAGATGGAAAGAGAATGACAAAAAAAATGTCAATGTCGGAGCCTTAGGCATCATTTGCCAAGGCAATACGACCGGCACGTCCTGTTATTGGGATAACATGAAAAAAAAGAAACCGGTCGACATTCCAATTGTGTTGCCGAAGGATGCAACGGTCCCGCTGACGACATTTGGCGGCGGCGATGATCTAATCGGTGGTAACGGCATATGCACCGACTGTCACGCTGGCGAAAACACTTTCATCGTGCATCCCGACTCCGCCTTGGATCTCGGTCCAATCTTGCGACCGACCAAATGGGTCAGGCCCATCGTTCCGAAGGCCTGGAATCAAAACCCCGGCCCAAGTAGTGCCTTGGACAAAATTGTCCTTAAGGAGGGCGAAAAGTCCTGCTTGCGATGCCACAACGAGAAAGACCGCAATCGCTTTCCCACATTATCCTTGGCGACACTCAAATACTGCACGACAATTCTGCCGCAGGCGGTTGAACATACCATGCCGCCAACCGACGATGACGCACCTCCCTCGCCTCGCGTTCCGTTCGACGGGACATTGCGATTGAAGAGCCCCGCATACAAAACGCACGTCGATGCGCTGCTGGCAACATGCCAGGACACCGGGGCCACAGCCGAGCAGATGGCACAGATCGTCAAATATCTCGAAAACAAGTGGGAAAACCCAACGCAAGCACTGCAGTAAAAGTCTGCAACTGAGATGTGCAGACGTCGTCGGCAGCATCATAGGGAAACACTATTCCCGATCTTGCAGCGGGCGTTCGGTTTCGCGGACGAAGGAGGCCAACAGCGCGGTTTCCTGCTGCAGGTCGTCGACCCGGAAATTCAGCACGTCGCGAATGCTGACCATGCCGATGGCGCGGCCTTCGTCCTCGACGGGGAGATGGCGAATGTTGCGCGAACGCATGGTCGATGCGACCGTCGCCAGTTGGTCGTCCGGCGCACAAGTGATGACCGTCCGGGTCATCAGCGCAGACACCAGCATCCGACCCAACTCTGCACCGTGGACGGCCAACCCATAGGCGACATCGCGTTCGGAGATCACGCCCTCGATCTTTTGTCCGTCGCTGCTGACGATGGTGGCGCCAATGCGTCTGGCGCGAAGCAACTGACAGAGCGCTTCAATGCTATCGTCCGGACGGATCGCAAAAACCGCGGAACCCTTGACTGCAAGGATGTCTTTGACTTGCATCGGCGCATGACTCCATCCAGCATATCGATAAACTATTGCACAATCATACACAGGTCGGCGACGGCTGCCAGCGGAGTTTAGGGCCTGCGACTAAAATCTGCCCCCGATCGTGGGCAACTGCACAACAATGGCCAGCACCGACTGCAGCGGGTGACAGATGCCGTGTCTCATGATTGAGTCTGCGGCGACAATCGTTGGGCGGGCTGGCCGCCGAAGGAGACACGATCCCATGAAAATTCTGATCATCGGCGGCGCCGGCATGGTGGGACGCAAGCTGGCTGAACGGCTGGCCAAGGACGGCAAGCTCGGCGGGCGCGAAATCGAAGCGTTGACCATGTTCGACGTGGTCGCGCCGACGGCACCCAAGGGAGCAAAATTCGCGGTCAATACGGCGACCGGTGATCTGCCCGCGAAGGGCGAGACGGACAAGCTGGTGGCCAACAAGCCTGACGTGATTTTCCATCTGGCGGCGATCGTGTCGGGGGAAGCCGAACAGGAATTCGACAAGGGTTATCGGATCAATCTGCAGGGAACGCAGAACCTGCTCGAAAGCGTGCGGCACACCTATGAGAAAAACCTCAAAAAACCGCGCGTCGTTTTCACCAGTTCCGTCGCCGTGTTCGGCGCACCATTTCCAGAAAAGATCGGCGACGATTTTCACAGCACGCCGCTGACCAGCTACGGCACGCAGAAGGCCATCGGCGAGTTGCTGCTGTCGGACTACACGCGCAAGGGCATGCTGGACGGTATCGGCATCCGGTTGCCGACGATTTGCGTCCGACCGGGCACACCGAATAAGGCGGCGTCCGGTTTCTTTTCCAACATCTGCCGCGAGCCGCTAGCCGGCAAGGAAGCAGTGCTGCCGGTATCGGAAGATGTCATGCATTGGCACGCCTCGCCGCGCGCTGGCGTCGAATTTCTGATCCACGCCGCCACCATCGACGGTGAAAAACTTGGCGCGCGCCGCAATCTCAGCATGCCCGGGCTAGCAGTCACCGTCGGCCAGCAGATCGCTGCGCTGCGCAAAGTCGGCGGCGAGAAGGTCGTCGCACGCATCCGCCGCGAGCCCGACGCTTTTATCCAGAAAATAGTCGCGGGTTGGCCGAGCAATTTCGATCCCAAGCGCGCCCTGGCGCTCGGGTTCAAAGCCGACAACAGTTTCGAGGAAATAGTGCGTATTCACATCGAGGACGAACTGGATGGCCTTATCGGATGAAATCTTGATTTCGGCGATCGTTAACGATTGTGCCATAGTGTTTAGGCAACCGAATTTGACAAGGAAATGCGATGCGCCTGACGATCTTGAGTTTGGCTGTGGCAGGTGTAGCGGTCGGCGCAAGCACGGTGCATGCCGGTGACTATCACTCGGCTCGCGGCGACGACGTTGGTGTGGTGACGGCTGAAAGCCGTTATGGCCCACGTGAAATCGCGGCGCCTGTTCGACGCGGACGCTACGGCCTGGAAGTGCGGCTACCGGGTGGCAGTTGGGTCGACTGTCGCGACAGCTGTTCGGAAGTGCTGCGCCGCGAAACGATCGATTTCTGGGAAAACCATGGCAGCACACGCAGCAGCCCGGGCAATGACGGACCCGGTTATTTCCTCTGGAGGCGTTGACTCCTAGGCGCCTATCCAATGGCGATGTGCCGCAGAGTTTATCGTGATAATTCATGCTCTTGCTGTGTCATTCCTGCCATTGTGAGGGTTGACCCAGCCACGAGGTGCGGTTAGCTTCTGCGCTTTCATCGACGGGCCACCGTCAGTTTCGGTAAGCGCTTTAGGGAGTAGTGGTATGGCGGGTAAAACTTTGACGCGAGCGGACTTGGCTGAAGCGTTGGTCGACAAGGTTGGTTTACCGCGCAATGAGTCGCAAGAAATGGTTGAAATTATTCTCAAGGAAATTTCAGACAGCCTAGCCAACGGTGAGCAAGTCAAACTCTCGTCATTCGGCTCGTTTGGCATCCGATCGAAAGGCGAGCGCATTGGCCGTAACCCTAAAACGGGTCAGGAAGTACCGATCACCCCGCGACGAGTGCTGGTATTCAAGCCTTCCAACATCATGAAAGAGACGATCAACGATCAACTCACCAAGAAGTCGCGCAGCAACGGTGACGGCAAGGCCGGTTGAGACATTGCGTCTTGAACGCGCTCGTCACCTTGTTCGACTTCGAGCAGCAGCGTGGCTGCGTATCGTCCGGTTCTGATTATCGTGCGTTTGCGCCGCGTAGCGAATAATACGATCCGAACAGCGGAGCCCGAAAATGGCAAAAGCTAGCGATGCCTTCCGCACCATCGGCGAGGTTTCCGATGAACTTGACGTGCCCAAGCACGTTCTGCGGTTCTGGGAAGGCAAATTTCCTCAACTGAAACCGATGAAACGCGGCGGCGGTCGAAGATTCTATCGGCCGGAGGATGTGACATTACTGCGGGGCATTCACCATCTACTGCACGGGGCCGGGTACACCATCAAAGGCGTGCAACGCATCTTGCGCGAGAGCGGCGTCGAAGCGGTCAAGAACGCGACAGGCGGCGGCGCGCCGTCACGCCAGGAGCTGGCGGCGCCGAATTCTCCTACAGCTGCAGCCGGGCAGGCGCCGAAGCGCTCCAACAGCAAGCGCGGAGCGGTTCCCACCAGCACCGGTTTGATGATGCACGCAGGGCTCAAAGAGCGGTTGGCCGAAATATTGTCCGAATTGGAAGCTTGCCTCGCCATAGGACGTGGAGCCGCTGAAAAATCAGCGACCGGTAGGGGGCCGGTTCGGAGCGCTAAATCGAATCGCTGAAAAACAAAGTGACGATTTGCCTCAAGCCCGCTCGCATATTTGCGGCAACATAAAAACCCCGCAGGTTTGCACCTGCAGGGAAAAAATGCAGCAAAAGTCGGCTCTTTACTTCTCTACTGCCGACGCATGCAGGTCGTTTGGACCGAAGGCATATGACGGGGCGGCAGCAGCAGTGACAAACGTAAGGGCGACGAGGGCGGCGATGATCTTGCTCATGACAGGCTCCAATTTTCAGTGGCTTTATTGAAATTTAGCGAAATCGACGAATGACTGTTTACTTCTCAACTGCCGACGCATGCAGGTCGTTCGGACCGAAGGCGTAGGACGGGGCGGCAGCAGCGGTGACAAACGTAAGGGCGACGAGGGCGGCGATGATCTTGCTCATGATGAAATCCTTTTTTTTCTGCTCTCATTTGTGGAGCTGAGATAGGTACGCAGACCCGCACCACAAGGTTTCGCCGTTCACGGTTGAGTGACACTCATGTGATCGATTTTGCGAGTTCTGACGCCTGAGCTGTGTGCCAAATTGACGTCGCAGGCCGAGCTGGCGTGCTAAGCCGCGGGCCATCACTTGCTTACCGGCGACACTCCATGCACAGCAAACCCATGCAATTTTCCCCCGCCCTGCCGATTGATGCCGTACTGCCGGAGGTGACTGCGACGCTCGCCTTAGGCACAACCGCAGTGCTGGTTGCGCCGCCAGGTGCAGGCAAGACCACCCGCCTACCGCTGGCGCTGCTCGGCGCGCCGTGGCTCGGCGGAAAACGAATACTGGTGCTGGAGCCACGCCGCATCGCTGCGCGCGGGGCCGCCGAACGCATGGCGAAAACGCTCGGTGAGAGCGTGGGCGGCATCGTCGGACTGCGCGCACGCCTGGGCACGAAAGTCTCCAATCGCACCCGCATCGAAGTGGTCACCGAAGGGGTGTTTACCCGCATGATCCTCGATGATCCCAGCCTCGAAACAGTTGGGACGGTGCTGTTCGACGAATTCCACGAACGCTCACTCGATGCCGATCTGGGGCTGGCGCTCGCACGTGACTGTCAGCGCGGCCTCCGCGAAGACCTGCGCCTGCTCATCATGTCCGCCACACTTGATGGCGCGCGTGTTTCCAACATGCTCGATGGCTGTCCGGTCATCACCAGCGAGGGTCGCGCTTTTCCCGTAGCCACGCACTATCTCGGACGCGGCGCTGGCAGCCGCATTGAAGACGCAATGGCCGACGCGACAATGCAGGCGCTCCGGCAAGAGACCGGATCGATCTTGGCCTTTCTTCCAGGGCAAGGCGAAATCAGGCGAACCGAACAGCGCCTTGTCGAGCGTCTTGCAAACTCCAAACTTGGCGAGAGTGTAGACGTTGTTGGCTTGCATGGCGGCCTCGATCCGCGTGAGCAGGACCGTGCGATAAGTTCGCCGGCACCGGGCCGCCGGAAAGTCGTGCTGGCCACGTCGGTGGCCGAGACTTCCATCACCATTGACGGCGTGCGGGTTGTCATTGACTGCGGCCTCGCGCGCGTGCCTCGGTTCGAGGCCGATGTTGGCGTGACGCGGCTGGAAACCGTGCGCGTGTCGCGGGCGGCTGCCGATCAACGACGCGGTCGTGCCGGGCGCACCGAACCCGGTATCTGTTATCGGCTGTGGGACGAGCCGGAAACGCAAGCACTGCCCGCGTACGCCATGCCGGAGATTCTCGCCGCTGACTTATCCGGCCTGCTACTCGATTGCGCGAGTTGGGGTGTAAACGACCCAGCATCATTGGATTTTCTCGATCCTCCGCCGACCTCGGCCGTGTCGGCTGCCCGCGCAGAATTGACGGCGCTCGGAGCGCTCGACGAGAGCGGCCGCCTAACCAAGCTTGGGGAACGTATCCAGGCGCTGCCGCTGCCAGCGCGGCTTGCGGCCATGGTGCTGGCAGCGACGGCGACCGGCCAAGAAGATGTTGCCGCGGAAATTGCCGCCGTCATCGTTGAGCGTGGCCTTGGCGGCTCCAGTACCGACCTGGACCACCGCTTGGACGGTTTTCGCCGGGACCGCGGTCGACGCGCCGACGACATGCGGCGGCTTGCCGCCGGTTGGGCTCGGGCCGCACGCACCGATGCGAGAAAAGCCGCATCCGAAGGCGCGCCAACTTCGACCGCGCGCCTATTGGCACTTGCCTATCCCAATCGCATCGCCAAGGCGAGGGGCGGCAGCAGTGGCGGAGTCTTCCTTCTCGCCAATGGTCGCGGCGCCAACATCGATGCCACCGACAGCCTGGCGCGAGCGCCATTTCTGGTCGTCGCCGAGTTAGCCGGCAAGGCCCAGTCGACCCGAATTCTGCTGGCTGCGGTGCTAGATCCAGCCGAACTCGACGCAATTGCGGGAGATCGCATTGAGCAAGCCGACGACGTGCAGTTCGAGCCCGCAACGGCGAGCCTCCGCGCTCGTCGCATTCGTCGCCTTGGTGCGATCGTGCTGGACAGCTCACCATTGCAGGTTCCCGCCACGGCTGCTGCCGCGGCCACATTGGCGTCCGGCATCGCTCGCCTCGGCATCGACAGGTTGCCTTGGTCGAACGCGCAAATTCAGTTGCGCGATCGTGTTGCGTTTCTGCGTGCGGGAGCACTCGACAGCTGGCCCGACCTGAGCGCTACCGCTCTCGCCGCCGGCGCGACCGAATGGCTAGCGCCGTTCCTTCTCGGCAAGGCGAGCATTGCGGCAGTAAGTTTCAACGATCTGCAGGCCGCTCTCGACCTGCTGCTTCCCTGGGATTTGCGCCGCCGCCTCGAGGTCGAAGCACCGACGCATTTCGAAGCCCCGACGGGCAATCGCCACGCAATCATTTACGACGGGCCCTTAGCGCCTATGTTGGGCATCCGGGTGCAGGAGCTGTTCGGCCTCTCCGTGCACCCGTCAATTGCCAAGGGCCGTTTGCCGTTGACGCTCGAATTATTGTCGCCGGCCCATCGCCCTATTCAGATCACCCGCGATCTGCCCGGTTTTTGGAACGGCTCTTGGGCGGTTGTCAAATCAGAGATGCGCGGCCGTTATCCCCGCCATCCCTGGCCCGATGATCCCGCCAATGCCATGCCGACTGCGCGCGCCAAGCCGCGCGGCACTTGACGCAAAAGCCGGGTAATAGCCGCGTCATAAATTTGTGCGACGCAGCAACCGCAAGCGCCGGATCTCAACATCGCGATTCCCGTCTTTTGCAAGAAAATTTTTCTTGACCTGTTGAATTAATGTCGCGCTAAATAATGCTGTGCAAAAGTGGTTGAACCAATCTGCTCCGCCTGCGTTCCGGAATGGTCAGACGTAGTTAAAGTCTTGAAGAGGTCGGCAATGAGCGTATTTCAGACACTCGACGAACTTGATCGCGCCGCAGCGGCAGCCGGTTTTTCAATGGCCTCTGAAGTGGATGACGCTCCGACAGCTCTAACCACCCCCTTCGAAGGCGACGCCGTGGCACGCGGTTCGCGGACAGTTCCGATGATCGATCAGCCTTCAGTTGCCGTCACGGCAGCCCGTCGTGTGGATGAAGGGGCTCGTAGTTTAGTGGCTGGAGCTCATACCGTTCGAGATACGGTTTACAATTACCTTGGGCTCGGTGCGACCGCGTAGGTCGCTGCGGAGCCGGCACCTTACGAGCGCATCAACATATCATTTCCCCGGCGCTTTGCCCGCCCGCGGTGGAAGACTCTTTAAGTAAGTCGCTATCGCTGCACGATCCACTGTTGTCAATTTTGCCGTGTTGCCAATGACTTCACTCATGGAGTCGGCCAACTGGTACCCGTTCGGCGTCAATCCCGTCTCCAACGCATATTCAATGTCTTTAGCTGACCAATCAGCAATGCCGTCGGCATGTGGGGTGATGTTTGGAACCCAGCCAGTTCCTTCTAATGCAGCGCCGCCTGCATACCGTTTCGACGCGACAATCCCGCCAAGACCATTGCGCGGGCTATGACACTCAGCGCAGTGCCCAAGAGCCTCGACGAGATAAGCGCCTCGATTGGCGGCGGCATCTCGCGCCGGATCCGGTGCAAATGGCTTCCCATCCAGAAACAGCAGCTTCCACCCCCCCAGCAGCCGGCGGATATTGAAGGGAAAGCCAATTTTGTGCGGCTCGGATGCGAGTGCCACGGGCGGTAGCGCCTTGATGTAGGCGAACAGATCGCGCGCGTCATCGAGCGACATACGCTGATAGGATGTGTAGGGGAAAGCGGGATAGAGATGCTCGTTGTCGCGCCCGACGCCGCGCAACAGGGCATTGGCGAATTGGACCTCGGTCCAAGCACCGATGCCGGCCTTCGGATCAGGCGAAATGTTCGGCACCTTGAAGGTTCCGAATGGCGACTGCAGCGCCAACCCGCCGCCTAGCCTCAGATGATCGTCCTGCTTCGGTGTCGCATGGCAGGAACTACAGCCGCCGATATTGAACAGCGTGGCGCCGTTGGCGAGGTCGGCCGTCCTGGGCCGGAATTGTTCCGCAGCCAGCGTGCTCGGTTGCGTGAGGAGATAGAACGCCGCAAGCCCGAGCAGCGCCAATGCGAATAGTGCTGTCAGCAGTCGACGAAACCGCATTCAATGTCCCTTGATAGCATCCGCCACTCACCCGTAAAGGCGCGCGGCTGAGAATGCGGCAAGTGTGCTATCGAAAGCACAAAGTTCAAGTTACGGCTTTGGCTTCTTAAAGCTTTCGCGCAGCGGCGGTGCGAATCCATCGGCATCCTTGTGGCAGCTATTGCAGCCCTCTGAGATGACTTTCGGATACTCGGTTTTAAGCGTCGCCTCATCCGTGATGGCAACAGCGGCGGCCTTGACGACAGTTACAAACTTATCTGCGGCGGCATCAAACTCCGCCTTCGACTGCCAGATTTTCGGTTTTGCGTCGGTGTCGCCGCCGGTCTTGGAATCCTCCGGGAACAAGCCTTTGAATTTCGCCGCTTGTTCTTGATACATTTTCAAGTTGGCTTGGATTTTTGCCAAATCAAACGGCACGCTTCCTTTCATCATGCCGAAGTTGGTAGCACTCCCGGCCACGATGGTCTGCATGGTCTCCCGGCGCGACTTGATGACATCCAGGTTCTGCGCAAAAACGGCGGTCGCCCCTACAGCGACCACGGAGAGAACGGCTAATGTGCGATACATATTTCCCCCTACACAGATAGTTGAGACCTAATGCCTTTCGAAGTGGCACGATCATTGGTACTGAATCATAACATCACGCAATACTCACGTTTTTGTGTTTAAGCCGCACGCGGTTTTTCTCGGGGCGGCAACCGTTTCTTCTCAGTCACACCGTTGTAATATCTTGATCCCCATCGGTTTCCCTATCTGTGGGGTTTCGTGTATGTGGCCCTCATGAGCACTAGACCTTCAATCGCGCTAAAGTGCGCGAAGAACTTTTGAGGAGCCGCCTCTCGTGTCTGATGCCGAAACCGGCAGCATCAAGGCTTCAACGGCGGAGACAGGACCGATAGAGGCGGCGCGCGCGTTTCTGGCGGGGATCGCCGTCGACGGGCGTGCGCGCAGCATCTTGAGCCGCTTCGCCCACGAATGGCTACTGCCGCGCTGGCGGCAGATCATGCTATCACTGACCATCGGCGTGGCGTTGGCGCTAGCCACCAGCGGCTATCCGATGATCATCCGGCAATCGTTTGATTCTATTGGCCGGGGTCGCATGGAGCCGTTGCCGTGGATTCTCACCGGCATCATCGCCGTGACAACATTTCGCGGATTATTCTTATTCTTGCACCAGATCACTGCCAACCGGTTCATATTCAGGCTCGGCACAGACCTGCAAACGCACGCCTTCCGCCACCTGATCGGCGCCGATTACGCCCGGTTTGCGAGGGAGGGCACGGGCCACATGGTGTCACGGCTGACCAACGACATCGGTGTGGTGCAGGCCGCCTGCCAAGCGTCGCTCAACACGCTGTTGCGCGACGCGATGACGGTGGTCGGCCTGGTTGGGACCATGGTCTACCTCGATCCCTTGTTGTCGATGATCGTGCTGGGCGTGTTTCCGATTGCCATATTGCCTATTGTTATGATCAGCCGGCGCTTGCGGCGGGTATCCAAGGAAACGCAGCATCAAGTCGGCGAAATGACCGCCGCGCTGACCGAGAAACTTGCCGGCGCGCGGCTCATAAAAACGTTTCGCTTGGAAGATTACGCTACCAAGAAGCTTAGCGAAAATTTTGAACAGATTTTCAAGCTGCGCATGAAGGCCGTGCGGGCGCGGGCGCGCCTAGGCCCGATGCTGGAAGCCTGCGCAGGCCTGGCCATCGCTGGCGTTATCTGGCTCGCCACCTGGCGGATATCGACCGGAATTTCCTCAACCGGTGATTTCATGGCATTTGTGACGGCGCTGCTGATGGCAGCCAGTTCGCTGCGGTCAGTGGGCAACTTTTCGTCGGGCGTGCAGGACGGGATTGCAGCGCTGGAGCGGCTTTACACCTTGTTTGACGACAAGCCCTCGGTAGTCGATCGCCTCAATGCCAAGCCGCTTGCCGTCGCGCTAGGCAACATCGATTTTGAAGGTGTCGCATTTGCCTATGAGACGCGCGGCGATCTGCCGGCCATCAGTGATTTCACGTTGCACATCCCCGGCGGCAAGACCGCCGCCTTCGTCGGGCGTTCAGGCGCCGGTAAGTCGACCATCATCAACTTGGTGCCACGCTTGTTCGACGTGTCGTCCGGTGCCATTTTGATTGATCGGCAGGACCTGCGCGACGTCACGCTGGAATCGCTGCGCAACGCCGTTTCGATCGTCAGCCAGGATGTGACGCTGTTCGACGACACCATTCGCGCCAACATTGCGCTTGGCAAACTCGCTGCGACGCACGACGAGATCGTAGCAGCCGCCAAGGCCGCTGCCGCTCATGATTTCATTATGGCTCAACCGCAAGGCTACGATACGGTGATCGGCGACAGCGGCATGCGCCTGTCGGGCGGACAACGGCAGCGGTTGGCACTTGCACGGGCCATTCTCAAGGACGCGCCGATCCTGCTGCTCGATGAAGCAACCAGCGCGCTCGACACCGAATCCGAGCGATTGGTGCAGGGGGCACTGGCTCGCTTCACCCGCAATCGTACAACGCTGGTCATCGCACACCGTTTATCCACCGTTCAAAAAGCCGATATCATCTGCGTCATGGACAATGGGTTGATCGTGGAAACGGGTGGACATGCCGAATTGTTGGCGCGTGACGGCGTCTATGCCAGACTGTGTCGCGCTCAACTACTGATTGAAGCCGAAAGTCCTTCCACCGCCCTCAACTAGAGTCACCGCGCCCTAAACGAGCTTCCAGTCGATGCAGCCGTCAAGCCTGTTCCGGGGAAGGCCCTTATTGAGCCATGAAAGCTGTGCTATGCGGCTACAAACAACGGCGAACCTTTGATCTGTTCGGCGGAGGGCATTTGACTTGGTATTTGCTGATCGCGTCGACGCGGAACGCTGGGCACGTTATCCGACTTGAACTGCAACACGATACAATGCTGGCCTCCAGCAACGCCATTCAGGAGCATAGGCAATGACTGATACCACGCTTTCCCGCCGCGCTGTTTTGCTCGCCACCGCGGGCGGCGCTGCATTGATGGCGTCACCGGCGCTGGCCCAACGCAAGGCCGACGCGCCGATTTCCGTAGACGAGCTGATGAAACCGGGCGTGTTACCCGATTTGACGCTGGGCGCGGCAGACGCCCCCTGCACCATCGTCGAATATGCGTCGATGACATGCTCGCACTGCGGCCATTTCCATACCGCCGTCTTCGACACCTTGAAGACCAAATACATCGACACCGGCAAAGTGCGCTTCATAATGCGCGAGTTCCCGCTCGACACGTTGGCGGTAGCAGCCTCGATGTTGACGCGCTGCGCAGGCGGCGAAAAAACCATCCCTTTGATCGGCGTGTTTTTTGCCAAACAAGACGATTGGGCCTTCCAGCGCACCAACCAAATACCCGAGCTGTTCAAGATCGCACAGCAAGCTGGTTTTACAAAAGACACCTTCGACAAGTGCCTGACCGATCAGGCGCTCTATGACAAGATCGTGGCAGTCCGCGAACGGGCCAGCAAGGATTTCGGCGTCGACGCGACGCCGACGTTCTTCATCAATGGCAAACGTCTGGCGGATGCGCCGACCATCGAAGCTTTCGACAAAGCCATATCAGAAGTCGTAAAAAGCTGACCGCGGGGGTTCCATGCGCAGATCCGGCATTGTTTCGACTGCACTCGGGCTGGCATTGGTCGGCTTGTGCCTTACACTCTCAGGCTGCTCCAGTATGGGCAATGGCTTGGCGGTGCTGACCAGTGTAGACGACAACGCGCAGACACCCGACAAAGCCGGCTTCAACCCGTTCACGCAGAAATCCGAGACGGCGCAAGCGGCTCGCGAAGTTATTCTCAATCCAACTTTGGCTGAGGTGATGGAGCCAGGTCTGCTACCTGAAATGAGCTGGGGGCGCGCTGATGCCCCGGTGACCGTGGTGCAGTATGCATCATTGACCTGCCGCTACTGTCGCCGCTTCCACCTTGAAACCTATCCTCAGCTCAAAAGCGAATTCATCGACACCGGCAAGGTCCGCTACATTCTGCGCGAGTTCCCGATCGGCAAGTCTTCTGGCACCGCGACAATCGCGCTGCGTTGTGCGCCGCCCGACAAGTATCTCGCGCTCTACAGCAAATTCCTCGATCAGCAGGGTAGCTGGGTCAGCCAGGACGTGCGCACTGATCAGATCCTGAAAGTGGCGGCGCAGGTGGGCGTCACTGGCGATCAGTTCAACGCCTGTCTCAACGATAAGGAGATGATCACCAAACTCTCCCAGATCAAGGATCGGGGCCGCAAGCTCGGCGTCATCGGCACGCCGAATTATTTTATTAACGGCAAACTTGTGAAGTCGGAAATCGGACTGGGCGATATCCGCCTCGCGACGATCGCCGCCGAGACGCGGGCGTTGCCGACGCTGGCCGCAAAGTCGAATTGATCGCCGCGGGCCCACACAGTGCCGGTTGGTATGGCCTTTGCGTTGCATCGGCCAATCCCGGTATAAAGCCCGGGTTAATGCGTCACCTGTCCCACAATGCGCCCCTTCTCCGGCGCCTCGTGTGTGACTGGAACGGGTTGCCATGCACATCACTAAACTAAGGCTGCTGGGCTTCAAGTCTTTCGTCGAACCGACCGAACTCATCATCGAGAAGGGTCTGACCGGCGTCGTCGGCCCCAATGGCTGCGGCAAGTCGAATTTGCTGGAAGCGCTTCGCTGGGTGATGGGCGAGACGTCGCACAAGTCCATGCGCGCCTCCTCCATGGACGACGTGATCTTCTCCGGCACCAATACGCGCCCCGGCCGCAACCTCGCGGAAGTGACGATCTTCATCGACAATTCCGCGCGCCTCGCCCCGACCGAGTTCAACGACCACGACGTGCTTGAAGTGACGCGGCGCATCGAGCGCGAAATGGGCTCCGCCTACCGCGTCAACGCCAAAGAAACGCGTGCCCGCGACATCAAGATCCTGTTCGAGGATGCGGCCACCGGCGCGCGCTCGCCGGCGTTGGTGCGGCAAGGCCAGATTGCCGAAATCGTCAACTCGAAGCCTGAGCAGCGTCGCCGGATATTGGAGGATGCAGCCGGCGTTGCGGGGCTGCACTCGCGGCGCCATGACGCCGAATTGCGCCTGAAGGCTGCGGACGCCAACCTCGCCCGCGTTGCTGATGTGCTCAACCAGCTCAACAGCCAGGTCGAAGCCCTCAAACGCCAGGCCCGCCAGGCCCGCCGCTACAAGGAAATTTCCGCCGACATCCGCAAGGCCGAAGCCATGTTGCATCACCTCGCCTGGATCGAGGGCCAGGCCCAGGTCGACAGAGAAGAGGCGGCATTACGTGCGAGCCTGGAGGCCACCGCGATGGCCACACACGCCGAAAGCGAATTGACCCGCGCAGAGCTTGCCGCGGCTGAAGTTTTGCCGACGCTGCGCGAGGCGGAGGCTGGCAAAGCCGCGGCCCTGCACCGCCTGAAAGTTGAACAGGAAAATTTCGAGCGCGAGGCGCAGCGCGCCGCCGACCGCCAACGCGAGCTGCAAATGCGCTGCGAGCAGATGCAGCGCGACGCCGCCCGCGAACAAGCGTTGGCTAAGGAAGCCGCCGGCGCCCACGTCCGCCTGTCGCGCGAAAAAGTCGATTTGGAGCGCACCGAGCACACCGCGCATGACCGCGAGCAGCGTGCCCGCACGCGGCTGGACACGGCTGCAGCTGCCGTGAAAAACATCGACCAGCGACTGGCCGGATTACAGGCTGCCGCCGCCGAGGCCCGAGCGCGGCGCAAAAGCCTGGAGGCGCAACACGTCGAGCGCCGCGAAGCCCTGCTGAAGATCGAACGGCAACTTTCCACCGTCGACACCCAATCGCGCGAGCTTGCCGCCACCGCGCTCGACACCCAGCGTCTCGCCTCTCTGCGCCAACTCGAGCGTCAACTTGCCGACGAGCACACCATCGCCGAAGCAGCGATAATCGATGCCGAAGCGCAGGTCGCCAACACCTCCGCCGCGCTTGCCGTCGCGCGAAGCGACGCGAACGCGACGCGCTTGGCCGCCGAACGTCTGTCCGTCGAGGTTGAGACGCTGCACAAGATCCTCAAGCCGCAAAAAAGCGGCGCACGGCCCGCGGTGCTCGACCAGATCGCCACTCAGCCGGGCTATGAAACCGCCCTGACCGCAGCGCTCGGGGAGGATCTGGAAGCGCCGGTGACCGACGACACCCCCGTGCATTGGCGCCTCACACCGCCGCTTGCTGCCGATCCGGCTCTGCCCGAAGGGGTCAAACCGCTCTCCCATTACGTCACTGCGCCGCCCGAACTGGCGCGCCGGTTGGCGCAGATCGGCCTCGTCTCGGTCACCGACGGCGCACGCCTGCAACCAAGCCTCGTGCCTGGCCAGCGCCTTGTCACCAAACAAGGCGACCTGTGGCGGTGGGATGGTTTCGTGGCTGCCGCCGATGGCGAAACCGCGTCCGCCGCTCGGCTCACGCATCGCAATCGACTGGGCGGCTTGAGTGCCGAACACGAGCGCCTGCAAGCCACTTCCAAACAATGCAGCGATGCCGAAAAAGAGGCCGCAGAGACCCACCACCACGCCGAAGAAGCCTTCCGCCGCCACCGCCAACTTGCGCGCGACACACAACTGAAGCTCGCCGAAACGCGCGATGCACTGGGCACGCTCGAACAGCAATCGCGGGAAGCCGAGCAACGCCTTGCGGTCATCGCTGAGACACGCGAGATGGCGCGCGACGCTCTCGCCGACGCCGGCGATCGCCTAGCCGAAGTCGCGATGGCCCTTGAAACGTTGTCGCAAGCCGATGCGTTCGAGGACCAGCTCGCCGTTTGCCTTGAGGACGCTGCAGAGAAGCGAACAGCCGTTGCCGATGCGCGCGCCGATCTAGCCACGCTCGATCGCGAACACGCCGCCCGTCGGGCACGACTTGATGTAATCGATACGGACATCGCAGTCGCGCAGGAACGCAAGCTGGGCGCCGAAGCGCAGGCCATCGATCTGGCGGAGCGGTTGTCCGCGACACTCGAAGAATTGCAAATATCAGCCGAACTGCCGGATATGTTGGCCGAACGGCGCGACGCGCTACTCACTGCGCTGGCGCAGGCGGAACAACAGCGTCGGGCCGCCGCCGACGCTCTAGCGGCGGCCGATCAGCGCTTCCGTGATGTGCAGATCGAATTGCGCGCGGCTCAAGCTGTGTTGGCGACGGCGCGCGAAGCTCGGGCACGCGGCGAAGCGCGTCTTGAAGCCGCTCGCGCGCGGCGCGCCGAAGACAGTCGCAAGATCCGCGAAGCGCTCGATGCCCATCCGCGCCAGTGCTTGACGCTGGCCGAACATCCCGCCGACGCGCCGCTGCCGGATCGCGCCGAGGTCGAGCGCACCGTCGGTCGCCTGAAGTCCGATCGCGAACGCCTCGGTGGCGTCAATCTGGCCGCCGACGATGACCTCGCCCGCATGACAGATCAGTTCGCCGACATGGACAAGGAGCGCCTCGACGTCGAGCAGGCCATCGCCAAGCTGCGCGGCGGTATTGCCGAACTCAACAGGGAAGCCAAGGGCCGTCTCGACGCCGCGTTTAAAACGGTCAACGGCCATTTCCAGCGTCTGTTCGGCATTTTGTTCAACGGCGGCGAAGCGCGTCTCGCCATGCTCGAAAGCCCCGACGATCCACTGGAAGGTGGGCTCGAAATCTTTGCGCGTCCGCCCGGCAAAAAACCGGCCACGCTCTCCCTCTTATCGGGCGGCGAGCAGACGCTGACCGCGCTATCGCTGATCTTCGCGGTGTTTCTGACCAACCCGTCACCCATCTGCGTGCTCGATGAAGTCGACGCGCCGCTGGACGACGCCAACGTCGACCGTTTCTGCCTGATGATGGAGCGCATGGCCGAGGAAACCGACACGCGCTTCCTGGTCATCACGCATCACCCCATGACGATGGCGCGCATGAACCGCCTGTTCGGCGTGACGATGGCCGAGAAAGGCGTCAGCCAACTCGTTTCCGTCGATCTCGAAATCGCCCGCACATTCGTCGAGGCTGCGGAGTAGGGTCCGCCGCGCGCAAATGCCCGATAGTGGGGGAATAATACCGACTCTGGCCGGCGATGCTGCAGGTCAGCGCGCCGATCCGCGACAACCGCTTCAGTCACGGGTAGAACGCCAGCCACCACGGCCAGATCAGCGGCGACGTCCAGGTACCACAGCAGCCGACAACGAACGGACGCGATGCCCCACGTAGCATCTTCCTTAAGCGCGCTCTCCAGCCGCCACGCTAAACTTCTGAGCATCCAGACAACGGCCAGATGCGCCAGTTCTCGAGCATAGCCACACAGATACACTCATCGCTCGTTCGAGCGCGACCTCGGCGTTGCCAGCACCTCCGACAACTTGCTCGCCGTATCCGGCTAAGGGTCCATAGCCATCATCCCCCTCATCGCGGCGTCGTCAGCGGCGGTACTGGCGGCAATCCACCGGCACCCCCTCCCATCATCTGCCGTAAACGTTGCTCGACCTCCGCCGCACTGGGCGTACTGGATGCACTTGCCGCGGGCGTCGAAGGCTCGAGCAGATGCGTCAGCCGTGGAACCGCCAGCGTCGTGGCCAGTACGACAACCTGCACCAGCAGAAACGGCGCCAATGCGGCAATTGTCGCGCTGAGTGCGGCGCCCGTTCGCAGGCTCGCGCGCGCCAGCATTAACGCCGCTCCGAACGGCGGCAGCAGGAAACTCGACTGCAGCACCAGCAGCACGAGCACGCCGAACCAGGTCGCATCCGGCACGCGCATCAGCACAGGCGGCGCCAAGATCGGCACCACGACGAAAATGATTTCGAATGCATCTTGTCGGTCCCGAGCAGCCGCAAGACGAGCGTGAAGGTGGTTGCCGCCAGCAGCGGCGCGAACAGAACGCCAGTGGAAGCCAGCGTCTCCGAGAGGACGCGCGCGAGTTCGCCGCGACGCAGGGAACCGCTCGTCAGCGCCCAACCGAACAACAGTACTGCGCCAGCGGCGGCGGCCTCGACAGCGTAGAATTGTCCCATGACCACACCGCCGAGCAACCCACCGATGACGGCCAGCGCCACAACGGAAGTCACCATGTCGCGGCCACTCGGTCGGTCCATTCCGATTGTCTGCCGAGGCTGATGGCGGCCGAGCCAGAACGCCACGCCGATTGCGCCCAATACGAACATCGCCGCGGCCGGCAGTGCGCCGCGCATCAGATCCTGCGTATTGACGATGCGCTCGCCGCGCCCGGTCGCATTGCTGGCAATCGTATGCGCGGTCAGCAGCGCATCGCCGAGCAGGATCAGCACCAGCGATGGCGGCACGACCACGCCCAAAGTGCCGGCGACGGCGATGATGGCCTCGCGCGTCGCGCCCGCGACCCTGGCGCCTGCCAATCTGGGTCCGACCGTACGCGTCATCGCCAGCACGCTCGCGCCGACCGACCCATTCATTGGCCCTATCAACGCGCCAAGACCGATGCCGGCCACCATCGGCGCCGCCGGCCCACTGCCGGCAAGGCGCGAAAAGCAACAAAACAAGGCTTCCGCCAAGCCGATGCGGTTGAGCAGCGCGCCCATCAGCAGATAGAGAGGCAGTGCTTGCAGCAAATCGTTCTCGAGCAGATTGAGTAACCGAACCGGCAGCGCGCCAAGTAGGTCGAGCGTCACGGCGCCCGTCGACAGGCCGGTGAGCGCGCCGATGACTGCGGCGAGCAGCAGGGCGATATAGGCCGGCAAACCTGTCCCGATCACGACAGCGACAACCAGCGCGAGCAGCGTCAAGCCAAAAGCTGCCGTGGTCATGATCGGCTACTCATGATTGGATTTTCTTGCCGGCTGGTCGTTGCCGGACAACAAGTGCACTAGATCGACCAATGCCTGCAGCGCGATCAACGCCAGCAAGACGCCTAACGCCAGCTTGACGATGAAGTAGCCGGGATTGCCGGTATCGGAAAAGCGCTCCCCGCCGGCGACCGATCGCCCGATCGTGGGCGCCGCCGATGCGAGCACGAATAAACTCCATGGCAGCAATGCGGCAATGTTGCCGAAGGCAGCCAGCGTGGCCCGTGTTTGCGGCCGGAACCGCTGCGCCACCGCGTCCGTCGCCAGATGCATGTGGGCCCGCGTCGCCGCGACAACGCTGGCAGCAACGAACAGTGCGAAAAGCCATTGACCGAGATCGTTGGCTTCGCGGGAATAGGCCTTGACGATCTCGCGTAACGGCCACTGCAGGAACAGCAGCGCCATGATCGGCAACGCCAACCAGCGCACTGCCGACAGCACCCCGCCGATCAGCCGATCAAGGTGTCGTAACATGCTCCGTCCATCCCCTCGCCCTACCTGCAACGTGACCCGTTTGCGCCCTCAACCGCCGTTTGGCTTACCGCGCTCGACCGTTACCCGGCTGATGACCTTACCGGTCGTCAGATCTAGCACTGCGATCATGTCGCCGGCACCTTCCGCCGCCTCGTATAAAACAGCGACCCGGATGCCGGTTAGGGATATTTGTTTGATGCGCGCACCCGCGGGCAGTGACAACCGCACATCCGGCAGCAGGACCGGCTCCAGGGCCGCAATCGTCGCCGACGATGCTGCTTGCGTTCCCGACGCCCGCGCGAGATAGATGACCCGGCCAATCAACACTGCGACGCCTGCAACGAGCACCACGGTCATGGCGACTACTGCTTGGCGCAGCCAGCGGATCTGGTCGTCCGACAGTAGCGCGTCAACGGCGGGTGCCGCCTCATCGGGCGTTCGCCCCGTCTCAGGCAATGGATGTTTGGTCATGCTGGATCAGGATACTCAAATCGAATGACGATCTTGCCGGATGACAAATTCGTGACCGTCGACGGCGACAGTGCAGGACAGCGCATCGACGTGGTACTGACGCGCGCACTGCCCGAGTTGACGCGGTCCCGTCTGCAGAGCCTGATCCGCGACGGGGCGGTACGCCGTGTCGACGGGGCGACGATAGAAGTCCCCGGCCTCAGGGTCAAATCAGGCGACGTTTTCGCGATCGCAATTCCGGACGCGGAACCGGCCAAGCCGGAAGGCGAGAATATCCCGTTGGACGTCGTTTACGAAGACCGCGCCGTGATCGTCATAGATAAGCCCGCGGGTCTCGTCGTCCATCCAGCTGCCGGGCACGCCACGGGAACCCTTGTGAATGCGCTGATTGCCCATTGCGGCGATAGCTTATCCGGCATTGGCGGCGTCCGCCGGCCCGGCATCGTGCATCGTCTCGACAAGGACACCACGGGCCTGATGGTGGTCGCCAAGACGGACGCCGCGCACCACAGCTTGTCCGAACAGTTCGCCGCCCATGGTGCCGACGGCCGCCTCGAGCGGGGCTATGCGGCCGTTGTCTGGGGGGTGCCGGAGCCCAGCGCCGGACGCATCGAGGGCGCCATCGGTCGTAAAATCCATCACCGTACCCGCATGGCCGTGGTGCGTGAGGAACACGGGCGCCACGCCGCCACTCGCTACCAGACCGTCGGCCACTATCCGTCATCCGCTCTCATCGGGATTGCGGCGACCTCATTGATCCGCTGTACGCTGGAAACCGGGCGCACGCATCAGGTCCGCGTCCACTTGGCGCATATCGGTCATCCGTTGCTCGGCGACGCGACTTACGGTGCCGGTTTCCAAACTCGCATTCACAAACTTGGTCCTCAGGCGCAGGCGGCACTGGTGCGATTGAACCGCCAGGCCCTGCACGCCGAACTGCTGGCTTTCGAGCATCCAATTACCGCCAAACCGATGCGGTTCCAGTCGCGTTTACCAAATGACCTCGCCGAGTTGGTCGAATGTCTCGCTGCCGGCGTTTAGCAGCCGCAAAAGTGCGCGGGTCGCTGATTGCCAAGTCAAACGCGATACGACACTCTGTCATCAATGCGGGATATCGATGTGCACGCCGCCATCAGCCAATTTGGAGCAACACATGCATTTCAATCGACTTCTGCCAGCGGCAATTATTACCTTGGTAGCAGCATCTGGTCTTTCCGAGGCGCGGGCCGATGCTGCCGGCACATTTGCAACGATGGGCGGTTCCTGGGCCGGCTCCGGGCAGATGCGACTGGAAAGCGGGCGCACCGAAAACCTGCGCTGCCGGGCCAATTATTCTGCACGCAAGGACGGCCAGGGACTGGGCATCGCGCTGCGCTGTGCCAGCGCCTCGAGCAAGGTGGATCTGCGTGCCAACCTGACCGCGTCCGGCAATCGCATTTCGGGCAATTGGGAAGAGCGCGAATTCAATACAGGTGGGAACGCCTCCGGTAGCGCTAGCGGAAATCAGATCTCGCTTTCCATCAATGGCGGCATCGACGGTTCGATGTCGGTGACGACCAATGGAGGGCGCCAAAGCGTGTCAATTACAACCGACAACGTCGCCCTCAAAGGCATCAAGATGAGTCTTTCCCGCGAGTAATATCAGCGGTCATTATTCTTGACCGATGGTATGCGCACGCGGGGTTGGTGGGGCGGCCGCGCGCAAACAAAGAATCTGATACCGACGGTCATTCGTTTTGACCGTCGGTATAAGCAAAAAAATGCGCCGGATACCCTGGGGGAGGCATCCGGCGCGAGCATGCGCCATCCATTTCGGGACGGGCGGCGCATGAGAGCTGGTGTCAGGCGGTGAGCGCCGGATTGCACCGTTGTCAGACCAGCAACATGCCTGCTTTGAGCAAGTCAGCAGCCGAGGTGTGGTGGACATTGTCGAGCATGGCCACTTCGATGTAGCTGCCGCCGATCTTCGCCATCAGGTGCGACCCCGTTGCGTCGTCGATGAGCTGCACCTTGTCGGCGTGATTACCCTTCTGGCCTTTGAACACAGCACTGAGGTCTAGCACGTCGTGCCCGTTGCCGAAGTCGGTGATCCTGTCGACGCCGTGGCCGACGTCCGAGCGCGCCCAAATGAATGAGTCGTCACCCGTTCCGCCGGTCAACACGTCGGCACCCTTGCCACCACGCAGATGATCGCTACCGGCGCCGCCGTCGATGTAGTTTGCGGCTTTGTCGCCGATCAGCACGTCGCCCGAAGAGCTACCGATCACGGCTTCCACGCCATAGATTTTGTCCGTGCCGAAGCCGACCGCAACGTGCTTGGACAGATCAACGACGACACCGCCCGTGGCGCCAGAGAAGTCGATAGTATCGAAGCCCTTGCCGCCATAGATGGTGTCGTTGCCGCCACCAGCAATGATATGATCGTTGCCGGTGCCGGCATCGACGAAGTTGATCCCCGTGCCGCCATTGATCGTATCATTGCCGGACATGCCGAGCAGCGTGTCGTTGCCTGTGCCGCCGATCAAGGTGTCATCGTTGGCGACCGCGTGCGGGCTGGCCGGCTGGTCGTGCGCCATCAGGATCGCATTTGCAGTGCCGATATCGACCGTGAAGTTGGCGTCGTGGAAGTTCTTGTCGCCGCCATTCATGAGATCTTCGAACGCGACGCTCATGACGCCGGTTTTCGGATCCACTGTCACCTTGGCATGCTGGAACCCATCGACGTTGTCGCTCGTATTGGTCGTAAAGAGACCCGTCCAATACTGCGTATGGACAGTGCTCCATTGGCCATTCGGCGCCTCGTAGGCCAGCTGCATGGGCTGGCCGGAATTGACGTTGGCGGTCTGCCCATCGCTGACGTTGACCAGATGGAATGAACCACCCTGCTTCATCATGCCAAGCACGTCGCTGACGCCGTCAGCATTCGGCGCGACAAAGAAACCGATGTGCTGCCCCGCCTTCAATGCCGTGTCGAATGCAGCGGGACCGCCCTTGACGCCGGCACCGGAAACATCGCCGAATAGCAGTTTGGTCGAGGTGATGTTGCCGTTGTCGTCGTAGGTGTACATGCCGACGGTATTGTGAAAGCCGGCGCCGGAGCCATCGAATTTCACATGCGCTGTGACATCCTGGTGGATCGACATCTTGGTGAGATCGACCGCCCCGCCCTTGACGTCGTTGCCGACCAGCAGATCGCCGCCGTTGCCAGCCACGATCTTATCGTTGCCCGTGCCGCCGATCAGCACATTGCCAAGCATCGCGCCCTTGAGCGAAACGTTATCGATCAATCCGCCGTAGCTGTCGTTGCCTTTCACGTCTTCGCGGAACTCCAGGCGATCAGTGCCGCCGGTGCCGACGACCTTGAATTGCTCGGTGCTCCAGTTGGTGGAATGGGGCTCGATGCGGCCGACTTCGACGCCGTTCCAGAACACGTTGATCGCGTTGGTGGACGCCGAGGTATTCGGACGCATCGCCGTATCGAGGCTGAGGTTCAGCTCTTCGCCGGCTGTTGTTTTAACGTCCTGCCAGACTTTGCTGAAGCGATTGTCGTAGTCGAGCTCCATCAGCTTATCGCCGTTGGACGCCTTTTCGATGAAGTTCTTGCCCCACACTTCGATGCCGGTGTCGGACTTCCAGCCACCGACCTGGGCGAAGTGCGACCATGTGCCGGCACCTACCGCTGCGCTTTCAAAGCTGCCGTCGACAAGCAATTGTCCGCTTGCTGTCCCACCAGTGATCGTGTCGCTACCTTTGTTGCCAATGATCGTATCACCGCCCACTGTTCCGGCGAGGACGTCCGCCCTGTCTGTTCCGATTATAGTCGCCATTCACATTCACATCTCTCGATGCGTCTCCCATTGTTTGTCTCGACACACACGACGAATTACACATTCAATCAACAGTGGGCTTCCCGCGCCACTGAAGTCGATGATGCATATTAACAAGGAGATGCCACTAAACCTTCCACCATGCGTGGTTCTATTTGTTTCAAATTGTCTGCTTCATCGCATTGCCTAAAATATGCGAAATATGAGGAATGGTTGCTCAAAAAAAACGGCCGCTCCCTTTTCAGGACGCGGCCGCGACAATTGAAATATTATACTACCGACAATTCGGATTACCAGGCGATGCCCTGATAGCTTGCATCATTGTCCGGCAATTGCTTGTAGAGACGCGCCAGATCCACGACCGGCAATCCTGGCCGGCGCGCTGCCACCGCTGCACGGAACTCGTCCGTTGCGTGACTGACGACGACGACGTCACAATCCTCAGTCAATGCGGCCGCGTCGGCAACACACATCGCTTCGATATTGTCCATGACGCGCGCCTGGCTTGGGCAGGCATGTCGCACATAGGCGATCTGCCCTTTGAGATTGTCGTTGAAGCGGAGGTTTGGATCATAGACACGCAGGGTCGCGCCCTTGGCTTCCAGCATCGCCATCAACTCGAGCGTCGGGCTCTCGCGCAGATCGTCGGTGGCAGGTTTGAACGTCACGCCGAGGAAGCCAACGCGTTTCACGTTGAGGCTTTCGATGAGGCGTGCCGCTTCTGCGATATGGCGATGATTGGTGACGCCCAGCGACTGGATCAATGGCAGATCGACATTGCGGGCTTCGGCCAAATGGGCCACGGCACGAACTTCCTTCGGCAGGCACGAGCCGCCGAAAGCAAACCCGGGTTTCAGATAATACGGCGACAGGTGGAGCTTGGTATCTGTGACGAAGATGTTCATCACCTCGTGGCTGTCGATGTCGAGCGATTTGCAAAGGCGACCGATTTCATTGCCGAACGCGACCTTGGTCGCGTGCCACACGTTGTCGACGTACTTGACCATTTCCGCGGCCGGGATCGAGCATAACTGGATCTTCTTGTCGACGGCTCCGTAAATGGAGGCAACGATCTGCTCTGTCCGCGCATCCGACGCGCCAACGACGGTTTTCGGCGGCGCATAGAAATCGGCGACCGCGACGCCTTCACGCAGGAATTCCGGATTGAACGCAACGCCGAAATCGACGCCCAGCGTTTTGCCGGATGCTGCGGCCACTTCCACGGCCACGCAGTCGAGAGTTGTGCCGGGCGGCACCGAACAACGCAGCACGACGACGTGGAAGGCATCCTTCATCGCCAGGGCCTGGCCAATGGCGCGGCTGGCCTGACGCACGTAAGTAAGATCACAGCTGCCATCCGGCGCGGTCGGCGTACCAACCGAAAGGAAAGTCACATCCGTCGACAGGACTGCAGCCACGAGGTTCTGCGTCGCATCGATACGCCCGAGCCGGACACCTTCGGCGAGCAATTCCCCGAGACGCTCCTCGACGATAGGCGAACGCCCTTCTTTGACCAGTCGCACCTTTTCAAGGCTCACGTCCACACCGGTCATGTGGAAGCCTAGATGTGCCAGGCACGCGCATGACACGGCGCCGACGTAACCCAGACCTATGACGGATATCGATGGCTTACCTTCTTGCGCCACCGCGACGGCGTCTATCGCCGGCAAGGCAACGAAATCTTTACTCACCAAATTCATTTACAACTGCTCCCGAAATGCCCAAACGGCTATTAAGCCGTCGCTTGACGCTTGCCGACCCGATCTTGTCCGCCGCCGCCTGAAAGACGGGCCGCGACGGACGCCCTCCCACCCAAGGGGTTGGCACAATCACTTGTTTCGACAAGGCCACATTGTCAGCAAAGCCTTTGGGGTCGTTGAAATAAACCGGTCAAATTTTATGGATCAAGAATAAAACTCCCGCATATTCCGTCGGCGCGCAGGTGCTGCAACAGAGCAAAACAACGGCGTCCCCGCCTTGCATTTGCGAGGCGTGACGCACGCTGTCGAGATGAGGTGCAAACAGGGTCGCAAGTGCCGAATTAAATCAACGGATCACTGCAATCAAAGGCCAAGCATAGAGATAACAAAACCTAAACTTGGAATTGGCATAATTTCCGAATAATAAACCACGCCCAGAAAAAGCGCTCCGAAAGACATCCAGGTCAACCAGCTCGCCATGAAAGCCTGGGCCTGCGCCAGCAGCGTGTTGCCGCCCATGCCCGCCGACTGGTTGCCACGGTTTGCCCAACGCTGCTTCGACAGCCGCCAGAGCATATAGACCTTGACCTGCGCATTCAGCTTCTGGTTGACCGGCAGGATCCAGACGTAGTTGAGGTCGACGCGCTCAGAATAGGAAAACAGCGCCAGCGACAGCAGCATGCGCGTTATTGCCAGATACAATATGTATTGCACGACATAGATCGGCCCGTTACGGAGCGCCTCGGCGCCAGCCAGCATCGGACTGAACAACGTCGTCCACATTGCCAAACGTTGGTCGACAACGCACCACCAGATGAAGAACGGCATGCGCGCCGGGCCAAGCTTGATCGCACGTTGGCCGTTGCGCAGCATGTTGCCCGACCAGCGGCGGAGATTTTCCTCCATGCGCGTCCAGCCCGAGCCCTCGACGACCTCGATGGTGGTACCCGATGCATCGGGCACGTAGGTCATCTTCACGCCCTTCGAGAGCAGCGCGTACCACGTACTTTTATCGTCGCCGGACAGGAAGCGGAACGTGCCCCAGAGCCAATGATTGAGAAAGTCGGCTTCCTGCAGGCGGATAAAATCTTCACTGACGATATGCTGCGCGCGGAATACGCTCATGCGTCCCGTCAACGTCAGCACGCGATCGGAAAGCGCATGGGACTGCATCGCGATCCGCCGCTGGGCAAACCGCATATTGAGCCACGACTGCATCCACCACGGGCCGTGCACAACGACACCTTCGTCCGTCGTCAAAGCATGCAGATCCGGGTCGAGTGCGAACAGCGGAAAACACTTTTTCAGGCATTGCGGGTGCATCACGAAGTCGCCGTCCATGAAGACGACGAGATCGTCGCGTCCGACGCCGGCACGCGACATGGCCCGCAAGATCAGCGCGATCGCGATCCGCTTGCCGGGCTGGTTCTGCCGCACGATGCGCAGCGTTACATCGAGATCCCTGGCGATAATCTTGAGATGGTTGGCAATCTTCAACTCGTCGGATAGTTCACTCGAGCCCAGCCACAAAGTCGCCGGCACGCCCGCTTCACGGATCTGCTGGCACAGCCCGCGCAACACGGCCTCAGAGATCGCGCGATGTTCGCGAAACGTGGTCATCTGCACATGTATGTGCTTGGGTCGCCAACCGGATTTCCACAGCGCATCCGCCTGCGCGCGCTTTTTCGGATACGTGATGTTGCCGAACACCTTGGCGCGCAGAAAATGGTTCATCCACCAGCCGTAGCGCCAGATGCCGAGGATACCCAGCACGTAGGTGACTTGTCCGAGTTCGGCGCTGTACATCGGATTGGGGATCGTCAGCAGCATGCCGAAGCAACCGGTAAAGAACAGCGCCAGCTTCAACAAGACCAGCGGCGACCATTTATCCCAGAACGGCAATGGTTCTGGCGCACTGATATCACCAATGACGAAAGGCGCGCGATCAACGGGTTGTGCCATACCCGCTGCCTTCGACGTACCCGTCGCGCGCACGCGTCTAAGCGAATGTAGCGGTGCCGGCGTGGCTACCGGCGCCAAGGTTATCGGCATCGATACCAGCGGTGCTAACGCGCGAAGCTGTGCCTCGGTCGTCATAGAACCGTGCTCACCCGTTGGCGAATGATGTTGTAGAGGCCGAAGTTAGAGCGCTGCGGGAAGACGACGACGACCGGCAGGCCGGAGCGATAGCGCTGCGTGTTGGCAACCCGCCGCGTGTCCTGGAAATTGATCAGTACTTGCGCCGAGCGATCGACGCTGCCGCGCCAGCGATAGCCAGGGTTTTGCGCGACGTTCTGCTCCTGCACGAAGCCCGAGGTGCGATCGATCTGGGTAATGCGGCCTTTGAGTGTCTCGGCCAGCGCCGGCACATAGATCAGCACTTCGTCGCCAAGGCCCGTGCGCGACACCTCGTCCTGATTGAGGAATGCGGTCACCTGCCGCTGCTCGCGCTGCTCGAATACCGCCACCACGTCACCGCGTCGAACCGTGCCCTGATCCACACGCTTGATCTCCAGCACCGTTCCATCGAAGGGAGCCTTCACGGCCAGCCGGCGTTTGTGATTGATCAGCGCATCGTACTTCGATTGCGTCAGTCGCACTTCATTTTCTGCCAACTTGACCTGTGCCTCGAGCTGGCTGAGATCGCCGACCATGGTTTGGCCGGTATAGAACCATTTGCCGTCGCCGCGGTTGGCGATTTCGACGCGCGACTTGAGTTCGATTTGCTTGCTTTCGACGGTCTTGCGCAACGCAAACGCAAGTTTTTCCGCGTTTTCGAGCAAGGTGTCGGTCGTGAAGCCCTTGCGATGCAGGATTGCTAGACGGGCGAACTGTTGTTCGGCCGCCGTAGACTGGGCTTCGGTGCTTTCGAGATCGACTTTAGCCTGATCGAGATTTTTTCCCTCGACCGTCGTGAGCCCCTTCATCCGCTCCAATTCATCATTGAGGCGTTTGCGATAAAAGCCCAATTGGGCCTTGCGCTCGTTGACGGCAATGTCGGCGAGTTCAATGTCGCGTTCTAATTGGTTGTCCGCCAGATCGACAACGATGTCGCCGCTCTTGACGGCATCGCCCGGCTTGAAACGACCCCATGCGACACGCCCGTCCGCCTGCGACGTGACGGTCTCGATCGGCGCGGTAATGACTGCGGTCTGCACTTCCATGCGGTAGAAATTGGAGTAGGCGAGCAACGCCGTGTAGCCGAATATAGCCAATCCGAGAACGGCATAAAAACCGGTCATGGCGACCGCCTTCACCGGCCATCGCTTGATCGGCAAACTGGCCAGGCCGATCTTTTTCTTGGGCTCCAAAGAAGCTGGTGTAACCGGCACGTCGATACGCTGAATTGTATCAGCGACTTCCGACATCGAGCCACGCACCAGCTCCTCGAGAAAGTGCGTCATCAGTTCGCTTTCCCGCTCACCCAATTCGGTGAACCTGCAGGCGAACATGCCCGTCTCAAGATCGAAGCGCACCACTTCGGCACGAACCTCGAACGAGACATCAAAGCCTTGGAACGGCAGCGAGCATTGAAACGGCAGCACGTCGCCGGGGGGCGGAATATCGCTCGGAAAATCCTCGACGCGAAAGCCGCCGAGACTCCAGTCCGCACAGCGGACCTTGTGGCCATCGAGCGTTACGTAAAAAGGCGCAGCAACGCGGTGATGCCGACGTTGGTCTGGCCTCTCCCGCTTTACTGTTACACCCATTACGCCACTCACCCACAAACGCCGGCCTGCGCAAAGAAGCTAGCCCCGACGCACAGGTGGGTATCGCATGAAAGGGTTAATAAGCGCTGGACCAGGGCCAAGCGTCAGGTTGGAAAGATCTTACCGGGATTTAAGATATTGTCCGGATCAAGCGCCGACTTGATGGCAGACATGACGGCCACGCCGGCGCCGTGTTCGGCTTTCAGGTAAGCGGCCTTGCCTTGACCAACGCCATGCTCGCCGGTGCACGTGCCCTCCATGCGGATGGCGCGCTCGGTCAGTCGTTGCACGAACATCTTGCAGGCGGCGACGTCCTTGGGATTATGCAGATCGAGCACCGGCGAGGTGTGGAAATTGCCATCGCCGACATGGCCGACGATCGGCGCGATGATGCCGAGTTCCTTGATGTCCTGCTCGGTCTCCATCACGCACTCCGCAAGCCGGGAAATCGGCACGCAGACGTCAGTGGCAAAGACGTCCCGCCCGGGCCACGTGGATTTCACAGCCCAATACGCGTCGTGCCGCGCCTTCCACAGACGATTGCGGTCCTCCTCGCGCTCCGCCCAGTCGAAGCGGATCGCGCCTTCGGCTTCAGCCAGTTCCTTGAAAACGGCAACCTGGTCGCGCGCCGATACGTCGGTCCCGTGGAACTCCAGAAACAGGGTGGGCCTGACGTCGAGGCTGAGTTTGGAGTGCTGGTTGACGGCGCCGATCTGCACCGCGTCGAGCAATTCCATCCGCGCCACGCCGAGGCCGAGTTGTATGGATTGGATGACTGCGTTGCAGGCGCCTTCGATCGATTGAAACGGGCAAACGGCTGACAGGATCCGTTCGGGAATGCCGTACAGCCGGACGGTCAGTTCGGTGAAAATGCCCAGCGTTCCCTCGGAGCCGACGAGCAGCCGCGTCAGGTCATACCCTGCCGAAGATTTGCGCGCGCGCTGGCCGGTTTTGACGATCGAGCCATCGGCCATCACGGCCGTGACGTTGAGAACGTTTTCACGCATCGTGCCATAACGCACGGCGTTCGTCCCCGACGCCCGTGTCGCCGCCATGCCGCCGATTGTCGCCCATTCGGCGCCGGGATCGACAGGAAAGAACATGCCGCGGTCACGTAGGTAATCGTTCAACTGTTTGCGTGAGACGCCGGGTTCGACGACGCAATCAAGATCGCGCTCGTTGACCGCGATTATTTTATTCATGCGGGAGAAGTCGAGGCTCAAACCGCCTTCCGGCGCGTTGACATGTCCCTCCAGCGAGGTCCCCGCGCCGAAGGGAATGATCGGTGCACGGTACTGGCGCGCGACCCGCACGACGTCCGACACATCGGCTGCCGTTTCAACGAATATAACGGCGTCCGGCGGTTGGTTCGCAATCCACGTCAAGGTGTGCGCGTGCTGTTGGCGGATCGCTTCACCGGTTTGCAATCGTTCACCGAAGCGTTGCCTGAGCACATCGATAGCGGTCGCCGTGTCGCGCCCTCGCTGCGCCGAGAGACTTGGTGCTTGAGCAATCACTGACATGGCTAAGTCTGTCCTCGGGCTGGCGGCTTTTGCCGAGCATGGTAAGCGCCCACGCGCCAGCGTACAATCCTCGCGTCCGACCCTCGATGCTGGCAGGTGAGCCCGCCTTATTTTTTTACACCGCAGTCAGACGGCTGCTGAAATTCTGTCCGCAAAAAGCCATTCTATTGCGATAGTTGCTGCAAAGCTACAGTGCTCCCTTTGCGATAAACTATGCCGTCGCAATTTTATTGGGCGTGGTCTAGGGTAAGCCTGTTTTCGATACCGGGGACAACAACATCTGTTAAGGAGTTCCACATGAACCGGAGGCTGATTGTGGCCACCGCCGCGCTTGCGACCGTGCTGTCCGCAACCGCAGTTCAGGCCCAGGATACCTGGGTTCTGATGGGGTCTAAAAACGTTATTCTGAACAAAGACAGCGAGACGATCGATCTGGCGAACGCGCGCGGCAACTATAAGGCCGTACGTCTTGTTGCAAAACGCCGTGGCATCGAGCTCAACAACGTCGAAGTCGTCTACAGCAATGGCGCCTCGCACAACGAGAAGCGGACCATCAACCTGCTGGACGGCGAACGCACCCGTGCAATCGACGAGCGCGGCGATGGCAAGTTCATCGACAAGATCAATCTGTCGTTCAAGGCACAACCCACCGCCGTCATTCCGGCTGTGATCGAAGTTTATGGTCTGCAGACCGAAGCCGGTGCGCGCGCATCGCGTCCGACCGGAGCGGCCGCAGCCGCAGCAGCGGGTGCAGCAACCGGCAACGTCTCCGCCTCGGCGACGACGCCGAATGCGGTCAACGCCAAGCCCGGCGCCGTTACCGACACCGGCGAAGTCCTGTTCGGCACGCAAGCCGTCGGCTTTGCTGTGGACCGTGACGTCATTCGCGTCGGCGCCGAAGTAGGCAAGTTCGACAAGATCCGCCTCCGCGTGCTCGACAACGACATCTTCATCAACAGCATCAAGGTCGTTTACTCCAACGGCGAGTCGCAGGAATTGGCCTACAACGCCGATGCCAAGAAGGACACCAGGACAAAGTGGTTCGACCTCAAGGGCGATCGCTTCATCAAGGAAATCCAGCTCGTCTATCGCGCCCGTCCGAACTTCCGCGGCCAGGCGTACGTCGAGGTTTACGGCCAGTACGCTGAAGGCTGGCTTGGACCAACTGGCGAAGGCAAAAAGTACAACGGTGGCTTCGTGCTGCTCGGTGGCCAGACCGCCGGTTTCACCATCGACCGCAACGACATCATCAAGGTCGGCCGTAACGAAGGCGGCTTCAAGCGTATCGAAGTTCGCGTTCGCGATCAGGCGATCACGTTGTTCGAAGTCCGCGTCGTCTATGGCAATGGCGAAGTCGACATCATCCCGGCCAACCGCACCAAGATTGAAGCTGGTGGCCGCTTTGGTCCGATTGATCTGAAGGGTGGCACGCGTGTCGTCCAGGAAATCCGTCCGACCTATCGTACGCGCATCTTCCAGCAGGGCGGTGTTGCCCGTGGCCGCGCCGTCGTGGAGTTCTGGGGTCAACACTGATCTCACGGATTGAATCATCGAGACGGGCACCCATCGGGTGCCCGTTTTGATTCCTGGCAAGCCTTGCAAGCCAATCGCGACCACGTCCACGGTTGCATCGCGCTCGCGCGCGAGCGGGACCGGCCCCGAACCCCGCTGGAGGGACGCGTCCTTCCAGACCACCCGCTCTATTGAAGTAAAAAGTGGGATTCTGGGCGTGGAGCATTCGACGTGTAGGCTGGGTCGCGCACGTGCTTGACCCAACCTAACAAGCAAAAAAGGGATGGGGTTCGGGAAACGCGTTCCCCGGGCGGGTGTCATGTCGAAGACATGCCTCCGGCATGGCGGCAGCCGGCTCGCGCAGCGACCAGCAGGTAAATCCACGCACGGTTGCCCGTCGTGGAAATACCAACAAATAAATCACCCGAAGTCCGCGGATTGTCGCC
>JANXWC010000002.1 GCA_025351355.1 Hyphomicrobiaceae bacterium
TCTCAAGTTGCGCCCTCGTTTCAGCGGTGGTTTGTCTTCTGCTGCAAGTTGCTTGGGTGGCCGCCTGCGCGGCCATGACGACAAAAAAAAGGCAATCGATTGCTGTTGCCAGCTGTAGCGTTTATTGAACACCGCTGGCCGCGCTCACGCCTCCGTGGCCGCGAGCTTGTCTTTGGAGACCGGGACCAGATTGACGCTTTCGCCGCAGCCGCAGCTGCCTTTCTGGTTGGGATTGTTGAACACGAACTGTGAGGCCAGTTTTTCGGTCTTGTAGTCCATCTCGGTGCCGAGCAGGTACAACACGGCCTTCGGGTCGATGATGACGCGAGCACCGTCCTGCTCGACGACTTCGTCGAATTTGCCCGCGGTTTCCGCCCAATCCATGGTGTATTCCATGCCGGCGCAGCCACCCTTCTTAATGCCGATCTTGAGGCCGGCGATGGCGGGACCCTTGGTGGCCATGATGGATTTGACGCGATCGACGGCTGCCGGCGTCAAGGTCATGACCTTGGGCCGTACGCGGGTTGCGGCGGGGCGGGGCGTGGTTTGGTTGGGCGTGTTCATGCGGGTCCCAGGGTAAACCTGATTGCTGCGATTGGATATAAGCAGTTCGGCGGCAAAATCGAGTCCAGTTGAACGGTTGCGATCACTTTTGCCGGTATCATCGGTATTTGCCGGCATCATAACCGCATTCGCCGCAGATCCCGTAAAATTTCGCGGGCGGCGTTGTGGCCGGGCACGCCGGTGACGCCACCGCCAGGATGCGCGCCTGAACCGCAAAAATAAAGCCCTTTCAACGGACTGCGATAATTTGCGTGGCCGAGCACCGGGCGGGCACTGAACAGCTGTCCCAAACCCAGTTGGGCATGAAATATATCGCCGTCCGGCAGGCCGAAGCGGTTTTCCAGATCCAAGGGCGATAGGACTTGACGGCCCAGCACGCTGGCCTTGAAGTTCGGCGCGCGCCGATCGACCGTTTCAATGACGAGGTCGGCAAAGCGCGCTGCCTCGGCGGGGTTAGTCCACGAGCGCCCTTCCTGCAGGTGCGGCTGCACATGCTGGACGAACAGGCTGGCGACGTGCTGTCCCGGAGGCGCGAGGCTGACGTCCAGGGTGGAGGGGATCAGCATCTCGACGACCGGCTCGGCCGACCAACCGTCGCGGCGGGCATCGAGGTAGGCGCGATCGAGGTAGCCGATGGTGGGGCCGATGACGATGCCGGCGCCGTGGTGAGGTGCCGCTGATTTTCCCGGCAGACAGGTAAAATCCGGCAACTCGCTCAGCGCCACATTCATGCGGAAGGTGCCAGAGCCGGTTTCAATGCGCGCGAAGGCATTGCGGGTTTCAGTGGTGATTGCCGTGGGAGATACCAAATCTTGCATGAGCAGCTTTGGGGCGATGTTGGCGGCGACGGCACGCGCTTTGATGACCTCGCCACTGGTCAATTCTATGCCGGTCGCGCGTCCGCCTTGGTCCAGCACTTTCGCCACGGTGGCGTTCAAGCGAATTTTGGCGCCGCGCTCCTCTGCACAGCGCGCCATGGCCTGGGTGATCGCGCCCATACCGCCGATGGCGTGGCCCCAGACGCCGGGCTTGCCGTTTACTTCGCCGAAGCAATGGTGCAGCAACACGTAAGCAGTGCCGGGCGTGTGGGGGCTGGCGAACGTGCCGACGATGCCGTCGAAGGCGAAGGCCGCCTTGATGTGATCGTTCTCGAACCAACCGTCCAGGAACGACGCGGCGCTCTTGGTGAACAGGTCGATCAGCAGCCGCTGATCCGCGAGATCCAGGCCGAGCAGGCCCCAGCCGGCACTTGCGCCGCGGATCATTTCGGCCAATCCGCCACCTGCGTTAGGCGGCGTCTTCAGCAGCAGCCCGCGCAACACGTTGGCTGCTCGCTCCAGGGCCGCGTCATAGGCCGGCAACCGTTCGGCGTCGCGCTGGGAGAAGGCGGCAATGGCTTGTTGCCTGTTGGCGAAGCCATAAGGCATCAGCAGGTAGCGTGTGGCGTCGATGGGCCAGAAATTCGCGACAGGGCGTTCGACGATACGCAGCCCATGTCGAGCCAGTTCAAGGTCGGCGATTACCTTCGGGTTGAGTAGGCTGACGGTGTAGCTGGCGACGGAATTGCGGAAGCCCGGATGGAATTCCTCGGTGATCGCGGCGCCGCCGACGACGGCGTTCTTTTCGAGCACGACGACGGACTTGCCGGCCGCGGCCAGATAGGCCGCCGTCACCAGGCCGTTGTGGCCGCCGCCGATAATGGCTACGTCGTAGATCATGTCTGCCATGCGCGGTTGCGCCTTTTGCTGAGCGGGTGCGCCGTTATTGATCATCGAAGAGGTCCGGAATCCGCTTCCCAGAGTTCCGGAAGCCCGTTAAACGCGAATGACCGTCCCTTATCAGCATTTGCCGAGATCATCACGATGACCAAGCCCGTCCTGCTCGAAACCGGTCCGATGATGGACCTGATCAGCTCGCAACTAGCCAACGACTTCACGGTGCACAGGTTGCCGGCCGCCGCGTCGGACCGCGAGGCGCTGCTCGGCAAAATTGCCGGCGACGTCGTGGGGATCGCGACGGGCGGGCATACCGGCGTCAAGACCGACGCGGCGCTGCTGGCGCGGTTTCCGAAGCTGCGGGTGATCGGCAATTTTGGCGTCGGCTATGATTCCATCGATGTCGCGACCGCTGCCAAGCGCGGCATCATCGTCACCAACACGCCGGACGTGCTGACGGAAGAAGTGGCCGACACCGCGCTGGGTCTGCTGCTCAACACCGTGCGCGAGTTCGGGCCGGCGGAGCAATACCTCCGGGCCGGCGAGTGGGCAAAAAAGGGCGATTATCGTTTGACGCCCGGTTCTTTGCGCGACCGCACGCTGGGTATGGTCGGAATGGGCCGCATCGGGCAGGCCATCGCCAAGCGGGCGGCGGCGTTCGGGATGCCGGTAGTGTACTTCAGTCGCAGCAAAAAAAGCGACGTGGCGTTTCCGTACTATTCAAACCTGATCGAGATGGCCAAGGCCGTCGATACGCTGATGGTGATCACACCGGGCGGGGCTGAGACCAAGAACATGATCAACGCCGGGGTGCTGGCGGCACTGGGCGCGCGCGGCATTCTGATCAACGTGGCGCGTGGCACGGTTGTCGACGAACCCGCGCTGATGGCGGCGCTGCGCAACAAGACGATCCAAGCGGCGGGGCTCGACGTGTTCTGGAATGAGCCGACCATCAATCCGGAATGGATGTCAGTGCCGAACGTGACGCTGTTCCCACATGTGGGCTCGGCCTCGGTTTATACGCGCGACGGCATGGGGCAACTGGTGGTCGACAATCTCGTGGCGTTCGCAAAAGGCGAAGCGCCGAAGACGCCGGTTGCGGAGACACCGTTCAAAGGGTGGTGAGCAGAAGGGGGCGATCGCTTCTTTTCGCGATCGCTGCGATGTCCGCTGCCGGATGATGTGTTGCCGTGCCAACGAGGGAAAGTTGCGGGTAATCTGCGGTGACTTGCGCGCAGGGTCTCGGACGACAGCCGCGTGGGTGTGGCGGTCATCCCTGTACGGCGGTCATCCGAAACCCTGCACAAGAGCGACCGTGGCGTCTAGCTCCAGGCGGACATCGCCGTTCGGCGGCTTTGTGCTACCTTATACCAGCGGTCATTACTTTCCGGGAACCTGTGCGTGCCAGTGAATAGAAGCCCCGTGGATTGAGCGATTCAGTTAGAATCGAAGGTGTCGAGACTTCGTTTCAACGGAACACGCAACCACACGGGGCCCCATGTCGACTCGAGGTGCACGGCGCGCCGAAAGACCTCGCAGGCGCGCGCGATCTGTCGAACCGCGACAAGTATCAGTTTCAGTGGTGGGCCGTGTCGCTGGTCGATGCGGTGCCGTTCGGCGGCAAGAAAAAAGGCGCCGACGGCGGCATCGACGGCCACATCTTCTTCCGCTCCGGCGCCAAGTCGGTTGAGAAGGCCATCGTCTCGGTCAAAGGCGGCGGCGTCGGCGTTACGGATATCCGCGAGTTGACTGCGGTCGTTGATCGCGAACGGGCGAAGGTCGGCGTTTACATCTCGCTGCAAACTCATACGCGGCCGATGGTGGAAGCGGCGGCCGCAGCCGGACTCTACGATGGTCCGACCGGAAAGGTGCCGAAAATACAGCTCTTCACCATCGAGGAGTTCTTCGCGGGGAAGAAACCGCAAATCCCGCTGATGGAGCGTGGTTTCAAGACTGCTGCCCGCGAGGAGCGTGACGACCAGCCGGAGTTGGATCTTTGACGGTCACCCGCTCCGCGTGACTGAAACCCACAATGCCCTACACCGCGCCAAACTGGTCGAGCAGGGCATTGGCGACCTCGATCCCTTCTGCCGCCGCCGCCGCGCGGGCCGCCAACCGCCGCTGGCCCGGCAGCCGCGCGCCCGGCTGGCTCTCGATCGCCGCCGCCAGTCGCGTCATCGACTGGCCGAACTGCCCGTGGCCGAGGCTCGATGGGTCGATCACGATGATGGATTGACCCGTCTCAGACGGCGGGCCGGTTGCGTCGAGGAACGAGGAGGCGTCCATCGACAAGTGACTGCCGACCAAGGCGGCGGCCAGCACTTCGACCATCAGCGCCAGCGCGGCACCCTTGGCGTCGCCCATGGCAACCATGGTTCCGGCGAGGGCTGCGTCGGCGTCGGTCGTGGGGCGGCCCTCGGCATCCAGTGCCCAGCCCTGCGGGATGGCCTCGCCCTTCTGTTGGGCCGCAACGATGTTGCCACGCGCTACCTTGGATAATGCAAGATCGATGACCAGCGGCGCGCGGTCGGGCACCGGTGCTGCAAAGGCAATCGGATTGGTGCCGAATACCGGCTTGCTGCCGCCCCACGGCGCGATTGCATGCGGTGTATTTGCAAAAAAGAGCGTGACGAGGCCCTCGGCCGCCAATCGCTCGACGTGCAGGCCGATGGCGCCGGCATGGCTGGAGCGGGTGATGCCGGCCATGCCGATGCCCGATGTGCGGGCCATGGCCGGCAATTCCGCGCACGCGAGGTCGATCGCCGGATAGGCAAAGCCGCAGGCCGCATCGATCAGCGCCACCCCCGGCCTGGGTCGGCGCAGCGTCGGCATGGCCTGACCGTCGATTTTCCCGCTCTTCAGCATGGCGACATAGGTCGGGATACGCGACAGGCCGTGGCCCTTGAGCCCGTCGGCTTCGGCAGCGATCAGGGCTGCGGCGACCGACCGCGCCGTCGCGGTCGCGGCACCGTGCTGCGCGAACAGGCCCGCAACCCATTGGCGCGCGACATCCAGTTGCAATTTCGTCATCGTCGGCTCCCAAGGTACAGCCAGTGTGCCGTACGGTCCCGTGACCCTGACAGCAAGAGCCAAGTGATGGCTATGTGGCCATTGCGAAACACTCTTGTAATTTGTACGGGGATGGCCCATGTTCTCCGCGTCGATAGACGGCCAGATGACTAGGCCTTGTTCGCGCTACGGAACGCGACAAGGAGATACTCTTCTTACCTGAAAACGCGATTTCGACGGCCGAGACACAGTGCAGAGCATTGCGCAGGCTAGCTAAACGAATTTCTAAAAGGTGCATCTAAGCCAACGGGAACCGTGAAGTGGTTCAACGCTCAAAAGGGCTTTGGCTTCATCGCTCCGGACGGAGGTGGCAATGATGCCTTCGTCCATATCAGCGCGGTCGAGCGGTCGGGTATCGGCGATCTCCGCGAAGGTCAGAAGGTCAGCTACGAGCTGGTTGCCGATCGCAAGAGCGGAAAAATGTCTGCCGACCATCTCAAGGACCTCGGTTGATCACTGCTCGCGCGGCACTGCTGCGCGGCTGATCCCGAGATAGTCCTACGCACTGCAAGAAAGTACGCCCCGCTCCGGACAGTGCGGGGCGTAGCTGTTTGTAGCCGCGACAAAGCTACTAATAGCCACGACAAAGCAACCAAATCGGCAGGAGAGTACCATGGCCAAAGGCCAAAATCGTCCGACACGTGAAGTGCGCAAACCGAAGAAAGAAAAAGCTCCCGCTCCGACGTCGAGCTCCATGAGCAAAGGCTCATCATCCAGCGGATCGTCGAAGAAAAAATAATGTGCGGAGCGCGCTCTCGCCGACAACGAGTTTAATCGCCAACATCGGCATAGCTGCGCGCGAAAATTTGTAGGTTGGGTCAAGCTCTTGGGCGCGACCCAACAACTTCGGCCACGGGTTTTATCTGTTGGGTCGCGCGAGCGCTTGACCCAACCTACCAGCCTTGTGCGGCGAAGCGCGTCAAGCCAGCAACTCGTGCGCCAGCACATCGATCGCTTTGAGTTCGACGGCGCCGGGTTCGCCGTCGGCACCGGCAACCGCCCGCACCATGGCGATCAGATCGGCGCGTTCCTTTGGTCCGCACTTGCTCAAGATCAGCGATTTCAGCTTGAGAAAGCAATTGTTCGGGTCTCGGTTGTCGGCGAGTAAAAATCGGGCATAGCCGAGCATTTCATCGGCGGCTTTGGAGTTACAACTGAAGTTCTCCATCGCTTGCCGCACGATCATGGTGCGCTCGGCGGAGGTCATCGCACCATCGGACTGCGCGATGGCAGTCATCATGGTGACCGCGGCGATCCTGGGATCATCGACCAGCCTCATCGGATCGACTTGGGACTTGCGCCGCCAGCCCCATCGACGTCGCAAGTTAGCGAGGTCGCCTGCGGTATCGACGAGGCCGCGCGTGGCATCGGTCGCCGAATTGAGGCGCCATAGCAATGTGCCGACGCCCGCCAACGCAGCGAGCAATGCCAGAATGATCGACATCGCCTATGTCCCCCAAAAGCATGGCCAGCCACGACCCCTGCCGTACAATATGCAGCGCAACACCGTTTTTGATCTGACGTCGCACTTCTTAAGCGCTTCGACAGCGCTCGTAAACCGCGATTGCCGCCGCCAAGTCCTCGATCGAGGCACCGACCGATTTGAAGAATGTGATGTCGGACGCATTGCTGCGTCCGGCGACCGTGCCCGAAACCAATTCGGCGAGGTCGCCCAAGACGTGGTTCTTGTCGATCGCCCCGGATTTGATGGGCTGCAGGATGTCGCCGGCCTCGCCGAACGCGCCGGCGCGGGTATCGACGTACACCCGTGCCGCGGCAACGAGGGCGTCGTCGGTTTCCCGCATATCGGCCCGGAACGCGCCGACGCTGTCGACGTGGGTACCCGGTTTGAGCCATGCGCCGAGCACCAGCGGTTTGGTCGAAATGGTCGCGGTGGATATGAGGTCGGCGGAGCGTGCCGCTGCTTCGAGATCATCAACGACGTTGACGCGGAGTCCGGAGCCGGCAAAGGCGGCCACGATTTTTTCCGAGCCACCGCGCGTTCTGTTCCACACCATCACGTCGGTCAGCGGCCGCACGGAAGCGTGCGCGCGGATCAGATAGGGTGCGAGCGCGCCAGCCCCCACCATCAACATGCGGGTGGTGTCGGCGCGGGCCAGGTAGCGCGCGGCCAAGGCGGAAGCGGCGGCGGTGCGCCAGGCAGTTAGCCGCGTCGCGTCTAGGATGGCGAGTGTTTCGCCCGTCTCTGTCGACAGCAGCAGATACATGCCCGCGATGGCCGGCTTGCCGGAGCGCACGGCGTTGTCGGGAAAAACGGTGACCGATTTCATGCCCATGTAAGGGCCAGCCACCAAAGTGCCGTCTGCGCCTTTGGCTGCACTTATGGCCGGCATCAACAGCCATGTGGCGGCGGGGCGAGCGTCGAGCGGCACAGTATGATGGTGTCGTGGCGGCGCCATCACGTCGTGGCGGAAGGCGATTTCAAGAACGTCGACCAGATCAGGGTAGGCGAGGTGTGCTTCGATCGTTTCTGCATCGATGAAGCGCATGCCGCGTGACTCCGAAATCGGCTCAGCGCTTGGTGCTCACCAGGGTGCGGGATGCCCCTATCTGGTTGTCGCGCTCGCGCGCCAGACGATCCGCCTCAGCCTGCCAGCGCATCGCATCCTGCGCCTTGACGCGGGCCGTCTTGCGCCACCGACCTTGGGTCATCCAAGTCGACAGGCCGCCGAGCACGACGCCGATCGTCAGCGCGCCCAGCAGGTACGCGTAAAGCGGCAGCGTCAGCGAGATGACCGGAGCTTCGGGCCTGAACGGATCAAGCACCAGCCGAACCGGGTCCCGGTTGGCGACCGAAAGTGTGACCAGCAGGACGGCCGCGACGAGTGCGATCGGAAACCAGACGAGGCGGCGAAGCACGGTGCACTTTCTTATATTGATCAAAGATATCGACGACTGATGGCGACGCGATCCTTTGCCCGCAAACGATCGCTCAGCAGTCGACCGGATGCGTTTCTTATGGCTTGGCGCGATCGCCGCGTGTGGCACGCGCCTGCATGCTCAGGCCTTTGCCATCGCCACCCTGCTCGGTGAAGCTTGGGTGTCCGGCAAGGTCTGCCGCGGCGCGGTGCTCAACGGTGCGGAGGGGTGCTGCAGAGGCGGCAGCTGGGATAGCTCCAACAACGGCTTTTTTGCCTTTGCGACCGGCCTTGGCGCCCGACACCGGCTTATTGTTTAACCGTTCGCGCAACTCCTTGCCGGTCTTAAAAAACGGCACGAATTTTTCGCCCACCGACACGGTTGTTCCCGTACGCGGATTACGGCCCGAGCGGGGCGCGCGATGTTTGACGGTGAAGGCGCCGAAGCCGCGCAGCTCGACACGGTCACCGCGGGCCATCGCTGCAACGATTTCCTCGAAAAGAACATTGACGATTTTCTCGATATCGCGATGGAACAAATGTGGATTTGCAGTCGCAATCTTTTGGATCAGCTCAGACTTGATCATCGGCTACGCCCTCCCGCCAGCAATCATAGATATTCCATTATTTTTCATGAGGTTGCCAAACGGAAACGAGGCCGTCAAGTGACAATCGTGACCGAATGGTGTCAATCGTCTGCCAAATTCCGCCATCATCGCCCGAACCCCGCCATAATCCGGCCGTTGCGCTGGCCATCGCGCGGAATACGCTGAAACTGTTGTCGCGGCGTGGCTGCCAATCGATCACCCTCAAACCGGGGGTCACCCCGGGCCGGCTCTCCAGCCACTTGATCGCTTCGTCCTCGCCGCCGATCTCATCGACCAGCTTGTAGGTGAGTGCCTCGCGGCCGGAAAAAACACGGCCTTGCTCCAATCCGGGAATGGCTGCGGTGTCGACGCCGCGCCGCGATTTCACCAGCCCCAGAAACCATATCTGGCTTTCGGCGACCATCTGTTCGGCCGCCTGACGTCCACCGGGGGTTACGGGTGCGAACAGCCCCGGTTCCGCCTTGAGCGGGCCGCTCTTGATCTCATTCATCTTGACGCCGAGCTTGTCGAGTAAGCCTGACACTTCCGGCCACTGGAAGATGACGCCGACGGAACCGGTGATGGAGTTGCCGCGCGCCACGATGTGATCGGCGCTCAAGCCGCAGATGTAGGCTGCCGACGCCGCCACCGTGCCGAACTGGGCGACGACCGGCTTGTTCTTGGCGAGGTTGCGGATGGCCTCGAACAAGGCTTCGCCACCCGTTGTGGTGCCGCCACCGCTGTTGATAGAGAGGATCACGCCAGACACGTTCTTCGCAGTTGCCAGCCGCTGCAGCATCTGCAGTTGCGGGCGATCCTCCGTGATCAATCCTTCGATGGTGACGCGCGCGATGTGACGGGGCCGGGTCAAATCGGGGCCACCCATCGCGTAGGCGAGGGCGCCGGCCGCCACTACCGCTGCGATGAGAAATCCGGTTCGCCATGCGCTGAGACGTCGACGCAAGGCACGACGATCCAATACCGCTTCGGTTTCGAGAGACATAAAGCAAAGGCTCCTATTGGAAGTGAGGCCGCACGTGCGTCCCGACCACTACACGAGAAAGTGTCGTACAGGCTAGGTGCCGATGGCGATCCTAGCGATGTGCCGTAAAGACATGTGCCTGCATCGGACCGCGGATAGCACCGCTGCCAAATGTTTGCTCCAATGCGTCAGTTACTGCTGTCGTGACTTCGTCCAAACGAGACGTATCCCGAGCAGCAATTTCATTCCTGAGGGGCGTTCCCTGACAGAACGCCACCGCCGCGTCGTGCGCCGTGGCAGCCTTGCTAATGCTCGGGACCGTCGCCGCGTCTACCGCTGCAAAACCGGCCTGGGTCAGATCCCGGCGAACCAGGTCTATGTCGAAATAACCGTGCGGGATGCGCTGCATGAAAGTGGGTGGGTCATCCGGAAAACATTTCGCCAACGTCTGCGAAACCACATTTGCAAACTTATTTTCTGCAATGCGGTCCCAGACGTTGAACAGGAAATGGCCGCCCGGTTTGAGGACGCGCCGCGCTTCACGGTATCCCGCCAATCTGTCGGGAAAGAACATCGCGCCGAACTGGCAGACCACCGCGTCAAAGCTCTGATCGGGAAACGGCAATGCCAGCGCGTCGGCCTGCTGCAGTGTGATGCGCTGCGGTAATTCGAGAGCGGTCGATGCGCGATCGAGCATGGGTTGATTGAGGTCGGTGGCCACCAGCCGCACATCATCGCCAAGCGCTGCGGCTATGGCCCTCGTCAGCGCGCCGGTTCCCGCGGCCGTTTCCAGCACAGTCTTGGGAGCTAAGCCCGCCAGTCGCTTTGCGAGATCGGCGGCATAGGGCTCGAAAAGCATCGGCACCATCAGCCGATCATAGATTTCAGGGATTGATCCAGCGAAGAGTTTGTCGGTGTCGGCCATGACACGGCTCCATCGGCTTCAATGGCAAGCATCATAGCATGACTGCACCGGCAAAAGAAAAGGCACGTGCGCACCAGTTCGGCTCGCACGTGCCTTGAGCATTTCAGTAAGCAAAGCGAAGACGACTTACTTGTCGTCGCCTTCTTTTTTCTTGATGGCGGCCTTGAAGATGTCGCCGAGCGAAGCGCCTGAATCGGTCGATCCGAACTGGGCGACAGCCTGCTTCTCGTCGTTGATCTCCAGCGCCTTGATCGACACCGTCACCTTGCGGCTGGCACGATCGAAGTTGGTGACGAGGGCATCCACCTTGTTGCCGACCGAGAAACGCTCCGGGCGCTGTTCGGCACGGTCGCGCGACAGGTCGGCACGCTTGATGAATGTGGAGAACTCGGTGCCGGCGATCTTGACCTCGATGCCACCGTCTTCGACCTTGACGATCTCACAGGTGACCTGGTCGTTCTTCTTGAGGTTGCCGACGGAAGCGATCGGGTCGCCGCCCACCTGCTTGATGCCGAGCGAGATACGCTCTTTTGAGCTGTCGACGTCAAGCACGACAGCTTTGACGTTATCGCCCTTCTTGTAGTCCTTGATGGCTTCGTCGCCCTGCTTGTTCCAATCGAGGTCCGACAGGTGGACCATGCCGTCGACGCCGCTCTCGAGGCCTATGAACAGCCCGAACTCGGTGATGTTGCGGATCGGTCCTTCGACGATCGTGCCGCGCGGATGCTTGGTGAGGAAGTCGTCCCAGGGATTTTCCTGCGTCTGCTTCAGGCCAAGCGAAATACGGCGCTTGTTCGGATCGACTTCCAGCACGGTCACTTCGACCTTCTGGCTGGTGGCGACGATCTTGCCGGGGTGTACGTTCTTCTTGGTCCAGCTCATTTCGGAGACGTGGATCAGGCCTTCGACGCCCGGTTCCAGTTCCACGAAGGCACCGTAGTCGGCGATGTTGGTGACAGCACCCGTGAACTTGGCGCCGACCGGGTACTTGGCCTCGATGCCCTGCCACGGATCGGACTGCAGCTGCTTCATGCCGAGGCTGATGCGCTGGGTGTCGGGATTGATGCGGATGATCTGCACCTTGATGGTGTCGCCGACGTTGACGATCTCGCTCGGATGATTGACGCGGCGCCAGGCCATGTCGGTGACGTGCAACAGGCCGTCGATGCCGCCCAAGTCGATGAAGGCGCCGTAGTCGGTGATGTTCTTCACCACACCGTCGATGACCTGGCCTTCGCCGAGGCGGGCGACGATTTCCGAGCGCTGCTCGGCACGGGTTTCCTCGAGCACCGAGCGGCGCGACACCACGATGTTGCCACGCCGGCGATCCATCTTCAGGATCTGGAACGGCAGTGCCTGATGCATCAGCGGGCCAATGTCGCGGACGGGTCGGATGTCGACCTGGCTGCCCGGCAGGAAGGCCACGGCGCCGTCGAGATCGACCGTGAAGCCGCCCTTGACCTTGTTGAAGATGACGCCTTCGACCTTCTCGTTGGCTTCGAACTTCTTCTCTAGACGGGTCCAGCTCTCTTCACGGCGGGCCTTGTCGCGCGAC
>JANXWC010000049.1 GCA_025351355.1 Hyphomicrobiaceae bacterium
CTGACCGCCGAAGCGGGCAACAGCTTCGCTTGCGGCTTCACGCAAACGGTCAAGTCGTTCGTGCCACGCGCGATCGCCGAAGCGGACAGCCAGCTTTGCCGGCGACACAAGACGCGCGACAACGATGGTTGCGAGCACGCGATCCGGGATTGGAGCTGGCCGTGTTCCGGTCAGAAATTCCTCGATCTCATCGACAACGATGTCGATCTCGCCGGTCCAGATCGGGTGATCCCGGCCGGATAGTTCGACAAATCGCGCGCCTGCGATTTTATCGGCGAGGTAGCGTCCGCCGGCGAACTTGATGCGCGCGTCGTCGCGCCGATGAATGACAAGCGTGGGAACGCGAACGCTTGCCAGTACCGAGCGGACATCGATGCCGGCATTCATTCTGGCCAGTGCGACGGCGGCGCCAGGGCTTGCGGAGAGCCGTTCAAAACGCCCCCACCATGCGGGAAAGCGGCCATCCTTCGATTGGTTCGGTGCGAACAGCGGCGCGCTGGCGCCGGTGCCCCACGAGGTTTCAATTCCGTGGATGAAGCCTTCGAGGGCATCGCGCGCCATGACCCAGGTGTGGAAGTGGGCGTAGGCGCCATAGAGAACGAGCGCTCGCGTGCGTTGCGGATAGGTTGCTGCAAACAGGATCGACATCGGTCCGCCTTCCGAGGCCCCCAGCAAGGCCGCGCGGCCGCTACCGGCCGCATCCATGACCGCGCGGACGTCGTCCATGCGTGTTTCGAGTGTCGGTAAATGATGATTGTCGACGCGATCGCTTAAGCCAGTGCCGCGCTTATCGAACAAAATGAGGCGAGTGAAAGCGCTCAACCGGTTAAGTAGATGGGTGAAGCCGGGGTCTTCCCACTGCACGTCAAGATTGGACATAAAGCCCGGCACGAACACGAGATCGAGCGGTCCATGCCCAATGACTTGATAGGCAATCCGAACGTCGCCGCTTTTCGCGTAACGCGTTTCTGGTAGTGCCACGGTTTTGCCCCGCAATACGAAGCCACTTCATAGCTATTGAAAGCATTATCGATGTTTTTCGGTCATTTACGAGGGCAAATGCGACTACCGTTTGTTTCGTGTCCGCTTTGGGTCATTAGCGGGCAACCGGAGATTTCGCCTCGCAGTGTTTTGTCCACTAATGACCCAAAGCGGACATCGAACAAAGCCGTCTGGCCATTAAGTTCGGCGCCATTTGTCTCAGATTTTTCGACTGTCATACGCCCAGTGCAGCAGAGCCTGCCGTTGCCGAGGACGACAGAACGGATCACCGGGCTCACAATTCATTCGCACTTGGGCAATGTGGCGTCGGAAAGCCTTCCAGCGCTTGATTTGGCGCTTGTCCTCTTCCGGCAAACGACGGCCTAAGTAGTAGCGGCAATACCATTGGAACCAGCCACGCGGATCTTCGGGGGCAATCCATCCTTTATTTCGCCACTCTGAGAGGGGCTGGCTGGCATCAACACCAAAATGGTTGAGTGAACAATCGCGGCTGGATGGCGAAAGCTTGGCGCGCTTAAACCAGCTCTTTGGAAACTCCTTGCGTGTATCAGTCATGTACTTGCCGCAGAACACGCCGAGAGCAAGCATTTGTTGCGGTGTCAATTCCGGCTTGAACTGTGGATCAAAATTGCGGCCAGTTGGCGCCGAGAGTTCGTAGCAATATCCCTTCTGCATCCGGTCATTCACTATGATGCGCCGATCTTTCTCCCGACTTGAATTCTTGGTTTTCCTTTTCATCAAACAATCCTGAAAGAATATCGCCTTACCTAACATTTATTTGTGCAAATTAACTTATCAGCATGCCGCTATTCTATTTGGTCCCTTATGTCAGCCCTAGCCGGCGACTGGGTTGCCGGTAGTTAGCCTCGGCACCATGTCCGCTTTGGGTCATTAGCGGACAACCGGAGATTTCGGCTCGCAGTGTTTTGTCCACTAATGACCCAAAGCGAACATTTCCTCGGGTGACGAGGTATTAAGAACGACCATTCTCCCGCTCCCATTGCGCGGCTTCACGCACATCCGATGGCGTGGCGCTGTAATGTCGGCGGAATGTGCGATTGAAATAGGACAAATCCGAAAATCCGGCCTCGAAAGCGATTGCTCCAATCGTCCAATCGGAAAATTTAGCCTCCGTGAGCATCCGGCAGACCATCTGCGTGGTTGGCGTCTTGCCGGTTCCTCCTGTCGTGAGGTTGCCGATACACAGTATCGGGCATGGAATGCGCGTTGCGCGGCGAAAGCCTAGACGGTACAGTAAGAGATAAACTCTGA
>JANXWC010000054.1 GCA_025351355.1 Hyphomicrobiaceae bacterium
GCGGCGTGCATCGATCAACGCGCGAATTGGAGAGTGCAATTCAAGACTACATTGCAGCGACCAACGATGCACCGAAGCCGTTCCGTTGGACCAAGACCGCCGACGATATCCTCGCCAGCATTCAACGATTCTGCCTCAGAACGCTCGACGCCAGCCCATATAACCGCTTACTTCAACGAACTTCGGAATCAGGACACTACTTCGGTTTGCCAATTGTATTGCGCGTCGAGATGACGCCCTTCATCGCAGCAACACTGACTTTCATGATCCAATCGGGTGCCTTCTTCGCCGAGATTTTCCGCGCTGGCATCGTCTCGGTGGAACGCGGCCAGAGGGAGGCGGCGCGCGCCATCGGATTGACCGAAGCGCAATGCCTGTGGCGGGTCGTGCTGCCGCAGGCCGTGAAGCGGATGTTTCCCGCAATGATGGAGCGCTCGATAGAATTGATGAAGACAACGACGCTTGTTGCAACGGTGTCTTACGCGGATCTTCTGTTCCAGGCTAACGAGTTGGCCCAGAAGACGTATCGGCCGCTCGAAGTCTTCACCATCGCGGCCTTGATCTATTTTGTGACCATATCGCTTGTGAGCTTCATCGGTGCGCGGATCGAGCGCCGGTTTGCCCTGAGCGGCGAACTTTCGGTTAGGTGAGCCATGACCTACCGGTGGAACTTCGCAAGTGTCTTCGATAACTGGCAGGCGCTGGCCATGGGCCTCGCCGGTACGCTGAAGTTGTCTATCGTCTGTTTGATCCTGGGCCTTAGTCTCGGCCTGCTCGTCGGTTTCGGTCGCCGCGCGCGCCGGGCTCCAATTCGCTGGCTCTCGACCGCCTTCGTCGAATTCTTTCGCAATACGCCGGTGCTCATTCAGATCCTTTGGTTCTATTTCGCATTGCCGATGATCGCGCCGATCGAAGTCAGTCCCTTCCTGGCTGCGGTGCTCGGAATTACGCTCAATGCTGCAGCCTATTCGTCAGAAATCTATCGCGGCGGAATCCAGTCGATCGAGCCCGGTCAAACGGAAGCAGCGCGCGCAATCGGCATGAGCGGATTGCAAACGTTACGTCGCATCGTCATACCGCAAGCCGTACGTCGCATCCTACCTGCATTGACCAATCGCGGTATCGAAATCGTCAAGACGTCGACACTTGCCTCTGTGGTCGCTTATGTCGAATTGATGCAACAAGGCAAGCTGATTGCGTCGCTGAACTTCAATCCGATCGAGGCCTACACGGTCGTCGGCGTGATGTTCATGTTGCTCCTTTACCCTTTCGTTCGCGCGACCTACGCAATCGAGCGCCGTCTCGCCAGGAGCGACTGATCAATGAAGGTACCCGTGCTTCGTCTAAGCGGCCTTGGTAAGCGCTTTGGATCCAACACCATTTTCTCTGGAGTTGATCTCGACGTCTTGCCTGGAGATCGGATCGCGATCCTCGGCGCGTCGGGCTCGGGCAAAAGCACATTACTCCGCTGCATCAACTTCCTTGAGCACCCCGACGAAGGCCGTATCGAGGTTGGTGGCCAGCTGATCGGACACGTGACGGGCCCGAATGGGCCGGCCGTTGTGCGGTACGATGAACGCGAGTTAAACCAGCTCCGCCAACGAATTGGCATGGTGTTTCAGCAGTTCAATCTATTCCCGCATATGACGGCGATCGCAAACGTGATGGAGGGCTTGGTGACGGTGCGTCGGTTAGCCAAACCGGAAGCACGCAGCAAAGCACTAGAGCAGTTGTCGCGGGTTGGACTCGCGGACAAAGCCGACGCGTACCCCGCACATCTGTCTGGCGGTCAGAAGCAGCGTGTGGCGATAGCCCGCGCGTTGGCAATGGAGCCGGAGATATTGTTGTTTGACGAGCCGACGTCGTCCCTGGACCCCGCACTTGTCGGCGAAGTTCTCGGCGTTATAGAGGCGCTGGCGAACGAAGGCCGGACCATGTTGCTCGTCACGCACGAAATCGGTTTCGCCTACCACATGGCGACCCGCGTCGTGTTCATCGCAAATGGTGGAATTTACGAATCTGGTACACCGGACGAAGTGCTCAAATCGCCAAAGCGCGCTTTGACCCAGCAATTTGTTGCCGATCATCGGCGATTTCAGTTCTGACGTGGAGACCGACGCTGCATGACAAATACCACGGCCAGTGCTCAGGGCTATTTACCCGATCCTCGCAACGAAAGTGTACTCATCTATGTGGACGGGGCGTTTTTTCCGCGCGACGAGGCGCGTGTCTCCGTTTTCGATAGTGGTTTCGTGCTTGGCGACGGAGTGTGGGAAGGATTGCGGCTCAAGAATGGACGGTTGATCCAGCTTCAGGCCCATCTCGACAGGTTGTTCGAAGGGGCGCGCGCAATCGCTCTGGATATTGGACGTAGTCGGCTGGAAATTGAAGCGGCACTTGGCGAAACGCTCGCCCGAAACAACATGAACGACGGTGCACACATCCGGCTTATGCTGACACGCGGATTGAAGAGCACGCCGAACCAGGACCCCCGTTTTGTGATCGGCAAGGCGACATTGATCATCGTCGCCGAATACAAGACTCCGCGACCCCAGTCCAAAATTCATGGAATGTCGCTGTTCACCTCCACGTTTCGCACCAGCGGACCCGATATTTTCGACTTGCACCTCAACTCACACAGCCGCCTCAATCTCATTCAGGCGCTGATCCAGGCGATCAACGCTGGTGCCGACGAGGCGTTGATGCTTGATCCATGCGGTTTTGTTGCAAGCTGCAACTCGACAAATTTCTTTATAGTACGCGATGGCAATCTTTGGACCTCAACCGGAAACTACTCGTTTCGCGGGCTCACTCAAAAGGCTGTCATTGATAGTTGGACGGCGGCGGGTAGAACGGCTTTCGAAAAGAATATGACGCTCGCTCAAGTCTATTCCGCGCAAGAGGCGTTTGTTACAGGCACGCTAGGCGGCGTGACGCCGGTGATCCGCATCGACGGTCGCGCAATTGGCAACGGCGAACCGGGCGTGACGACGAAGCTGGCCTCCGAGATCTACCAGGACTGGGTCATGCGATGACAACGACAACTTCAACTAGATTCCGCAACCCATCTCGCGGTTCCCACCTATGTCGAATTCGATAGCAAACAGATTTCGGCGACATTCTCGCTTGCTGTGATGCACAAGGATACCAATGACCCGCCCCAACATCGTTCTCATTCAAGCCGATCAGCTCACCGCCAAGGTGCTATCAATGTACGGTGGCCGAACCGTCAAAACACCCAATATGGACGCGATCGCCCGCGACGGCGCGACGTTTCTCAACGCCTATTGTAACAACCCGGTCTGCGGCCCCTCGCGAGCTTCGATGATGACGGGGCAGCTGTCATCTGCGGTTGGATGTTACGACAATGCCGGCGAGTTGCTCTCGTCCATTCCAACGTTTGCGCACTACCTGCGCCATCTCGGCTATCGGACCTGCCTTTCGGGGAAGATGCATTTCGTCGGCGCCGATCAGTTGCATGGGTTCGAAGAACGCATCACGACAGATATTTATCCTTCAGATTTTGGGTGGACTGCGGACTGGTCGCAGCAGGAGGAGCCCTATGCGCCGTCGCGCATGAGCCTCAGGTCCATTGTCGAAGCCGGCGTGTGTAAGCGCAGCCTGCAGTTAGACTATGACGAAGAGGTCTGTTTTCAGGCCGTGCAGAAGATCTACGACTATGCGCGACTGCCGGAGAAGCAACCCTTCATGTTGATGGCGTCATTCACCCATCCGCACAATCCATTCGTCACGACGCAAGAGTTCTGGGATCTTTACGATCACGATAAGATAGGTCTCCCGGGCGTCCCGCATATTCCAATCGTTGACCGTGATCCCTGGTCGCAACGCTACGCCTTCACGATCCGCGAGGACGAGCATATCGTCACCGAGCCTCACTTGCGTAATGCGCGCCATGCCTACTACGGGATGGTGTCATATTTCGACAGCCTGATCGGGCGTATACTCAAAGCGATCGAGGATGGCGGGTTCACGGATAACACTTACGTGTTCGTGATCGCCGACCATGGTGAAATGCTGGGCGAGCGCGGTACTTGGTTCAAATTTCTGCCCTTTGAGTGGTCGACACGAGTGCCGATGATTGCCCGCGGTCCAGGCGTCAAGAAGGGCTACGTCGAAGAGAAGGGCGTCTCCTTGATGGACCTTCTCCCGACTTTTCTCGATCTGGCAACCGACGGTAATCCACCGGGGCTTGCCGATCGTCTGAACGGGCGTTCGCTTGCAGCGATGCTCGCTGGTGACAATGCCAGCCGTACCGACGAGGTCATGATCGAATACACGGGCGAGGGTGTCTACGCGCCAGCTCTCATTCTTCGACAGAACGGCATGAAATATGTGCACTGCAGAACAGATCCGCCTATGCTGTTCGACCTCAAGAAGGACCCTGACGAGCGACGCAACGTTGCTGCCGACATGGACTACGCCGAAGTGACTGCTCGGCTGAAAAAGGAAATCGATCACCGCTGGAACTATGAACGGTTGGAAGAGGACATCCTGATTTCGCAGAAACGGCGGCTTTTCGTACAGCAGGTTCTTCTCAAGGGCCAATGGACAGGATGGGACCATCAGCCATTCGTTGATGCCACACGCGCTTATGTGCGCGGCGCCGTCGACCCGAACACGACAGCGACGAAAGCACGCCGTCGCCTGCCCTTCGTTGCTGAAATTGCGCCGGATCATCCACGACGCGGCAAACCGACGATCGATTTGAGACCAAAAAGGTGAGCGAGCGCGAGACACTGTCGCTTCGCCATTGGCACGTGAACTTAAGCGAAAGTTAAGCCGCATCTCAGATCCGGCCTCCGAAAGTTTCGACGACCCAACACAACATGCGGCCAAAGCCATGACGATCACACTTCTCAACGTCGCCGCTGTTCGGCTCGACAACGAGTGTCCCTGCCTCAATGATGACCGCAGCAATCCGGCGGAGGTTTGAACGTTGCGTAACGATCCAGCTCGTATCCGACTTCAAATCGATCTGTCACAACCACCGGAAATTCCCGAAGCCGGCATCGCTCGGGTCAATGAACTCCTACGCTCAGGTTGGTTGCATCGCTACGGAGAAACTCTCGGCGACGCCTCGGATGTCTCATTGCTGGAAGATGACTTCGCCAATCTGGTCGGCGTAAAGTACTGCGTTGCCGCCAATTCTTGTGGGAGTACGTTGTTCCTGGCACTGATATGTTCAGGTGTAACGCCTGGCGACAAAGTGTTGATGAACGCCTTCACGCTGGCCCCTGTTCCGGGTGCTGTCGCACATGCGGGCGCCGAACATGTACTTGTCGAGATCACGCCCAATCTGACCATCGATTTCGCGGATCTCGAGCAGAAAGCCTTATCGACCGGTGCCAAGGTTCTGCTGTTGTCTCACATGCGCGGCCATAGCCCGGATATGAACGCGCTCATGGCCCTTACTGACCGGCTCGGCATTACCGTTATCGAGGACTGCGCTCACACGATGGGTGCATTCTGGGCCGGCCAACCATCGGGAAGCTTTGGTAAGGTTGGCTGCTTCAGTGTGCAGGCTTACAAGCACGTCAATGGCGGCGAAGGTGGACTCCTGGTCACCAACGATGAAGATATTGCCGCACGTGCAATCCTCTATTCGGGCAGCTACATGCTCTATGGTCAGCATCGGCGCCGCCCATCCGATGGCGTTTTCGCCCGCTGGAAGGATGTGACGCCGAACTATTCGATGCGTATGTCAAATCTCGTGGCAGCGATTGTGAGGCCGCAATTGGACATCCTCAGTGAACGTGCCCGGATCTGGAACGACCGATACGATCGCCTTGCCGCAGGATTAGGCCGGATCGCGCGAGTAGGGCTACCTGTGCGGCCGCAAGCCGAGGCTTACGTGCAGAGTTCGATCCAGTTCACGGTTCACGGACTTGACGAACCGGCATTTCGCAATTTCATGGAAGGCTGCCGCAGTCGCGGTGTGTTTCTCAAATGGTTCGGCCATCGCGAGGCTACCGGATACACCTCATTGTCCGAGCATTGGCGCTTTCTCAAATCTGCGCATACCCCGCCACAGACAAACTCAATCCTCGATCGCCTCTGCGACATGCGCATCCCGCTCAGCCTATCCGTGGCCGACTGCGACAGCATCGCCTCGATCATAATGGAGGAACTTGCCGTCGTGACAGCAAATTTCTAACGAGCAGACCGCATTCAAGCCTTGGCGCAGCAACGCCCAATGGAGCTGATTGCCATTGAGCTGCGCATCCGCTTGTCAGCTCGCAAGATCGTCCCATGTGCCGACCTTCGCATTATACTCTTTGGCATTGAGGATAATGTAGGCAACCTTGTCTGGCGATAGCTCAAGCATATGCCGACGCCTCTCTTACCCCTCGTTGTCTTTCAAATCGACGCGGAGGACCCAAAATCAATCCATGCCCTCGATCACTAACGACGTTTGGCAGCCGATGGACAGCCTCGGAAACTACTCAATTGTTCCAAGGTGGACGAAACGTCCTTTCCTAGCTGCGGCACGCCAACGAAGCTAATGTGAGTAGATTCCGAGCCTCGTCATTGCCTGGCTTGCCGATAGCGTTCGACAACCGTCAGGCGAACGCAGGGTGAAATTCAACATGCGCAGCGATAGATGCTCGCATGGCAGATGCCGGTGAACGCTCGAAAAAGCAAGCCGTGTACCGCAGGGGACAGCGTGAGCCGGTAAAGATAGGCAAGCCTGTCAAAACCGTCGGACCCGCATAGTCAGTTCCGGCTCTGACATTGAGGCTGCAAACATGCGAGCATTCGTCGAGAAGACGATCGACAACGTCCCCAAACTTGGATTGGTAGCTGAGGGCCTGATCCTCTTGATCCTTGGCATAGGGTTTGCCATCAACAGCCCGGCCGTGACTTGGCTTTGGCCGTGCCGGAACGACCCGATGACAGGCGTTTTTTTGGCGGCGCTACTGGTATCGTACGGCAGTGGCAGTATATTTGTGGCGTGCACAGTGGACTGGCGTGCTGCCACTGGCGGTGGTGCACTTGCCCTCGTTGTTGGATTTGGCGGCTTCGCGCTCGCTATTGCTAGGGGTGTATTCTCAGGGCACGGAAATAGTATGCTTCCACATGCCATCGTCCTTGGATCGATCGCCGTTGGCTCGGCGTACGCCTTCTACGCCAGTCAAACATTGGAGCTATCGCCAGCGCCACGCGCACCGCTGCTAGTGCGCGTGGCGCTGCTTATATTGGCCTTTGGGTTGGCATTCGTAGGATACGGACTGCTAGCAGGTTGGCACGGCATGTTGCCCTGGCGCGTCGATGTACCGACGGCGACGTTGGTCGGCTGGCTTTTCATCGGGTTCGCGGCTGACTATGTGATGACCGCGCGGCAAGGCAACAGGTCGGCTTGCGAAACGCTGCTATTCGGACTCTTCGTCTATAATTCGGTACTGGTCCTGCCGCTGCTCCACGGCGTGGTAATGGCCTCACCTGATGAACTCGCGAACCTAACCGGAAATATCATCGGTCTAACCGCGACGACGTTGTTTTCCGGATATTTTCTTTGGTGCGGATATGGCCGGACGTGGAAGTTGTCCAACGCATTTTCTGCGTAAATCAAGGGAGCGCGGTGACGGACGTCAGTTTTAGCCGGGAGATCTCGCGCCGTGCGAAATCATAGCCGAACCGACGCAGTTCATCGTGCTTGTGCCAATCGAGATGTGAAATACCGGCTGGCATCAGGGGTTCAAGCAGCACGTCCTCCGTTCCGATCTCAGTGCGAACGTTGTGACTGTGGAGCATCAAACTCCGCAGCAAAACCATTTGCGGACTCGGGCCGCGCGGCAGCTGACTGCGCCCACGCGATGTCAAACTACCCATGATCAGTTGCCTACGTGACGGAGCGGTGCCGGCGGCTCCTTCAAAGCGCTCGAGAACGGGCACTTGGAAATCAATCACGATATTCGGGCCCGATTTCAATGCATGCATGCTCTTGATCGGCACATTCTCGAGCAACCCACCGTCTACGAGCAGATCGCCGTCTTCCGAGTACATTGGCGGCAGCAGGGCCGGGATTGTGCAGGACGCCCGCACCGCCTGCCAGAGCGGCCCCGACCGATGGCAATGGACGCTGTTGCGCGACAGATTAGTGGAAATGGCAAAATAAGGAATGGGGAGGTCGGCAATGTCGACTGACGTGAAATGCTCACGGAACGCGTCATCGAGGACGGTCGGATCGAGCAGACTATAGCGCGGCAACGTCCAGCGGCTCAGCGCCTTCCGTGTTACAAAGATATCGTGTGCGCGCCGTTCGATTTCGTCGGGGTCGGCGTCAATCGCAAAGGCCGCCGCCATCGCCGCGCCTCCGCTGGTGCCGCCCATCATATCAAACACGATACCCGCTTCACGGAATGCCTGGAAAAATCCGATATGCGCGATACTGAATGCGCCACCGCCGCATGCGACCAGACCGCAGGCGCTGTCCGTCAAGAAGCGAAACAACCGCTCGTAGTCGGCATTTTGAGCGAGAACGACATGATGATGCATCACACACCATGGCCGTAAATCAAGCCAGTGCCGCGCACCACTGAACCCGCCGGCGCGCGCGTGTAGCAAAACAAGGCGTAAACGGCCGGACTTGTGCAGCGTTGCCGCGTATTGTTCCAGCGCTGTCACTTGATGGCCTGCGGGAGTAGCGCCGTCAGTTGGTTGACCAATGCAAAGCACCAGATCGGCTTGCCGGATCGCTTTTTGCGACCAAGCGCTCACAGTGTGATCTGCTACAAAAATAACCGCGTCGTAGCGGCTCTCAACCTCGTTGAGCCAGCGCGTATCGTCGGGCGCCGTCGATTTGTTTTTCTCAAATTCGGTCGCATCCAGAAACAATACGTTTACATGGCGTTCGAACACAGTCCGCAGACGGTGCAGGAATTCCGGCGAGACCGGGGCGCTACCGGCGGAGAGCAGGCAGAATGTCTTTGGCCGCGGGCGGATCGGTGCCTTGCCGCGCGAGGCCGTGGTTTCGGCGAGACGACGGGCAAGGGTCGACGTTACCGACGTCCAGATCCGGGGCGAGGCGCGTGCGAGCACATCGAACTCAACCCGGTCGAGTTTCAGCACAACGCTGTCTCGTTCGGCGATGATGTTCGCGGTCCGTGCACCACCGGTAAAAAATGCAATTTCGCCGATGGGCAGCCCAGCACCGATTTCGGCCACTGGATCGAGTTCATCGTCGCGCATAACTTCGAAGCGACCGCTAACAACGAGATAAAGTGCATCGGCCAACTCGCCCTGTCGGAATAAGAATTGCCCCCGCTGGACTTCGATCAGTTTTGACAGGCATTCCAATTGTTGCAAATCTTTTGCTGCGAGATCGCGAAAAGCGTCAATGCCGGCCAGACTTTTGAGCGGCTCTCTCATGGCGATCCCTTCGATTCCTCTTATAGCGTCTGGTATAAGGTAAGCCGACTCGACGCTCAGGCTAAAGTACGTTCCGGTCTGCGAGTTAATTGGCAGACGTGGGGCGCGCAAACGCACTCAACGAATTGTAGTTGCGGCCCGAGCCTGCGCCACCCTCTGCACGGAATCGGCAATCTCCGGGTTGCGCTGCACCAATCGGTGGAAGTCGCCGGCATTGAGCACCAGCAGATCTGTTAACCGCACAGCGATCACTGTTGCGTTGCGCCGCTCTTGCAGCAACAGCGCCATCTCGCCAAAGTAGTCGCCTTCGGAAAGCCGCACATTATTGGCGTCGCTTAAAACGTCGACCAAGCCGCTTGCGATCAAAAACATTGAGTCGGCTTGGTCGCCTTTTTGCACGATCACTGTACCTGTCGGCACGGTACGCGCCGACAGAATGCCGATCAGGTCCGAAATTGATGCGGCGTCGAGGCGGGAAAACAACGGGATCCGAGCAATCATAGCGAAGGTTATAATGAAATCACGGCGTCTGATCTCTTCGTAGAAACCACGCGCGATGATCGCGACCGGAAGCGCGAAACAGAAAATCCCGAGCATGACTGTAATCACAGCGACGATACGGCCCAAGACTGTGACCGGCTCTGTTCCTGGCCCACCTATTTTGGCGAGCATTGAAGCCGCCCACCACATGGCTTTGGGCATGTCGCCAAAGCGGTCTGGCTGTTGCGTGCCTTCGACGGCATAAATTGCAGCAGCCGCTAGCAACAAGACGCCAGCAAAAATTACGACACAGGCCAGTAACGCACGCCGCTCCGCAGTCAGCACAGAACCGATTGTCCCGAGGGCCGGTGAGTAACGCGCCAGTTTCAGGAAGCGGATGAGACGCGTGAGCCGCACCAACGCATGTTGTGGGAAGGCAAATTCGAGTGCGAATGGAAGCAGCGCCAGCGCATCGATCAGCATCAAAGGCGTCAAGGCCGAACGCAGACGCGCGCCGCCAGTGCCATACCGCTGGAGCAACGCATGCTCCGGCGACGTCCACAGCCGAGCCAGATACTCGAGCAAGAAGACCAGAACACAGCAGCGGTCGAACACTTGCAGTCGCGCGAAAACCGGGGGCGGCAAATCTGGAATGGACTGTGCGGCAACGGCTGCGACATTGGCATAGACCAAAACAATCAAGAACCAGTCGAGTAGGCGCGAGCTCAGGTCGCGTCGACGACTGTGCTCAAGTATTTGGTAGGTGCGTTGGCGCACGCTCGTGCCGTTTTGCGAATCGGCGGACAATGTCTGGGCTCCGGAACGAGGACCAATTGCAGCCAGCCAAAAGCGAAATTGACGCGGGAACATTGACGCAGCAATGGCTCACAAAGTCCAGCTACTCGGATTGCAATTCAGCCACCAACCGGGGAATTTCCTGCCCGAGCCTTAAGGCCAAGGGCGAATATCGCCAATTCGGCTCATCGCAATTTCCGCTCCGATCGCCGTCCGACGTTTCGCGCACCCCATCCACGATCCGACTATCAACGCGCGCCTGTTCCATCGGGAACAGCGCCGGGTCGCGGGCCGGCGCATGTTTGCGGCCATGCCGTTCCCGTGAGCACGAAACCCCAGGCAACTCATCATGACCATAGCCCAAGCCGATTTTACCGCTACCCGACCGATGCACCGCGCATCTTCCGAGATGACTGCAGCTTCCAGCATTATCCAGCAGCCGATCAAACACGACGGCTCAACCACAGCCGGTTCGCGCCACTCTCTCACTGTGCGCCACCTGACAAGCCTTGCCCAAATCTCGCGCGCGGATTGGGATCGGATGTTTGCGGGTCGCGTCGAAGGCTGGGACTATTTTCACGCTTGCGCGTTCGCCGCGCCGCCCGGCTGCGCAACTTCGGCACTCGTCGCCTATGACGGGGGGCTGCCCGTTGCCGCTGTTCCATTGTTCCAGATCCGTTATCGTCTGGACATGGACCTGCCAGATGGCCTGCGTTCGGTCGTTGGCTTGGTGGGCCGCGTGGCACCAAATCTGGTCCGCATCAATGTGCTGAGCATGGGCTCGCCCCTGACTGAGGAGTGCCCGGTTGGATTCCATCCGTGCTTGTCGCCCCTCGAGCGCTCAAGTGCATTTGCGGCCTTGCTGGACGCCATGCACAGCCAGTCCGTCGCGCAAGGGGTATCAATGCTGGCTCTCAAAGACGTCGCCGACGAGCATTTGGCCCTGATCGATGACGTCTTGATCCAGCGCGGCTTTACCCGTGTTCCGACATTGCCAGTCGCAACGCTCCATCTGCCCTATAAACATGAAGACGAATATCTCGCGACACTGTCGTCCAATATGCGACGCGATTTGCGGCGCAAGATGAAAAACGCCGGCAAAGTCACGGTCGAAGTATGCCATTCCATCGACGGCATCGAAGACGACATCGTCGAGTTGTTTCAGGAGACAAAGGCTAAGTGCAAAGTCGACTACGACGGCTTTGACGACGTTCCGGCCGAGTATTTCCGCGCCGTCATCGCAAGCCTCGGCGACAAAGCATTGATTGTCTTGTGCCGCGTTGATGGTGTCCTCGCCGGTTTCAGTCTCTCTCTCATCGAGCAAAACCGCGTTATCGGCAAATATGTCGGAATGCGCTATCCGCTAGCGCGCGAGCACGATGTCTACTTCATAAATTGGATGACCGTGGTTCGCTATTGCATCGCGCACGGCATCACCTGGCTGCAAACCGGCCAGACCACCTACAAGCAAAAGCTCCGTCTTGGCTGCCAGCTCAAACGGTCGTGGGTTTATTTCAAGCATCGTGGACTTTTGCTAGGTCCGGTCGTCCGTTCAGTCGGCAAGCGGTTACGCTTCGATTTGCTGGACCCCGATCTAAAGACGGAGGCGGACGCGCTGCCTTATCTCAATCTCACCGCATCGCCTCCAGCGCCGCAGTTGCCCCGCAATTGAAACCATTCAACTTATTTTGCCCGCGTCTTGTTCCGCCGGGAACAGCGCCAATCGCCGACGCCGCCTAGGGTTCCTTAACAACAAACACACAGGGGTTCAGGACCATGCTGGCACGACTTAATCCATCGGAGAACTGGGATCACGATCACGACGGCATCACCAAACGGGCTGTCAAGCGGGCGATGCACCTGAACGTTGCACCCGGTCGCGAGCGGATCCAACCCATCTTGGAGGCGCGCAACATAACGAAGTTACTCGGTCATCCAGGCGCCGAGAACCATGTACTCAAAGGCATCGATCTCGCGTTGATGCCGGGCGAACTGACCCTATTGATGGGCCCATCAGGTAGCGGGAAGACCACGCTTCTCTCTATTTTGGGCTGCATTCTGACGCCGACCGATGGACAACTGACCATCGCCGGCGAGACGGCCACCGGGCTCAACGCAGACGGCCTCGCCGATTTGCGCCGCACTCACGTCGGGTTCGTGTTTCAGTCGTACAATTTGTTCCCAACGCTGACGGCCGCAGAAAATGTCATGCTCGCACTGGAATTGCGCGGCACGCCGCCTAATGCAGTTAAAGGCCTGGCGGCTGAGGCCATCGCCGCCGTCGGTCTGTCGCATCGGGCGGGCGCCTTTCCGAACCGCATGAGTGGAGGTGAGAAGCAACGCGTCGCCATTGCTCGGGCGCTGGCCGGTTCACCGTCGGTCGTGTTGGCGGACGAGCCGACGGCGGCACTCGACAGCGAGAACGGCAAGGCCGTCATGGCGTTGCTTGCTGAAGCGGCTAAAGACCCCACCCGAGCCGTGTTGGCAGTCACCCATGACCATCGCACGCTCGCCTACGCCGACCGTATCATCTCAATCGAGGATGGCCGCATCGCCGGCGATGAGCGCCCCAAGCAGGCAGCAGCTAAACCAAAAAAAAGCAGCGAGAGCCAAGCGACCAACGCGCCACCCAAGCCCCACAAATCTCGCAAAAACACGGCCGTCAGCAAGTCAACCGTCTGCAAAGGGATATCTTCCAATGTTTAAATCAATCGCCATATTGTGTGCCGCCGGCACCGTCGGCCTTGCCGGCTTTGGGGGCTACGTACTCGCGGCTCGGCCACTCCCAATCCTTGCCGTCGAGACCCAGGCCACCTCGACACCAAAAGTCCCGGCCTGGATCATCGCATCCATCGGCCGCACCGAGCCCAAAAATGGTGAAGTTCGTATTACGCCTACGGTGCCGGGGCGGATTGCACAAAGCTTCGTGCACGTCAACGACAAGGTCGAGGAAGGCGATGTCCTGCTCCGGCTCGACGACGATGAGGCACGCTATCGCTTGGTCTCCGCCGAAGTCGAGGCCGCCGCTCGCCGCCGCGAGCGCGACGCCCAGCCAGTCACTGCCGGCCGCGAGGACGTCAAGCGGATCGAAGATACCCTTTACTCCTCCGAACGGAGCTTGACCGGTGCCCGCTTCGAACTCGACTTCGTACTCGCTGCGAGGCGAACGGGGGGCACCGACAGCCAACTGGCATCGGCACGCAAACGCCTCGTCGAGGCGCGCGAGCGTGTTCTGCGCGATCGGACAGCGCTTGGGATTGCACTCGCAAAGCCCGGCCTGGCCGCACCGAACCGGCTTGAGGCCGGATTCACCGCCGCTCGCGCCGAAGTCTCGGTCGCCGAGACGATGCTCGACAAAACGCGCATCCGGGCACCGGTTGCGGGCACGATCCTGCAGCTCACGGGCAAAGTCGGCGAAATGATCGGTCCATCCGTGGAGCATCCATTGCTCGTGATGGGCGATCTCTCTTCCATGCGCGTGATCGCCGAGGTCGACGAGACGGACGTCGCAAAGGTGCGGTTGGGTCAAGCCGTGTTCGTCCGCAGCGATACTTATCCCGGCAAGGATTTTGATGGCAAAGTCACTGCGGTCGCACCGTCGCTTGCGCAACCCCGCATCGGCCAACGGGGGCCACGCCGGCCGACCGACGTTGAAGTTCTCGAAGTCACCATTTTACTCGATGGTACGGTGCCATTGCTGACCGGCATGAGAACGGAGGTGTTCTTTCGTTGAACCAACACCGAACTTTTATTCCCTCACCCCTACCTGGCGGTCCCTCACGGGGACCGCCTTTTTTTCAGCAACAGGTTTTGAAATGCCGATGAAAAATATTATTCTTATTCGACTCCAAATTATCTTCAATTGTTTCGCCGGGAACAGTCAAAGCAATCGACCCCAGGCATAGTCCAATTGTCGAGCGCAACCACGCACAACTTCCACAATTCCTTTAACCGGAGACCGAAAATGCACCCGATCCCCACCCTGATGCACGCACTTTCGTCGCCCGACGATTATATTTTCGACTGGCGGAACGGCGAGCTGTTCATTGAGCGGAGGGCGCCGAGCATTGCACAAGACACTGGCCGCAGTCAGGCCGTGCGTCAGGCCATTGTCAACCGCTCGCGCAACGAAGTTCCCGCCCACGCATAAGACCAGCGGTCATTATTCTTGACCGAGCAACTGCGTTATCGCAAACCAATCAGGAGCATCATCATGCACACCATCCTCAAAAACTCACTCGTAGCGCTCGCCCTTCTCTCAAGCGCCAGCACCGCTTCACGCGCCATCGCTGGCGGACAACCGATCGGCATATGGCTTGACCACACCGGCCGTGGCGCGGTCCAAATCAGCGATTGCGCTGGCAATTTGTGCGGTCGCATCGTCTGGACCAAGGACAGCAGCAATGGCAGTGTCTGCGGCAAGCAGGTGATCGGCAACGCCAAACCGATCGCCGGCGGCAAGTGGGATGGCGGCTGGATCCTGGATGTCGACGACGATCGAAAATATCAAGTCGAGATCACTCCGTTGAGCAATGGTAATTTGCAAGTTACCGGGTATTTGGGTTCCAAGCTCCTCAGTGAAACCATGATCTGGACGCGCGCGCCGGCCGACACCAAAACATGTGCCTGATAAGCACATCGCCAACATTTACGAACGTTCCCGTTGCAGAAAGCGACGGGGACGGTTTCGTTTTTAAATATACCTGCTGTTTATTCTGCCGCTAGAAACTCGAATTGGCCGGCAATAATTATTGCGATATTCGTTGTTCGTGTTCCAATCGGAACAGCGCCGATTGTATGCTCCCGCTAGTTTTCATCAAGCGAAGGGTTCAGCCAGCGGAGCGCGTCATGACACAGCAAAACACCACCTACCGATTAGCCGGCGGGCGGACGGGCGTTTTACTGATCCATGGCATGTGCGGCACGCCGGCCGAAATGCGGTTCGTCGCCAACGGCCTGGCTCGGGCCGGCTATACTGTCCACTGCCCCCAGATCTCCGGCCAATGCGGCAGCGAGGCTAATGTCAAGGCCGCGACATGGCAGGATTGGTATGAATGCGCCGAACAGGCGCTCGATGAGTTGCGCCGGGAGTGCGATGTCGTCATCGTCGGCGGCCTCTCGAGCGGCGCGGTGCTGGCGCTCCTGCTCGCAGCCAACCGCCCACAGGATATCCACGCCCTCACCCTTTTCGCGCCCACGTTGTGGCTCAACGGTTGGACAATCCCCTGGTACGCGCGGCTGTTTCGGATCGTCAATCTGAAGTTCCTCGCTAATCTCATCGACTTCCCGGACCGACATCCACACGGGATCAAGGATGCCCGCATTCGCGAGTTCATCAAGGCCGCCCTATCGAGCACCGACGCCTCAGTCGCCGGATTGCCGAATACGCCGGGTGGGGCCGTACTTGAGCATCGTTGGCTGGTTCGCGCGCTGATGAAGGTGGTCTCCACCATCCGCCAGCCGACGCTGATACTCCATCCGCGCGAGGACGACTACGCGGCGCTCAGCAATCTATCGTATCTTCAACGCAACCTCGCGGGCATGGTCGATACCATCGTGCTCGACGACAGCTATCACATCGTCACGATCGACCGGCAGCGTCACGTGGTGGTCGAACGCACCACCACCTTTATTGATCGCATCGGGCGGCAGATTTCAGCCGCGACCCAAAAGACCGCCAGCGTCGCCGAAGCCCGCGCAGCCTAGTTTCCACAATCAACCGAATAAATCTTACAGCCCTGTTCCTTGCGGGACAGCGGCAGCGCGCCGCCGGCCCCATGATCCCCTTACAAGCCAAAACCCACACAGCGTCCGCACTGCAAATCAACGGAGATTGTCATGAAAAACTTGATGAAAAACCTGGTCACCTTGAGCGCAACAACAGTGCTGCTCGCCGGCGGCCCGGCGTTTGCGCGCGGCGGTGGTGGCAGCTTTGGCCACGCCTCCTTCGCGGCGATGTCGCCGCACAGCAGCCTGGGCGCGTTCAATCACGACAGGTCTTCTGAGCATAGCTTTGAAACACGCTCAAATTCGCAGAGGACCACGTCGTCGAAAGAGGAGCGGCACGGCGATCGCCCGCATCGTCAGGACAACTCTGAACACAAGGTGGTCCGAGTGCGTGACGTGCAAAAAATCGAGCACAAGAAGCTCGAGCTGGACAGCCGCAAACCTTTGAAGATCGCGTCGAAGTCCACGACGTTAGTCAAGCACGGCCACAAGCTTACGGAGAACGACTATGCCCGCGCGAAGCTATCGGACAGCAAGGGACGCCACTACGATGCCGCGAAAAAAGCATGGACCGACGGCAAGGGGCATTGGTGGTTTGGGCGCTTCGCCTGGGTGTTTATCGACGACGTCTGGTACTACGGCAATGCCCGCTGGAGCTATAACGACGACGCTTGGTCGTGCGACGATGCGATCATGGCGGCGCGACCGAGCAGAATAAAAGCGGTCGAGCTTCCACCCACCGCAGCATCCCCTTTGATCGTGAAGTCCGAACCGGTCACCGAGGCATCAACTGCGCAAACTCTACCAAAGCCGATCAAGCCGGCCAGTTTGGCCAGCAAACTCCCAACTCCCCAGGCACCTCTTGGCCAGATGCAGCAGACCGGCACTAAGGTCGAAACGACCGAACTCCCCAGCATCGAAACAGCCGCGCTGGTAACCCCGCCGATTGCCACCGCCAATCCTGTCGACGCCGCTCAGCCCGCCGGCGCCGTCGAATGCAAGCGCTTTCTGCCCGGCCTTTCACTGACCATATCGGTCCCTTGCGCGGAATAAGCAGCGCCATCAACCCAGCCATGGCCCTGAAATCCGGGGCCATGGTGTCCCCGAAACACTTACGAGTAATTCCGGCAAGGATCCGCCATGAACGCCCATGCACAAACGCGCAGTTCATCTCAGGTTGGCGAGGGCCGTAACGCCGCCACCTTTTCGCAAACCATCCGCGGCATTTCAAAGTTGGCCTATCGCAACCTGTTTCACGATCGCATGAGCCTGGCGGTGACACTCGTCGGCATCATTTTCTCGGTCGTGCTGGTCGCGGTCCAGCTTGGGCTTTACCTCAGCTCGGAAAAGATGATCACAGCATTCTTCCAGCATTCGCGCGCTGATCTCTGGATCGTCCCGTTCGGCACCAAAAGTTTCGACGATCCCTCGTTCCTGGCTGGACGCGAAAAACTGGCCGCCCTTTCAATCGCTGGCGTCGAAAGCGTCGAAGAACTGGCAGTGGGGTTTGCTTCCTGGAAAAAACCCAGCGGCGGCGCAACTGCGGTACTGATGATCGGTTCCAGCATCGCAACCGGCGGCTTGAAGCCCTGGAATATCGTCGAGGGTAGCGCCGCGGCACTGACTGGCCCCGCCGGGGTGGCCATCGACAAAAGCTATTTTGACGACCTCGGCGTCACCCGGCTGGGCGAACATGCGGAGGTCAATGCCAACAAGGTCACGATCTCGGCGGTAACCGATGGCATCCGCTCCTTCACCACGCTACCGTATGTTTTCACGACGCTGCAGCGTGCTCGTGCGACCCTTGATGCCTCTCCCGAGCAGTCTTCCTATGCCTTGGTACGGGTCAAGGCAGGCGCAGACATCGCAACCGTACGGCAGAGCCTCGCCGTCCGCCTGAAGGACGTGGAAATTCTGACCCAAGCGGAATTTCGCAACCGCAGCCTCGACTACTGGCTCTTCCAGACTGGTGCCGGTGGCGCGCTGATTGCCGGCGCGGTGCTCGGGATTATCGTCGGCATCGTGATCGTCGCCCAAACTCTTTATGCCAGCACAAAGGACCACCTCAACGAGTTCGCTACCTTGCGTGCCTTGGGAGCATCCGCCGGCTACATCCACAAAGTCATCCTTATTCAAGCTTTGTTGAGTGCGGTGCTCGGCTACTTGCTAGGAATGGTACTCAGCCTCGGAATTGCCTGGGCGTCACAGCACTCATCGCTTCAGGTCTTGATGACGCCGGGTCTTGCCGCAGTTCTATTCTGCCTGACGGTCGGCATGTGCGTGTTGTCGGCGATGTCCGCCATCCTCAAGGTCACCCGTATCGACCCGGCTGCCGTCTTCAGCCGTTAACTCTGCCTTCTATCGCCCCATCGAACAGCGCGGCGCAGACGAGGTAAATCCTCATCTGCGCCGCGTGTTTTTGTCACCCAAGGAACTGCACCGATGCGACTGCTGGCCTAGATTTGAGGGATACTGAACCTCTCACTCCGCGGAGACTACGCTATGTCGACCCCTTGGAACCCGACCGATGTCGCCCCCGTCGCCGCCCTTGAGCTGTGCGCGCAAATTCGCTTGGCGGACGCCGACGGCAGAGGCCTCGCGGCTTCGCTCTCGCTCACCGAATTGGACATCAGTCGCATGGAATGCATGTTTTGGCGGACCTACGCCGGGCAGACGTCGCAAGGACACGCGGTTTTTGCGCGGTTCATTTGTCTGCAGCCCATCCTGGCTGCGCGGCGCCTGTCGGATTTGCTTGAAGCACAACGGGATCGAACGATCGAGACGGCTTGCGCGATCGCGAGTGAATTTCCCCTCAACATGCAATGGGGATTTAACCGGCAGAAATTGATCAACGCCATCCGACTGACCATGACCGAACTGGCGCTGCCCCACGAACCTTTGGCTGTGGCCGCATAAAGGGCTTGGGATTACTGTGGCCTCACTGCGCGGCGATGATTTCCAACTCTTCGGTGTTGCATTCGATGAAGCGGCCACTACGCTCGATGGCACCGCATTCTACCAACTTAGCGATGGCGGCGTTCACTTTCGGCCGGCTTGCCCCGATCCGCAACGCCAGTTCCGTCTGCGAAATATCGAGATCGAGTCGTTTCAGAATGCTCGGTTTCTGCCCTTTCTGGCGCTGCATTTGCGACAGCAAATAACGCGCCAGCCGCACCTCGATCGAATGCAACGCTATCGATTCGAGCTGCAAGTCGGCTTGCCTGAGCCGACCGCAAACCAAAGTGATCGCCGCATGCGCCATCGCCGGCATCTGCTCAATTGCACTTCGCAATGCAGCCTTGGACAGCACTGCCGCGCGCACTGGTGTGATGGCCATGGCATCTGCCGTGCGCGGGCCGTTGTCCAGCGCCGCTATTTCGCCGAACACGCTGCCTGTATCAGCATGAGCAAACGATAACTCTCGCCCCTCGACCGACAAGACCGAGAGCCGCACTATTCCATCTAGAACCAAATATATTTCTGCAGGCGGGTCGCCACGACTGAAGATCGCTTGACCCGCCGCAAAGCTGGTCTCTCGCATCTGCCGGGCGATTACCACGCGTCGGGGCTCATCCAACGGACCGAACAACAAGGAGCGCCCCAGCAAGGCAACGATCAATCCAATATCCATGAGATCTACTTTTCGGACGCCAACACTTCCAGACCATAGGCCAGCGCGGTTGGGGCTGCCAAGAAAAAGAAAACCAACCAAGCAGGACTGTTCCCTGGGGGCTATTCTTAACCACTCGTAGTATGAATAGTGAACCGGTGAATTGTGGGCGGTTGATTACATTTTGGCGGGGAGTTCAGGCATGACAAAGATATTCGTACTCTGCAGCATTGGCTTCGCTCTTTTGATATCGGCAGTTTGTGACGACGCCCATGGCCAAGGCAGACCAAGCCCAGCGGGCAACCTACGTCGTGATACCAGCACGCTCAATGCCGATACTGGAGGCGCAGGATCGGCTCAAAGTATGTCTGCGTCTCAGGAAAAGACTTGCACCAAATTCCTGCCCAATGTCGGTCTTGTCATGATCGTGCCCTGCAGCGACCCGCCGCCTGAAATCTCACTTCAGGTAGCTGCAATACCGGCAATTGCCGCAACCGCGAAACCCACCCAGCCGGCGGCGTGGCTGGCGACCGCGCCTGAAAAGGCAAACTACCGGCTCTCCCGGAAGGCCTGTTCGGAAATCCTCCAACGGATTCAGCTCGACGACGTTAGGAATGGTGATCGAGAACAGCTGCGGAATGGCTGCTGAATTCATGGATGGTTCGGCGTTTGCCACTGGCGCAAGGGTGAATTGATTGGCGCTCCATACCGATTGTCGGTAAAATTGCTTGAGCGGGCCGACGGTGGCGAGCCGACAGGCTTCGACGGCGCGGCGCGGCGCGGCTTATAAGGAAGTGTTGGAGCGGCAGTTGAGATGCGTCATCCGTTGAAGGGCACAATTATGTGGCTTGGACCTCGCGCGATTGGCGGGATTGGAGCGGCTTGCCTATTGGCTTCGGCGTTTGGTTCACCGGCACGGGCGCAACAACAGCCAAGCGCCTTGGAATTGCTCGGCAAGGCCCAATCGCAAACGGAACGGCAAGCTGTTGAGGATTTGATCAACAAATTGCAGGGACGATCCGGTGCCGGCCTGCCGCCGCCCGCCAGCGCAACAGCACCGACGCGGCCCGCGCCAGCCGCAACTGATACGAGCGCTTCGACCAACAGCGCTTCGCCGCCAGCCAAACCGCCAGCGAACGGCGCGCCAGACCAAGTGCCGGCCACCGCGCCTGCCGTAACGGCAACTCCCGTGGTACCTCTGGCGATTCCCATGGAAGCAGCAGTGTCTGCTACGACGCCCCCCTCCGTGCCCAACGCTATGATTGCTGTTGAACCGTCTTTGCCCAGCGCCGACATCTTCGTGTATTTCGATTTCGGCTCGGTCGCCGTCGACCCTAAGGCCGCCGAGGCACTTTCGGCACTTGGAAGTGCGCTGTCTGACGCTCGGCTCGCCAAGTCTATTTTCCTGATCGCCGGGCATACGGATGCCAAAGGTAGGCCCGATTATAACCTGGACTTGTCGCAGAGACGGGCCGAGTCCGTGCGCCAACACTTGATCACCACTTACGGACTTGCCCCATCGCGGTTGGTGGCCTTAGGCTTCGGCGACACCCGATTGAAAGATCCCCAGCAACCGCAATCGGAAGTCAACCGCCGGGTGCAGGTGGTCAACGTAACGACGTTCGCGCAGCCCTGAACGGCTCGGGTCGCGCGCAACTCGTGCTTGATCTAACGGCGGCTCAGGTACCAAAGCGGTGGACGGTCGGCGCGGGATCCCCAGCGCCCTCGATCGGTGCCAGCAGCCGTGTCGGCAGATCCCGGCCACGTGCCACGCCAATTACCTCGATCTGACCTTCCACACCGCGCACATTGATTTTGGTTGCTGCCAACTCGTTGTCGATCCAGCCGGCGTGTCGCGCCACGTCGCGCGACAGCACGATTTGGCAGCCTTTCTCCTTGGCGATGCTTTCGAGGCGGCTGGCCACGTTGACAACCGTTCCGACGACCGTCAATTCGACTGAGTTGCCATAGCCAATCCGCCCGACAAGTAGTGGGCCGGCGTGAATGCCGATCCCGATCCTGAGCGGCTGTCCGATTTCCGCTTCCAGCTTGGCATTGACATGATCGAGCGCGAGGTCGATGTCGCGAGCGGCCCGCAATGCCTGGCGGCAACCGGCTTCAACGCCCAGCCGTTGGCCAAAGACCGCCAGCAACCCATCCCCCATCACCTTGTCGATCCAACCTCCATTTCCGGTAATGGCCAAGCCGGCTCCGGCAAAGAATTGGTTGAGAATGTAGACCACGTCATACGGCAAACGGCCATTCGACAGGTTTGTGAAATCGCGCAAGTCCAGAAACAGCACTGCAAGCGGCTTCTCAACGCCGGCCGAATCCGTTTCCTCAAGAAATGCCGCGTCCGGCCCCGTGCTCGCAGCCCGCAACAGTCGCGTCACTGTCAGTGGATGGTTGGGCCTGATCTGGCAAGCCAGTCGAATATTCGACGGGGCCGCGATACTCGCCAACGTCAGAGTTTCCGGAAATACTGGCGGCGGCAGGCTTTCGCCACCCTCTTCGATCCGCACGCGGCAGGTCGAGCAGCGCGCACGGCCACCGCAGACAGACGCGTGTGGCACACCGTTCATGCGGCTGATTTCCAACAGCGTGGCGCCCGGCGCTACGTTCACAACCGGGCCGCCGATGTAGCGAATGGCAACCTTTTTTACAGTCGACCGCTTATACTTGCCCCAGGCAATGACGCCAGCCGATGCAACAAGCAGTCCTGCGAAAATGACCCGCACCAGGTCGCGATACTGGCCAAGCCTGTCAGACGCGACGGCGTCGGGCCAGGACGTGGCCTGTTTGACGCGATCAAATATGGCGGGATCGCCGATAGTCGAGGCGACAACGCGTCCTGCGACCATGAACCCACCCAGTGCCGCCAGCGGAATAGCGATAGCGATGAACAGTAGAATGGGCTGGATGGTGCGGTAAATCGGCGATAGACGCAGCCAATGGTGAATGCCGATACAGCCGTGCAGCCAGACGATCGCCAACAGCAAACTCTGCGTTATGGCCGATGCGGGCCACAGTTTGGCAAGTTCGTAAAGATAGGTGTCCTGGACGCCCAAAAATGTATGCGCGACGCGCGTGTTGACGATATGCGGCAACAACAGAAACGGGATCAAAAGGCCCAATCCGATTTGGGCAAGCTCCCAGGCCGGCAGCCGCAACGTCGAACGTCCCGACAGTTTGTAAAGGCCATGTCCCATGTGGAACAGCAGCGCGGCGAGCAGAATGATGCCGCCCGGAAGCGATCGGGTAACGACCCATCGCCATTCCTGGACCGTCACCATCGTATCCAGATTGATCAGACCAAGTGCGTGATTGAGAAAATGCGTTCCGGCAAACAGGAAAAGAACAAGCCCGCAAGCCAAGCTGATTTTCTGCAGCACTGCGCCCCGCTGCAACACCTGATACTCGCTTGAATTCCACATTATCAGGTCCTCTTTGCATCCATATGCACAGCACCAGCTTGAAACATCCAATCACTCCCAACAAGACATCCTTCTTAGCGCTCTCCGGTTCACTACGGTGAAATGTCCCGCACGACACGAAATCCGACAATCTCGTCCCGAATATTGGGCGCGCTGGCGATGCGCGCCGCAGATCGGACCACACCGCCGTTGTCGCGCCACGATCCGCCCCGCAGAACCCTTTGATCGACCGACGTGCACGCCGTGGTGAGGTCGCCCGGGCGCGGCAGGCTATTTCTGAAGCAATCAGCCGTCCATTCCCAGACATTCCCGAGCATATCGTAAAGGCCGAAGGCATTTGGCTTGAAGCTTCCCACCGGTGCCGTCTCGGCAAAACCGTCATGGCAATTTACCACACTCCAATCGGGATTGGCGGCCTTTGCGTCGAGGTCGGCCACATTGGCAAAACGACACAGCTCATTTTCGTCGTCACCGAAAAAGTAGCGGGGTTGTATGCCCTCCCTTACCAGCGCGCGCGTGGCAAACTCCCGCTCCTGCTCGGTCGGCAGCCGGTAACGCTGCCCGGTTTTGCGCCCGAGCCAAGCCACGTACGCCTGTGCATCGTCCCAGTTCACGCACACAACGGGATGGCGATCGTCCTGATCGAACCCTGGATGGTGCCATGCGAGGTCGGGGAAAAGCTGCCAAGAGCCATAGCGCGCATAGCAACCTAATTCGATCTTTTGCCCGGCTTGCCTGACGAAATCGGTAAACTCGGCCAACGTCACCGAGTAACGGCCGATGGCAAAAGGGCGAGGCAGTGACACCGCCACGCGCTCACCACCCGGGCCCGCCGTATCATCCTCGTCCTCACCACGGCCCGGCTCCGACGTTGGCGACCCCATCAAAAACGACCCGGCCGGCACGACCGCCAGCTCGGGGCACGTCGGGCAATCGCGAAAAGCCACACCCGCGCCGGGCTTCCGCCAAATGGTTGCTCCCGCCAGCGCAATCTTGATAAAGCCGAACTCCTGCAGGCGGCGCTCGATGCGTTCACGCTGCGCCGGATCGGTTTCAGCCGCCTTGAGTAAGAGCTGCGGATCGGCGCTGCTATCAATCTCGCGGCTGCCAAGGACGAGAGTTGCCGCCTGGTCCGGCACCTTGGTTGATCGGGACGGCGACCTCAAAGCGAAGAACGCGCCCAGCCCGCCGGCAATGACAACCAGCGCCAGCGCCGGAGCCAACCAACGCGAAATCTGACCCGGTTTTGCGTCAGCGGAAATTAGCTTCGAAGCCCCTGTTGGTGTTTTTTTCCGGCCTTTGTTGTGCAGGGGGACGGGGATATCGACTTGCTCAAACAAGTCCGACCGCAACGCAGCGATGCTTTGCTGACGCCGGCTTGGATCGAGCGACATCGCCTTGTCGATCGCCTTCAAGAACTTTACGCGATAAAGACCGGCTAGTGCGGCAACCGCTGTCTGCATTTCGTCGGTGTGATTGCGGGTGATCACATCGGTCGGGCCGCGCCCCGTCACCGCACGATACATGACAGCTGCGATGCCATAGACGTCCGTCCACGGCCCTTGGGCGGCCTCATCAAAAACGTGTTGCTCAGGCGGAGAATAACCGGGCCTCACGAAGGTGTGCATTGCGCGCGTACTGCAAGCTATGGCCGCGCGTGTCTCGCCGAAGTCGATCAATACTGGCAGGTTGTCTTTGGCACGCATCAACACATGCTCGGGCGTGATGTCGAGATGCCAGATGCCCTGGGCATGGGTCGTCTCCAAGGCGTCCAACAGCGTGCCGCATACGCGATCCATCTCAACAGACGAGGGTTGGCGCGGCAATGAATTGACCCAATTCACAAAGCTTTGCCCGTGCACATACTCGCGCACGATGTAGGCGGTTCCGTTTTGCTTGAACGCGGTCCGCACAGCCGCGATGGCCGGGTGCTCGATCTTTGCCAGTATCGCTGCCTCCTTGAGAACCCGCACGCCTCCTGCGGTAAAGGCACCACGCAGCACCTCCTGACGCGCCTCGACTTCACCGTCCTCCCGGCGCCTAGCCAGAACAGCAGGCAGGTACTCCTTGATGACGACCGTTTCTTCGGTCTCCTGATCCGTCGCCAGATAGGTAAGCCAGAACGTGCCCTCGCCGATCACACTCTCCAGCCGGTATCGGCTGTCGAGGACAGAGCCAATTGTGAGAGGTTCACGATCAGTCATAATGGGCCCCGGAGACGTTTAGACAGCACAGGAACGATCATGCCGAAATCCTTGGCTCTCGGCACACGTGTATCGCTAGGGTCGTTCCGTTTTGGTTGAACCGCGGAACAACCCTAGCCCTGTGTTGTGTCGTGCTTCGTATCGGAAAACCGCTTCACACCCCAGATCTTCGTCCGGGGCATGCTTTGTCCGGAGGCACTCTAACGCAGGACGAGCGCTGCCTTGAAGGCGTCTCATACCGACGGTCAAAAAGAATGACCGTCGGCATCAGATTCTTTGTTTGCGCGCGGCCGCCCCACCAACCCCGCGCGCGCATACCATCGGTCAAGAATAATGACCGCTGGTATCAGGTACATTGTGCCAGCTTGAATTCCACTCGCCGGTCAGCGGCATCGCTGCCATCATCGCGTGCAGTCCCAACCAAGTTCTCGCGCGAGCCGACACCGTGGGTGACAATACGCCCCGCGAGCCCTGGCACAGCGGCTGTCAGCCGCGCTTTCAACGCGACGCTACGTAGCGATGAAAGCTTCTCGTTGGCTGCTTCGGTGCCTGTCCGGCTGGTGTGGCCGACGATGTCCAGGCACGAGGCGCTGGCCGCCACGCGCTTGGCAAGTTGAGCAATCCACATCGGATATTGCGCCGACAGTTGCTTGTCCCGGACGAACGTCGCTTTGCCCGGCTCGAACAGGAAACGGACACCAAGCCGATTGGTCTTGAGGCTGTAGTCGATCAACTTTCCGAACGCATCGGTCATCGCCTGACTGTTGTGCATCCTCATGTTGGCGAGATAAACCCCATTATAGGCCCGCAGCTGATCGCCCCCGTCCGTATTGAGGGCCGACTGGTACAGCTCGAGCGACGACTTGTACTTGCGCGCGTCGTACGCCTTGATGCCTTCACCAATCAAAGCCGAGGCCAGCATTCGATTGGTGTAGGCAGGGTCGATCTTTTCTTGCAACTTGGTGCCCTGGCACGTCTTAATGTAGGCGTCCGTCGCCGGATCCCGCGCCCAGACAGGCGTTTCGTTGAAAAACCCGACCGGGGTCGGATTGACACCTTGCAAAGTCGAACGTGCGACACCCTTGGCAACGACCGCCTGTGATCTGAGATCGGCAAAGGTGAGACAAACTCGATAAGCATCGCGAGGGGCGCTGACCTGCCCCGCATTGTTGATGGCCGTGAATGTGCCGACCAGCACCAGCGGAGTGCGCGAAAGAAACACATTCATGAACGGCTGCGGCTCGAATTTGGCGAACTTGGTTCTGGCGATATCAAGGATACGTTGCTCGATCGTACGCGAAGCCACGGACTGCACGCCAGTAACCCCATCGATGAGCGGGTCGATCACAAACTCGATTTTGTCGGCACTGCCCATCACCGCAGCCGCTTTCTCAAACAGCGCTGACGCCGCAGCATCGACAGCCTGCTCAAACGGAAGCGGGATCGGGGCTGGGGCCGCCGCGACTTGCGGGCTCGCCGCCTGCCCGAAGGCAACGGAGGCCAGCCACATTTGCGACAGGACGACCGCACTCGATATTTTTGCTGTTGTCCACATTCTGCCAATACCCGAAATCATGGTTGACGTTCCAAACCCGTTCATCGCACGGATCCAAAGGGTTTGTGTTACACTCGGGACGTTGAAATGCACGGCAATTGGAGCCCGTTTGCCTGCGCCGTCAAGACGGCTCGAGTGGTCGTGGCTAAAGTGCACCCCGCCAACCCAGCCCAAAACGGCCAACCTGCTCTGGCCGCCGGCCAAGGTTAATATTTCGGTCACTCGAGTGCTTGCGGCGCAGGTGCGAGGGTTTTCCCAAAAGCGGCAGACCCTAACCCGGCTTTTTCAGATAGGTGTCGACCGCTGCACGGATTTTATCATCCCACCGCTCATCGATCGGGCCGTCGTAAAGAGCGAGGCCGGAGAGTTCACGCTTGATGTCTAAGCGGGTGCCGGGACTGAGGACAATTCCCGGGCTTCCGAGGGCATTCTGCGACCATGAATGTCCAAGTTTCGCCGATTGCAGCACGAGGTGGGCCGCGCGCTTCGTATCCATGGAGCCCCCGTCGCCCCGGTCGAGAAGAATGGCTACGTGTTGCATTGCATCCAGATTACCTGCGGCGGCGGCCTTCTCGAACCAAGTCCGCGCTTTGGCGACATCGGGGGCGGTGCCCCATCCATTCATGTCCATCATTCCGAGCTCATTCATACTGGCAGCAAAGCTACCGGCCGCAGCCTTCAGGTACCAACTGCGGGCTTGCGTGTAATCTTGCGCAACTCCCCAGCCGTGACGATAGATGGAGCCAAGATTATGCATGCCGGCGACATTGTTGGCCGCGGCGGCCTTCTCGAACCACTCCCGCGCCTTGATGAAATCTTTAGGAACGCCTTGTCCGTAGAGATAGAGCCAGCCCGTCCAGGTCATTGCCGATCCATTGCCAATCAACGCCGACTTTTCGTACCATTGGCGCGCAGCGACATAGTCCTGCGGACCGGCAAGACCCTTTTGGGCGAGCCAACCCAGCCAGAACATGGCATGCTCATCGCTTTGTGCAGCGGCCTTTTCAAACCAATCTCGCGCTTTAGCATAGTCCAGTGGAACGCCTCTGCCCTCCCGATACAAGCCACCCAATGCACTCATGGCAGCACCATCACCTGCGGCGGCGCGTCGTTCGAAGCGGGCGTGCGTCGCCGCGTCATCGCGCTTGATGACACCCGAGAGTTCTAACCCCAGATAACCGAATGCAAGCGCGACATATCCAAACGTCAAGACGGCGAACATGACTTTAAAGCGCTGGTCGGTCGTGCGGGTGTTGGCAGCGATCATGCCGGTGCGGGCTTGATACAGATTGCGACCGGCCTGGATGGCGAAGCCAAGCGCCAACGCCAGACAATATTCAGGCTGAAGATTATCGACAAAACCGATCCGATCCTTCGATGAAATGAGCGCGTAACCGGCGATGGCTGCACTTGCCACGCCATAGATCACACCACTGATGAGACCCTGCCGGCGGATAGCCGGACGGTCACCGGAGGTCCGCATCGCCCACAGCACGTCGGCGTTGGAGATGCGCTCCCTTGCCGGCGTCGCCGTGGCCAGGATCGGTTGGAGTTTTTGGCGTTGCCGTTTGGCGGCATAGTGCAAGCCAGTCAGCGTGGCCGCCATCACGATCAGCAGAGCGGCGGCGGCGAAACTACTTGCCGTTTCAGCCGCCGGATATCGGAGGCCGTACAGGTTGAGCAAACTCGCTACCATTGCCAAGATCGACAACGCTATTACGCCAAAACCCAACACTTGCGATATCCGCCATTCCCGCGTCTGGACTTTGGGAACGAGCGCGGCGACGATCTCAATTTGATGCGCCTCGGTCACCTGAAAATGGTCAGCACGGCCGAATATCCAGGGGTTGGGTGCACGATAGATCAAGCCGTCGGCAGTCTGTCTAAAGTATGCCGCCTTTATCAAATCTTCTCGCCGTTTCACGAGCGCGTCCTGGCGTTGCACTTGCGGGTTTATCATGGGTCGCTCCAACACGAAGGGTTCGAGCATGATGATTGAAAAAAGGCGCACCCGCTGTGCCACGAGGAACAAGGAGAATGTTGCGCCATTTTTTGCAACGCTGTGGCCAAACCAGTGCGATGACATTGCACTGGGCGAACATATTACATCGGCGAACCGGTCTGATCTGGTGCGACACTTGCCGTTGTTTCAGGTCGGCGTGCTCGCATTGGAAATGCTGCTAGTCTTCCTATGTCACGAGCGATTGGATAATCCGCGACGAAACCGCAGGCAACACGGACAGCGCGGCACGCGGTTGGCAAGCGGTCGAGTGGAGCTGCCGCACGAGCTCTCTCCTACCGGGAACGGCTGCTTACGAAAGCACGCCGGTCCACGGAGTGGTTAATTTGGATTCGTCTGGTTCCTAAAAATAGCTGGCAAAGGCAGGGGCGACCGTCGTCGTGGCCGCGACGGCGGTCCTTATTCATTCGGTGAGCGACATGTTCGTGCTAATATTGCCCTTCGGTTTGCCGAAGTCACTGCGGTGGCAATCGACGAGCCGCGTTCCGCCCTCGGTTCCAGCCACGCAAGAACGGCACGAGCATCGGTACCTGAGTGCGATACAGCTCGTATGGCTTCCCGAGGGTGGCGATCAGATCGCGCTCTTCGAGTTGCAAAGCTGCGAGCACGTAGAGCGTGGTCATGATGGCAAGCAAGAGGTGTCCGCCCGTCATCACCGGCGTGGCCCAGAACACGATGAGGAAGCCCAGCATGAGCGGATGGCGCACGAGCTTGTAGAGCCATCTGACCTGGAAGACCGGAGTTGGCGGCTCAACGCCGCGGAGCGCGTCCAGTCCCTGCTTGAGACCAAACAAGTCAAAGTGGTTGATCATGAACGTCGAGGCAAGCACGACCACCCAGCCAAACCAATACAGAGTGGTCAATAACCGTGCGGCGACGCCATCCGTTCGCCAGATCGCGACCGGAATCGGTAGCCAGTACCAAAAGAGCAGCAAGAGGACCAGGCTCGAAAGCAGCACATAAGTGCTTCGCTCCGCAGCCGGTGGAATGATGCGGGTCCACCAGCGTTTGAACGCCGGCCGCGCCATGAGGCTATGCTGGAAAGCGAACAGGCCCAGCAGCATGACATCGACGACCAGTGCGTCGCTGGTCGCTGCGACGTCGCCGATATCGATCGATCTCGGCACCATGATGTTGGCGAAGAAACCGAGGGCATAGAGGAACGACAATGCGAAGACGCCATAACTGAGGATGGCGTAGATAAATATGAAGCCACGTGCGATCATTGGTCTGGTTCTTTCCGATTTCAGCCCGACTCGTGGGCCTCTGGTTGCGTCGAAATAGCCGTCTCCCACCGGTACTGACCGAGTTGTTCTGGCGTTTGAACCTGGATATTGAAATTTGAAATTTGGAATCCAGATTTTAGAAATTGACCTCTAATACCTGGCCTGCGCTCTAGGTCCACGCGCGGTGCAGTCAACGCGAAACCAAAGCGGGGAGGCCAGCGTATTCGAGCGTTGATCACTCGCGTCAGGCGCTCTTGCCTATCTGCAAGAGCGCCCCCTTTGGGATGATGCGCTTTGAAGCGGGGCTCGGCGCCATGGCGCGATCGCTCGATCAATTTCCCCGACGCACAGGGCGCAGTGCGGTACGCGACGGTGGCGGCAGCTTAGAAATTGTGCAACGATTGGCGATGCACGTCATTGTGCCCTTCGGCGCGCAGCGCGTGTAATTGCCGCCTAACGCCGGGCTGCGGATCACCGTCCGGCAGTTGGTGCCGAGGTCGGCGTGTGCCGGCGGAGCGGCAAAGCTCGAGAGTCCTGCCGCAATGACGCCCACGGCCAGCAGAAACGAACACTTCAAAGTTCCAATTGGCATGCTCATGATGTCGACCTTTCCATTTTCCAGTTGCACGGAGACCCGCCGTGGCCGCCACTAAGTGTGAGGCACCGGACCTCGCGTGTGCTGAGACTGCATCCGCCACCGTCCCCTCGCCGTCCCCCGCGCCTCGCAAACGGAGGGCAGACCGATGTTGCTGCTTGAACTGAAGACACTCGGGTTTCCCGAACTTCGCGTGGACGGTCGAGCGGGACGCCTGACCCTGCGCAAGGCTCTCGCCCTTTTAATCTTGCTGGCGGAGACCGAAGGTCCTGTCGCGCGCGACGCCGCCGCAACTCTGCTTTGGCCCGATGCCGACACGGAGACAGCGCGAGCCAGACTGCGGCGATTGCTGCATCGCATAGAGGTTGCGGTCGGGGCACCGATCATCGAAGCCGACCGTATGGCTATGCGGTATCGGGCGGCTGTTGATGTGCGTCTGGATTCTGAACTTTTCGAAAGTGCTTGTGACCGCGGTGATTTTGCAGCGGCCTGTCATCTCTATCGTGGCGATTTTCTGGACGGTTTTCATCTAGATTGCCGGGAATTCGACGACTGGGCGTTCTACCGGCGCGAAGCGTTGAGGGGCCGCCTCATAAATGCGCTCGAACGTCTCGTGCTGGCAATGACTGCGGATGGCGCTTTCGCCACCGCTGCGGTGCTCGCCGCACGCCTCGTCGGGCTTGACCCGCTCAGTGAGGTCTACGCGCGATACTTGATACGCAGTTTACTTTTGTCAGGCGATCGCGTTGGAGCGGAACGCCAGTATTCGGCACTCCGGCAACGCTTGCGCGAAGAACTCGGAATCTCCCCCGAAGACGAAACACAGGGTTTGATGCAACCGGTCGGGACCGCAGTAGCTCGCCAAGCAACGTGCTATGCGCGTGGTGGCGGGGTTCATATAGCCTATCAAGCGCACGGCACCAGCGAGCCCGATCTGCTGGTCATGCCCGGCTTCGTATCCTCGGTGGAGCGGTTATGGGAGCTGCCCGTGTGTCGGTCGTTTCTGGCGTCGATGATGACGATGGGGCGGCTGATCATCTTCGATCCTCGTGGAATTGGGCTCTCTGATCGCGGATTGCCCCCCAGTTCCGACGGGACGGTCGAGGATATCGGCACGGTTTTGCTGGCAGCTTGCTCAAGGCGTGTCGTCCTGATCGCTGCATCGCAATCCGCAGGGGCCTGCATCAAGTTTGCCGTGAAACATCCTGGCCGCGTGGCCGGCCTCATCCTGATCGGGGCAATGGCCAAAGGATGCCGAACACCAGACTACCCGTTCGCCTTGAGTGCGGACCAATTCGACACCTGGCGCCAGCACCTTATCGCGGGATGGGGCGGGCCGATTGGAATAGAAACCTTTGGACCGAGCCTGGCGACCGATGCACAAACAAGAGCATGGTGGGCGGGTCTGCTTCGCGCCGCCTCTAGTCCCGGTGCGCTGAAGGCTGTTCTCGACGCCGTGCGCGATGTTGACGTAAGGCCTATGCTGCCGCGCGTTTCCGTGCCGACGCTGGTGCTGCATCGTCGTGATGATCGCGCGGTCCGCATCGAGGCGGGCCGATATATTGCAGAGCGCATACCCGATGCCCGGATCGTCGAACTCGACGGTAGCGATCACTGGTTCTTCGCAGGTCCCCAGGAGCCGATGCTCGACGCCATCAGAAACTTCATTGCCGCGCTGAGCCGTGACAGCGCAGCAAAAACACGACGGCCAGCGGTTCCGCAGTGAGCCAACTCTCTGCTGCAATGGCATTCGTGGCAGTAGTTCCGCGCCTAAGAGCTTGTTCAAGTGCATGACAGCTTGCACCCTCGCAGGGCGGACCCATGATGGCAGGCAACACGGCGGCGACCGGCTTGACTGCTGCAACGAACAGCGCAGCAGACGATGCAGATCCACAACTTATACCAGCCCCCATAAGCTTTGACTCGGTTCTCTTTCGCATTCGCTCGGATTGTGATTCTGTTGGGTGATTGATTCGCCAGGAGGACGCGATGACGGGGCTGAAGATCAGGAAGGACCGCTCGGCTGTTGTGCTGC
>JANXWC010000059.1 GCA_025351355.1 Hyphomicrobiaceae bacterium
GCAGCAGCGGATCGATGATTGCCCACTCGGCATCGCTGAGTTCGTAGCGACGTAGCTGTGCCATCCCAACCTCCCTCAGTTGGAATCATGAATCACTGTTCGCGCCGTTTGGGAATCCCGTTTATGAGTTTATGACCTAGGGTCATTCCGGTTTTACGTGAATCATGGAACGACCCTCATCTTTTGATTTGTCGTGCTTCTTATCGGGAAAACCGTTCACACTTTTCCCGGATGCACTCTATGGCGCGGAATTGAGAAGCGCGCGGAATTCGTCAGAAAGCGTGCGCGAAAAACTGGCCGTCAGATGATGTTCGTCGAACATGACGAATTCGCCGTCGAGGACCACACGACAGACCTCGCCGGGACAGATGCGCCTATTCAAATCGAGCAAGCGTACGTTGTCGGGCAGGTCCATGGCGGCGGTGCGGGGATAATTGTAGTCGACCAGCAGCGACGCCAGCGGCCACGTGCATAGTTCGGGATCGCGGTTTTTGCGCAGGCAAGCGGCCCCATTCTGTGGAAACCATGGCGTATCGCGTATGACGACCGTCGGCGATACGGACGCAAGGCGCACGAGAAAGCGCGTTTCAGCGGCGATCGGCAATTGGTGACGGGTGCCCGCCACGATGATCATGCGTGGCTTAATGCGTGCGATTTCATCGAGTGTGGCCGACAGCCATTCCGTGCATTCTGTGTAGATCCGGTCGAGGCCGCCTTCGCTGACGGATTGCTGGATGTCGAGCGGTCGGCACGAGGCTTTGATGCGGACGAGCAATTCCCAACCCTCGGCAATAGCTGCGGCATTGACGGGTTCGAACCAGTTGCCGGCATGAGAATCGCCGAACAAAACTACGGTCGGCGAGCCGACGGGCCGGCCGTAGCGGCAATCCCGATGGTCCACATCGGCAAAGCGACGCATGCATTGGTCGGTGTAAATAACCGGCCTGTCGCGGCGGAGTTGGGCGGCGCTTTTGTAAGCTCCATTGCCGATGGGCACGAGATCTGGGGTTAGGTGCAGCATGGCAATGCCGGTTCCGACGCCAAGCGCGATCAAGCCTGCTCCGAGCGCGAACGTGCGCTTCATCGAGCGGGCAAAAAAGTCGCCGTGGCGGAATGGTTGCTCGACGAAGCGATACGAGAGCGCGGCTAGCGCAAACGAAGCTGCGATCGCCGAGCCCGTCACGAGCGCGTGATTTCCGAAACGCAAGTGCGCGAAAACGAGCGACGGCCAATGCCACAGATACTAGGAGAACGAGATGCGCCCGGTGTAACGCAGCAGTGGCGTCGATAGTAGGCCGCCGGCGATCGTGGGTTGCAGGGCTCCGGCGTGGATCAACAGCGTTGCGGCCAGTGTCGGGATGGCGGCCAGCAAGCCGGGATAGGAGTGCCGGGGTGAAATCAGGAGGAAGCAGGCGAGAATGGTCGCCAGGGAAATTATGCCTACGGCGGTCGCGCAACATCGGAAATGGCGCGAGCCTGCGGCGGCGATGAAACTGCCACTCAGCAGCTGGAACGAGCGCGATAGCGGATCGAAATACGCCCACGCCCGGTGCGTGCTGGTGAGATGGACGCTGTAGGCAAATGAAGCGATCCAGAGACCGCCAATAATCAGCACCAATGATCGTCGGTGTTTGATCGTGTCGACGCGCCGCAAGCCCGCAAGAATGCAAAACAGCAATAGCGGCCAGACGAGATAGAATTGTTCTTCGACGGAGAGCGACCAATAGTGGAGGAGCGGATTTTCGCTGTGGTTCGAAGCCAGGTAGTCGACCGCCACCTGAGCCTGATGGATGTTGTGATAAAACAGGGCGGCGGCGATCACATGGCGGCTCAGTTCGCGCGGGTCGAGGGTCGGCGCGAGCAGGATCAGTGCAGATGTGGTGATCAGCACCAGAGTGGCGACGGGAAGAATGCGCCGGATGCGGCGCGCGACGAAGTGCTTGAGATCGATGCGGCCGGTGCGGTCGTATTCGTTGAGCAGCAGTTGGGTAATCAGGTAACCAGAGATAACGAAGAAGATGTCGACGCCGATGAAGCCGCCGGGAACGAGGGTGGCAAAGGCGTGATAAAGCACCACGGCTAAAACGCAGATGGCGCGGAAACCCTCGATGTCAGGCCGGAAACCGGGTATCGGTTTGGTCGCGCCTTTGGTTTGTAGAGCCTCCAAAGTCGATCCCATCGATTGTCCTGGTTGCCGATAGCCGACCTATAAGCGTTCGCGTCCGCATTGGGCATCGGCTCGTCGCTGTCATCGTAGCTGTGCAGGCTTGTCGCCCAGGTTATCCTAGCAGCATTTTGCGCACGAAGAAGGCTTCGGCAAAGCGTTCGGGGGCGCGGCATTCCATGCCACGAAGGCGGGCCAGGCCGCGGAAGGTATCGGCGTCGAACCAATCCTTGCTGCGCTGGGTGGCGAAATGCTGCAAGAGCAGTTCGATCTTGCGATCGAGATTGGCCGCGCTTACGGGTATGTAGGTGTTGGGTTGGCCGATATCGCCGTCCCACTTGGGTATCTCGTATTCGAGTATCAGGTGATCCCGAAACGTAGTGCGGGCGTGGCAGTTGAGTTCGCGATGATCCTGATGGGCGTCGTCGGCGCGGTGGGTGAAGATGACGTCGGGCGCGGGAATGCGTGCCTTGAGGGCTTCAAGCCAAGCTTTGATTTCAGTGGACTGCGCGGGGAAATGCCCGTCGCGGAAGGTCGCGCAATCGAGCGCGGCTGAGGTTGTGCCCGACGTGAAAGCCGCGTGTGCCGCGCGTGCCTCGGCGGCGCGTGCGGCGTTTGTGGAGAGCACGCACCAATGGGTGTGAAGTGCGACGCCAGAGGTCAGCCACCCGAGTTGAGTGCCGCCCGTGCCGATCTCGATATCATCGGAATGGGCGCCAAGGCACAGAATCAAAAGTTTTTGTCCGGGGCGGACGAGGGGCAGGCCAAACATGTTTGTTGTCTCAGATCATCATGCGGCACGATCGGGCATCAACTTAGTTTTGGGGGACGCATGGCCAAACTATCGTTGGTGCCGCGCCAGGGCATGCGACCTTGCTCGACCATGTCTTCCAGCATCTGACGATCCCGCAAGGTGTCCATGGAGCGCCAAAAGCCCATATGCTTGAATGCCATCAGCTGATTTTCGGCGATCAGGCGGGCAAAAGGTTCGACGACAAGTTCCTCGCCCTCGCGCATGTAGTCGAAGATGGAAGACTTGAAAATAAAAAAGCCGCCATTGATCCAAATCTCCGATTTTTCGCTGCTTTTCATGCCGCGCACGCGTCCGTCTTCGGCAATGTCGGCGATGTGGTAGGTGAGTGGCGGACGCACGGCGAGAAATGCCGCGACTTTCCCGCTGGCTTTGAACATTGCGATCATCTCATCGAGGTTTACGTCGCCAAGGCCGTCGGAATAGTTGGCCAGAAAATACTCCTCCTTGGCGAGATGTTCTCGGACCGCCCATAGCCGTTCGCCGATGTTGCGCCATACGCCGGTATCGATAAGCGTTATGCGCCAATCGTCGGGTACTTTGCCAAGATATTCGACGCTGGCGCCGGCGTTGGAGATGACGCAATCGACATGCGCCTGAGGGCGATAATTGAGGAAGTAGTCCTTGATGGTATTCGCCTTGTAACCGAGGCACAGCACGAAATCGCGATGTCCGTAGCGGCTGTAGCTGTCCATTACGTGCCAAAGGATCGGCTCGTGGCCGACCGGAATCATCGGCTTAGGGATCGCTTCAGAATATTCGCGCATGCGTGTGCCGAGGCCACCGCAGAACAGGACGACCTTCATGGTGCTAGTTGCTCCTTGATGGATGGTCGATCGCCTGGAGTAACGATTGCAGGCTCTGGAATTGGCACTATAAACTTGCCTCCCCAGTCCGAAATGTGGCTGAGCTGGGCGATGATTTCGCGCTTAAGGTTCCAGGGCAGGATCAAGACGTAGTCGGGCTTGGCAGCATCGAGAGCCGCAGGTTCACGGATCGGAATGTGCATCCCCGGCGTGAAACGACCATGCTTGTAGGGATTGCGATCCACGGTGAAGTCGAGCAGGTCGGTGCCGATGCCGCAGTAGTTGAGCAAAGTGTTGCCCTTGCCGGGGGCGCCATAGCCGACGACCCTCTTGCCAGCGTCGCGCGCGTCGATCAACAGCGTCAGCAGTTTGCGTTTGGTGGCACGCACACGCTCGGAGAAACCAGCATAGGTCGCCATGGCGCGGAAACCGTCGCGCTCCTCGGTTGCGAGCAATCCGGTGAGCGCCGGAGATCGTGTGCGGCCTGCGCCTGCGTGAGCGAGGTAAACGCGCAGAGAGCCGCCGTGCGTTGGGATTTCCTCGACATCATAAAAATCGAGACCGTGACGCCGAGCGAGGACGTCGATGGTGAGCGCTGAAAAATAGGAGAAGTGTTCATGGTAGATGGTGTCGAACTGGTTTTCCGCCAATAGCCGCGCGAGGTGGGGAAACTCGAGGGTGATCGTGCCGTTCGGTTTCAGCAGGATTTTCATACCGGCGACAAAATCGTTGAGGTCGGGTACCTGTGCCAACACGTTGTTGCCGATGATGAGGTCAGCGGATTTGTCGTCACGCACGAGTTGTTCGGCGAGGTCGCGACCGAAAAATTCGGAGATAGTCGGGACACCTTTCTCGATGGCAACGGCGGCGACGTTGCGGGCGGGCTCGATGCCCAGGGATGGGACGCCTAATGGCGCTAAGTGCTGCAACAGGTAGCCATCGTTACTGGCGATTTCGACGGCGAGACTGTTGGTGCCGAGCGACAGGCGTTGGGTGATCATTTCGCAATAGGTCTTCGCGTGGGCCACCCAACTCGTCGCATAGGAGGAGTAGTAGGCGTATTCGCGGAAGATGTGCTCGGGCGAGACGTAGGCTTGCAGCTGCGCGAGATAGCAGACGTGGCAAACCTGAACATGGAGCGGATAAAAGGGTTCCATCGCGTTGAGTTGGTCGGCTGCGAGGAAGCTCTCGCAAAGCGGCGACATGCCAAGGTTAATGAGCGTGTGACCGAGATGTGTTCCGCAGAGCCGGCAAGGCCCGAATGCGCCGTTAGAATGGGGGACGGTTGTCGCCATTTTCTGAACTTCTGGATCAGTAAAATTTGTTGATGCGGAAACAGTCCCGCACCGTGGCGGCAAGTGCAATGCAATTCCGTGCTGATAGTTACATGCGAAAATTATATTTTCGTGGCTGCGACAAATTGGCGTGCAAGGCGGCCGACGTCGGCGGCCGAGCGGCCGGGGCTGTAGAGGGCGGAGCCGATCCCGAAGGCTGAAGCACCGGCCGCGCGATAAGCGGGCATGTTCGCTTCGCCGATACTGCCGACGGGGATGAGTATCGTGTCCTTCGGCAACACGGCCCGCATCGCCTTGACGGCTGCGGGTGTGATGATCTCCGCGGGGAACAGCTTTAGGGCATCTGCGCCAGCTTTCAGGGCGGTAAAGGCTTCCGTTGGCGTGGCGACCCCAGGAGTGACGTACAAGCCGGCGCCGCGGGCGGTTGCAATAACGGTGGTGTCTGTATGAGGCATGACTATGAGGCGTCCGCCCGCGGTGGCCACGGCGTTGACGTCGGCGGTGGACATGACGGTCCCTGCGCCGACAATTGCGCGATCGCCGTAAAGCCGGGCGAGGCAGGCGATGCTATCCAAAGGTTGGGGCGAGTTGAGCGGGACTTCGATAATACAGATGCCGACGTCTAAGAGCGCCGCGCCAATGGCTGCGGCTTCAGGCGGAGTGATCCCGCGCAGGATAGCGATCAGGGGACAGCTAGCTAAGGCATGTGAGAAACTAATCATGGCGTTGTTGTCTTCACCAATCCGGAGGCAAGCGCAATGAGCCAATGGCCGCGAGCGGCACAGTCGGGTGGGGCGGTGGATGCGGCCATGCCTAAGTGTTCGGCCGCTTGCTCGTAGAGGCGGCTAAGCATGGAATTGCCGACAATCGTAAGGCCTCGGCCGCTTGGTGCGGCAGCCGCAATCTCAGCGCCAATTAAAACGCCTGACAAATACGGTGCAAGCGCCGAGGGAGCGATGCGGTTGAAGAGGCCGAGGGTGCGGGTGGAAAAAACACGGTTGAGCAGATCGCCGGGGTGACCCTTCGTGGCACCGATCGTGACGCCGCCAGAAAAGGCGGCTGCGTCGTACATTGCCGGCTCCGCGGGCATCAGTCCGCCGAGTATGGTGTGGTGGCGGAGCGCCGCGAAGATTTCACCGGTCATGTAGGTGGTGAAGTCCGTGATGGTGTCGCCGAGCGTGTCGACCCATTTGCTATGAGTCCCGGGTAACACGAAGAGCCGCGCCGTTTCAGCCGTCGGCGCCTGGGCGGACGACAGCGCGCCGAGAATCTGGGTTTCTTCGCCGCGCATGACTTCAGGCGGGCGATTGGGGTTGTCGATGGCAAGTCCAGGAACAATGTAGATCGGGCAGGGAAAATCGGTTTCGATGCGATGCAGGTGTTGGGCGAGGCTGGATGCTTTGGCGGGGCAAGTCAAATATGGCACTTCGGCCCACCCCTGGCGGCTGCCGATCATTCCCGACATGAGGCATGGAAGTGGGCCGTGTGATGCGTGCCATTGGCTGAGTTCGCCGGCAAGGACGGCGGCGAAGCCGAGCGATGGGATCGTACGTATGCCCGGTCCGCCATCGCGCCGGGCGATAATGGAGCCATCGCCTGCCAAAAGAGAGCAGCGGAGCGTCGTCGTGCCCCAATCGACGGATATGAGACGAGGATGTAGCATTGATGTCTGTGCTCGGTTCGGCCGCATCAGTTTTCCGCAGCGTAAGTGGTTCTGATCAAATGGGGAATAGCGCAGCTATTGAATCGCTGGATTTGAAAATGCGAACTTTTCCGTATGCTTCCTTGTGGCCATTTTTGCGCTTGCCATATTGCTGGCATGGTCCACGGGTATCGGCGTCAGTTCGTGGCAAACGTTTTGCGTCATACGATCGTCGCCTGGGAGATGGAGAGTTTTGTATGTGGCTTCGGGTCCTGCTGATCCCCTTCGTTTGGTGCTGGTTGATCGGCCCATCTGCTGCACAAGCCGCCGCGGACAACGACTGCTACAATGAGGACGTTGAGACTCGCATCCGGGGGTGTACCGAATTGCTGGGCCGTAGCGGCTTATCGACGGAAACTCGGAGTGGCGCGTTGGCGACGCGGGCGCTCGGCTATTCGCTCAAGCGCGATTACGGTCGGGCCATCGAAGACTATAATCGATCACTGGAGCTCATTCCGAACTTTGCTACCGCGCTCAATAATCGTGCCTGGGCATATTTCAGGTGGGGCAAAGCCGCTATGGGCGTCGTTGATGTCGAAAAGGCCTTAGATCTGCAGCCAGATATGGACGCCGCCTATGATACCCGGGCACACATTCGGCAGGCGTTGGGAAATCCCAGCCCGGCGATGAACGATTACCAAATGTCTATGGATTTCGGCGGTGAACGCATGGTGTTGATGTATCAATGCGGTCTCAAGGATCACGGGCTCTACAAAGGTCCGCGCGACGGTCAGCAGAACGAGGAACTGCGGTTGGCGCTGAAAGCGTGTGTGCTCGATCTGAAGTGCGATCCGTTGCCGTCCGATGAATTCTGCAGGCCGGCGAGTTCTTGAGCGATTTGTATTGGACGCGGCGAGCACGCGACTGCTCGCTGAGATATGTGGAAAATTGCCGGCGCGTGAGCCCTGGTCGCGCGCCGGACATAGTTTGTTACTTCAATTGTCCGCCTCAACGTTTCACTAACCGCAGGACAAAAAGTAAAATACAAGCGCCGATCAATGCATTGATGATGGCACCCACGATGCCGCCGCCGATGAATATGCCGAGGCTCGGCAACAAAAAGCCGGCAATGACTGCGCCCAAGATACCAATGATGATGTCGCCGACGAGGCCGAAGCCGCCGCCCTTCATGAGTTGTCCGGCAAGCCAACCGGCGACGGCGCCGATGATAAGCCAGATGACGATGACAGTTGGATCCATTGCATCCTCCCTTGGTGTGTCCCGACGATTCGCCGGGATCACTCAGCTTCTCGCCGGCAAGGCGCATTTACAAGCTGAAACAATTGTTCTGCTTGGGTGAAGTTGGGGATTTTATGGAGCGGTGCGGGATGGTGCAGTGCACGATTATTATACCAGCGGCGCGTTTGGCGGATCGTCGATCACGCGTTGTCTTGTTCAACCTGGGCTAACTTTTGCCGGACGGCTGCGATGGCCTGATCGATGGTCATCGTCGAAGTGTCGATTGTGGCGTGGGCCTGGGAATAAAGTGCGCGACGACTTTCGACAATGGCGCGCAGGTCGTCCATGGCCTGCGGATTGTCGGCCATGGGACGCAAATCGCCTTGGGCCATCACGCGGTTCATGTGGCTCTCCGGATCCGCCTTGAGCCAGACGACAAAGCAGTTCGATAACAGTAAGTCGAATGCTGCCGGTTCAGTTACCAAGCTACCACCGGTCGCGATGATGGCGCGCTGATGCTGGTCGATTGTGGCTGTGAGGCAGCGCAACTCGTGCTGACGAAAGCCGGCTTTGCCCTGGAGCGCAAATATTTCCGAAAGTTCCATTCCGGCGGCGCGTTCGATTTCACGGTCGAGTTCGATGAACGGCAGGGCCAACGAATCGGCGACTGCGCGGCCAACAGTCGTTTTGCCGGCACCGCGCAAACCGATCAAGGCAATGCGCCCGGATTTTATGCTCCTGGTGGTAACAAGGCCGCGTTGCAGACGATGTCGAGCGGCGGTCAGCTGGTCGGGGGTGAGGTCAGCTAGCAGGGTTAAGATTGCCTTGAGTTCCGGGGACGGATCCGGTTGAGCCGCGAGCAACTGTTCCATGTCGAGATGTAACACATGAGCAATGCGGCGGAGGATAATCAGCGACGCGTTACCCGATCCGACTTCGAGGTCCGCCAGATAGCGTTCGGACACGCCGGATTTTTCGGATAACTTCTTGCGGGTAATACCAAGCTGGTCTCGTGCCGCACGGACACGGTCGCCGACGCGTCGCAAAAAGTCTTCGTCCGCAGCCGTTTTGCCGCGTCGAGTATCTTGCTGCGGGTCGCCGTGGATAACCAAACTTGTTCAATCTCTTGTCAGTGCCTTGGTCAGTAAATCTCACTTATCACAAAATGCATTATTGTGCATTGCTGCTATTTGGCCGGTTGCGCCGCGCGGTATGTTTGAGTTGGAAGCATGAGCGCCTGGATTGTGGTCGCGATCTCGCGCACATCGGTGATCGCGCTGTCGTAACAGGCGATGGAATCGTCCGGCATCAAGTATGGATTAACGGTGTCACGGTCGGGACTGAGCACCATATCCTCGATGGAGCGTTGAATAACTTCTGTCTCCATGGTTTTTGGATTGCGACTGATCAGGACGGCGTAACGTGCTGCATTGCTTGCCCGTGAACCTCCGACACAGTTGCCTGACACCAAACCGGCCAACAGACGCGTGCCGTAGGGAACGCTGCCGGAATCCTTTGTTATTCCGGCGACGGCACTGCCAAATGAGGGGGCGGTAACGTTGGCCATGAAGACACGGATACCCGGCGGCGTGATCTGTGACGGGCGAACAAGGGCCGACTGGAAGCACGGCGCTTCGCCGACCTGAATGTGATCACCCTCCAGCAGAGGCACATCATCAACGGGGGCTCCCGTGATGGCACCCTGCCAATTCAGCACGAACGTTTGCTTGCCGCGGTGCAGAGTAATGCGCGTCAGGTCGGCGTCGGGGCGCACTCCGCCGGCCGCACGCAGGGCCGCGGCGACAAACCTTTCGATAGGGCTGTCGCCATACTTGGCAAGCGCCTTGTCGCCCTTGTCGGCGGCGCTAATGTTGTTGATGACAAATCGGCCGGCCAGAAATACCGCGCCGGCTACGGTAACGTTGATTGGCGCATACTGCACTGGGCGGACGCTAATGAGGAACTTTTCCGGCTTGAAGGCGCCAGCCTTGATCAGGCCCGCCTCAACCTTGCGCGTCAATTCGGCATTCGAGAGGCCCACCGCCTCGATCTCGCCGGCAAACGGTAGAATCACGCGACCATCGGCGTTAACGGCATAGTCGCCAGTGAATTCGGGCGAACCTGGAACGAAGACATTCAGACGATCGCCCGGTGAATAGCGCATGGTCAGATCGCGACGCGCCGGCGGGTGGCGATGGCTGAGGTCTTGCGGCATGATAAAACTGCTGGCCCCTGCCGGGGCGCACACACCATTGTTGGCGATAACCGGCGTTTGCTGACGCGAAGCCCATACGTCGCGACCATCCAGCGACGCCATCTTCTCCCTGTCGAACATCGGCTGGGGTTTGTTGGCCGGCAATTGCAAATTGGCGCAGCCGGCCAAAAGCACCGGTAACACAATTGCCATCAGCGCGCGCCGAAGTTGGCGCGGTTTTGCCGCCACCTTCTGAATTTGACGCTCGCTTCCGCAACTACGCAACGCAACTTACCCTTTACACACCACAGTGACGCAAACGTCCGAGCATCCGACGCACGGTTCTGTTCGGCGCAACCGATAGCCGGGTACGCAACACGCTAACCCGGCCAGAGTCGACGTGGTGAAGAACCATTTTCCACAGTATAAAGGCAGACACCTCCTCCACCGACGAAAATCTGCTGCGTCAATGCATTAGCGTTGTATTTCAGCCTGCAGGGTGTGTCCGTGTTGGTTCAGTCGTCGAAAAGGGCTTGCTTTTTGCTCGCAATGCTCAATCGCGATGATCGCCGGGTGCCGAAGTGTCGAGGGCGAGGGCGTGGATGGGCTTGCCCATCAGATGCGCCAATGCTCGGTTTACTAGGCGATGACGCGCAATGCGGGACAGACCCACGAAATCGGCCGAGACGATCACAACGCGGAAGTGGCTGTCGCCGGTGCCGGGAGAGCCACGATGACCAGCATGAAGGTGACTTTCATTGACGATTTCCAAATGCGTCGGGTGCAGCGACGCTGTCAGCGCGCTTTGGACCGCGGCTTCAACGCTCGGCTGCGACATGGACTGGGCTGTCATGGGCTCTGAGGCTAATCAAGAGTTCAGGTTTGCGGGATTTAGCGAGATTGACGATTTCGCTCCGGCGATTGCTCATGCGGGGCTCAGCAGAAGCGATTACCACCTCTGAGTTGCTTTGTCGCTCGAAGTTTGTGTCCGAAAGGCATGGCGCTTGTGCCATGATTGCCATCCATCGCCTGTCAAGATCTTGAAATCGTCATTCGCGAAGCCGATAGTGTTGCAGCATGAAGCCAAGTTCAAAATACTTTGATACCATCCGGATCAAATCCGCGGCCGGCTCAAAAAAAGAGCCGGACGTGCGGGTGTGCGACTGGAGCGGGTGTCAGCATCCAGGCACCCACAAGGCTCCCCGAGCGCGCGGGGGCGATGGGCGCTATTATTTTTTCTGCATCGACCATGTGCGGCAATATAACGCCAATTACAATTATTTTGACGGGATGAGCGACGCCCAGGTTTCGGCGTTCCAGAAAGACGCGGCGACCGGCCATCGACCAACTTGGAAAACCGGCGCCGATGCACTCGATCACGGTACGTCCAAGGGCGCCAAATCGTCGGACCCAGATTCGCTCGGCGGACGCAAGGTCAATGATCCGCATGGTTTTTTTGCCTATCGCGCGAAGCGGCAGGCAGGTTCGGAGGCCGAGCCCCGGCGCTATGTACGGCCGCTTGAACGGAAGTCGCTGGAAACTCTGAATCTGCCTGAAACGGCCGGCAAAGTGGAGATAAAAGCGCGCTTCAAAGAATTGGTAAAGCTGCATCACCCCGACGCCAATGGGGGCGACAAGAGGTCCGAGGATACGTTGCGTGAAATCATCCAAGCCTATAACATTTTGAAATCGGCGGGCCATGTCTGAGGCTGCGCTTGACTGAGGCTGGTATTCGGGCAGCGGTTCGCACCATCGGTTTCAGGTTTTCCGGACAATTGACCCATCGGTGAGCCGCGGCGGCTTGCCCCTGACGAGGACTGCGAGACATCCATGCGCGCGACTGCTCCCTCTGCGGCTCTGCCCGCAGGCACTCCCGGTCTTCCCGATGCAACGTTGTCAGTTAAGAAAGTTTTCGGTTTCGAAAGTGATCTTGAGGCGCCCTGTTACGCGCAGCGAACTGAGCATGTCCCGGACTTTGATCCCGATTATCTGTTCAACCGGGATGTGACGCTGGCGATCTTGGCGGGCTTCAAGCACAACCGCCGGGTGATGATCCAAGGCTATCACGGCACCGGCAAGTCGACACACATCGAGCAAGTTGCCGCGCGCCTCAACTGGCCGTGCGTGCGCGTCAATCTCGACAGTCACGTCAGCCGCATCGATCTGGTCGGCAAGGACGCGATCGTGCTGAAGGACGGCAAGCAGGTCACTGAATTCCGCGAGGGCATTTTGCCGTGGGCGCTGCAGAACAACGTGGCGCTGGTGTTCGATGAATACGACGCCGGTCGTCCCGATGTGATGTTCGTTATTCAGCGCGTACTTGAATCGTCGGGTAAGCTGACGTTGCTCGATCAGGCCAAGGTAATCCGGCCGCATCCGGCATTCCGGCTGTTTTCAACCACCAATACGATCGGCTTGGGTGATACGAGCGGGCTGTATCACGGCACGCAGCAGATCAACCAAGGTCAAATGGACCGGTGGTCGCTGGTGTCGACGCTCAATTATCTGCCGCACGACGACGAGGCGCGCATTGTGCTGGCCAAGGTCAAGTCGTTCGCCAAGACCGACGCCAAAAAGAAGCAGGTGTCGAACATGGTGCGCGTCGCCGACCTCACGCGCTCGGCCTTCATCAATGGCGACCTGTCGACCGTCATGAGCCCGCGTACGGTGATGACCTGGGCCGAAAACGCCGAGATCTTTGGCAATATCGGTTTTGCGTTCCGGCTGACGTTCTTGAACAAGTGCGATGAGCTTGAGCGGCCGCTGGTGGCGGAGTTCTATCAGCGCTGCTTCGGCGAAGATCTGCCGGAGAGTGCGGCGAACGTAGCACTGAGCTGAGAAGTTTTGCGCCGGTTGATGTTGTGAAATCGGCCTCGGATTACTACCCGGGGTCGACTTTTTGTTTTCTATGAGCGCGGCAATTTATGAGTTGCAAATAGCATCGGCGGAGAAGCCGTCATGGCTGAGCACTGGCGTTTCTCAATTGCTGGGGTGCGAACGGCTCAAGATGTGTCTGATATTGCCGAGTTGTTTCGCGTCTATGCGGCGTCGCTCGATGTCGACCTTGCTTATCAGGACTTTGACGCCGAGCTTGCGGGCTTGCCGGGTGCCTATGCGCCGCCAACCGGAGCGCTGTTGCTGGCTCGGGGATCGGATGGCCAGTCGCTGGGTTGCGTCGCGTTGCGGCCGATGGCTGAGACTGGCTGCTGCGAGATGAAGCGGTTGTTTGTTACCGCGAATGCGCGAGAGCTTGGGCTTGGCCGTGCGCTCGTTGCGGCGGTAGTGTCGGCGGCGGAGGCTGCGGGATATCGCGAGATCCGCCTGGATAGTTTGCCGTCGATGAGCGCGGCAATTGCGCTGTATCGTCAGTGTGGCTTCGTGGCAATGGCGCCCTATTACGATACGCCTGTGGCGGGCACGGTGTTTCTGCGGCGGGAGCTGTCAGGGCGCACCATTGGTTGACCAGTCAACGCACATTTCATGCACTATATGGCCAGCATCTTCGCGCAGGCCGCGACGAAGACATGGGCGCCGGTGGCGATGTCGGCATCGGAGGTGTTCTCGGTCCAGTGGTGGCTGATGCCACCGATCGAGGGCACGAACAGCATGGCTGCCGGCATGACCTTGGCGAGGATCTGGGCGTCATGGCCGGCTCCACTGGGGATGCGGTCCGATTTGCCACCGGCATAGGTGGCGGCGGCGGCTTCGATGGCATCCTGGAAACGTGGTTGCATCAACGCCGGCGTGGTGCCGCGCAGTTTGATGACTTCGATCGGGCAGGGGCCGCGCTCGGTGTGCGCGGCGGCGGTGTCACGCAAGAGTGTTTCGAGGCGCGCGAGCAGCGCTGGATCATCATCGCGGAACTGAAACAGGATCTCGGCGCGGCCGGGGATAATGCTGGGCGCGCCGGGGTCAAGGGCAATGCGGCCGGTGGTCCAGACGGTACGCGGGCCGGCGGCCTTGCGGAAAGCCTCGTCGAGAGCTGTCAGAAGCCTGACGGCGGCAAGACCAGCGTCGCGGCGGATGGCCATGCGGGTGGTGCCGGCATGGTTCTGGGTGCCGGTGATGATCAGCTTGAATTGCCAGATGCCGACAATTGAGGTGACGACGCCGATCTTGAGGTGGTGGCTTTCGAGCCAATCGCCCTGCTCGATGTGGGCTTCGAAATAACCGATGTGGCGGCCGCGCTCGACCGCGATGCGGGGGCGGTCGGCATAACCAGCGGCGGCGAGGGCATCGCGCATGCGTCTGTTATCGGTGCGGTCGATGGCCTGGTCGATTTCGCTTTCCTTGACATCGCCGACGTAGCTGGAGCTCCCGAGCAGGTTGCCGAAGTGGCCTTCTTCATCGCACCAGGCGGCGACCTCGACGGCGCCATCGAAGTCAGCGACGGGGTTTAGTACACGGGCGGCTTCAAGCGCGTAGACGACGCCCAACGGGCCATCCAGCCAACCGGCCTGGTTCTGGCTTTCGAGGTGGGAGCCGGCGAGCAATTTGCGGCCGGGTTTTGCGGAGGTGCCGAAGACGTTGCCGATGCCGTCAATAGTTGGTTGCAATCCGGCTGCCGGCAGGGCTGCGGCAAGCCAATCGAGCGAGCGGATATGTTCTGGCGACAACGAGGGGCGATGCACGCCGGTTTTATACGCGCCGATTTTGCGCAAGGCGTAGAGATCGGCCAGCACCCGCGCCGGGTCGAAGCCTGCAATAGTCGGTTCCGACATGATGGACCTTCCAAGGAGTTTGCGGAAGTTGAGTACCGCGTCGGGCGCAATGAGGGAATGGCGAACCCGAAAAAATATCGCACGGGCGTCACGATTCGCTCGCGTTGGCGCCCAATTGATCCGTCATACGCATACTCGAGTGCTTGACCCGGATCGAATTTCGCCCCTGATCCGGTCCCCCCAGTGCCGATCTGCCGGGATGCTCTCCGCGGTCCGGGTCAAGCCTCTCTCCGCACTCCAGTTATGCCGATAGCGCCAGCGTTTCTCGACGCGTGGCGTTTTTTGTGCGTGGGTTGCAAGCAGATCTCGAACGCTGGAAATCGCGATGACTCGCTTGCTGCAGAAGAGCGACAGTAAAACGTGTTAACCTAGAGTTAACCAGACGCGGGCAAGAGTTAATGTGTCAGTCATTCTGATTCGTGAGTGCACTGGCTTACTGGGCAACTTGAAAGGAAGACTCCCATGGCGAAGATCGCAAAGACTGTGAAGACCAAGGCGAAGAAGGCTCCTGCCAAGCGTAAGATCAAGGCTGTTGCCAGCGTGAAGCGTGCGGGTGCTGCCCGTCGCACAAGCGCAAAGGCAAAGACCGCGCGCAAGCCGGCTGCTCGCAAGACCAGCGTCCGCAAGAGCGTGAAGAGCGTCAAGAGCTGAACTGCTCGCCTCTCTTCGAGGGGCAATGAGATATGGCGGGCTCGGGCAGATGCCCGCCAAGGATCACTCGGCCGGGACCCGCGTCAGCGTGGTCGCCGGCCGTGAGCATTTCTGGGGCAAGGTCGTGGCCGCGATTTCCCGATCAAATTTATGCATGGGTCGGCTCGGTGATTCGGCGCATGGCGCCTTGTTTTGATTCGGTTTATTCGAAATTTAGATCGGTTTAGGTCGGAATTTTTCTATTCACTGCAGAGCAATAGGTGAAATACCCGACTCCCGTTATCATAAAAACTGTCTAATCATCGGATTATGCGAGTAAAAATGTGGATTGATTGCAACACTTTCGAACCATAAACACGAATTCTGAGTTCGAAAGTATTTTCGATGTCAACAGGCGAATTAAAATTGTGCATAGTTGACTTGTCCGAAATGATTCGGATGTTTTTGAGAGAGGGAAATCCCATGGCAAAAGCTGCCGCGAAGAAGAAAGTTGCTGCTAAGAAGGTTGTGAAGAAGGCCCCGGCCAAGAAGGCTGCTGCCAAGCGCCGTTGATTGGTTAGGTCGCGCGCTTCCGCCCTTTGGTCTCAGCTGGGCACTGGGGACAACGGGCTGCAGCGCTGCACCTGCCGAACGGTACACATTGAAACCGGAGTGTCGCATTCGCGACCTCCGGTTTCTTTGTTTGTGGGTCCTGTAAATAATACTTACGAATACTGCTGTGTTTGTTTGGGCTTTCATGCTGAAAGCACGCTTCCGGCATGACGGCGCCCCACCATGCTGGAAGCATGGCTCCGAAATGACCCCGCGCGCGTATACCAGCCTGTAGAGGTCGGGACCTGTGCAGGCTGGCATTATTCGGCGAGATGGCAGACGGCTTCGATATTGTGGCCGTCGGGGTCGTGCACGAAGGCGCCGAAATAATTTTCATGGTAGTGCGGACGCAGTCCCGGGGCGCCGTTGTCGCTGCCGCCTGCTTTCATGGCTGCGTCGTAGAAGGCGCGCACGCTCTCGCGATTTTTGGCGGTGAAGGCGAAATGAACGGCACCCTTGATGGGCTTGCCGGTGCCAATCCAAAACTGAGGGCGCTTGCCGGCGCCAAACCCGGCGCTGCGATTGCCGCCGGTTTCCTTGGAAGACACTTCAAAAACGAGATCGTAACCGAGTGGCTTCAGAACCTTGGAGTAAAAGACTTTCGAACGCTCGTAGTCCGAAACCGGCATTCCGACGTGGTCCAACATGAGGTGCTCCAACGGGATCTTGATCGCTGGCGGCAGTCTACATGGTGACGTTGGACCGGCAAGCCCGCAAAGCCCGCACGGCTCTACTCACACGCGGCGCTCGACCATCAGCTTCTTGAGTTCGGCGATCGCCTTGGCGGGGTTGAGGCCTTTCGGGCAGGTTTGGGCGCAATTGAGAATGGTGTGGCAGCGATAGAGGCGAAAAGGGTCTTCGAGGTTGTCGAGGCGATCGCCGGTGCCTTCATCGCGGCTGTCGATGACCCAGCGATAAGCCTGGAGCAGCGCGGCCGGGCCCAGATAGCGATCGGAATTCCACCAATAGCTCGGGCACGAGGTGGAGCAGCATGCGCAGAGGATGCACTCGTAGAGGCCGTCGAGCTTTTCGCGATCGGGACGGGCCTGTTTCCACTCGGTCGGCGGGGTGGGCGTACTGGTCTTGAGCCACGGTTCGATCGAGGCGTGCTGCGCGTAGAAATTGGTGAGGTCCGGCACGAGGTCTTTGACCACCTTCAGGTGCGGCAGCGGGTAGATGTTCACGGTGCCGGACACGTCATCGATGGCCTTGAGGCAGGCGAGGGTATTGGTGCCGTCGATGTTCATGGCGCAGGATCCGCAGATCCCCTCGCGGCAGGAGCGGCGGAAGGTCAGCGTGCTGTCGATTTCACCTTTGATCTTGATGAGGGCGTCGAGGACCATGGGGCCGCAGCTGGAACGGTCGACCCAATAGGAGTCGGTACGCGGATTGGCTGCGTCGTCCGGGTTCCAGCGGTAGATCTTGAACTGTTTCCAGTCGCCTTTGCCCTTCGGGCGCGCATTCCAGGTCTTGCCGGTGGACACTTTCGAATTGCGAGGGAGGGTGAGCTCAACCATGGAGGCGATCTTCCGGGAGGTGATGCAGAGGTGCGAATTTCGAGCCGTGTTTTTGCAGTGCACTGTCTGCATTTGGCGGCGCGGTGTCAACGCGGCAGTAGCGCCTCATATGACACCTGCGGCAAGCTGTCCGATAGCGTGGGCGAGTAACGGCCAACGTTGGTCGGCGCGAACGCCAAAGCTACTGTGATTTGTGGGTTTTCAGATCGCGGACGAGGGCGACCAGATTTTCGGCGATGGCTAAAGCGTGTTCGACGGTGACTTTTATGCTGGCACGGCTGGCGAGCAGCGCATTGAGCTTTTCCTGGGCCTCGCCGAAACGGTAGAAGAGAGCTTCCGGCGGATTGATATCGCCGTCCTCGATGGCATTGGTGGCATCGACGCTGGCCTGTGCAGCCAACACCAACATCGTGGCGACGTCATTGACGAGGTGGATGAAGATCTGGCCTTGCTGCGGATCGACACGGGTGCCGATGAGGCCAAATTTCATGGGCGCGGCGCTGGCGGCGTTCTGCAGGCCGAACATGGGGGTGTGGCGAATGACACGCCTGAGTATTTCTGCGGTGCCGAGGCAGCTGGTTTCGAGATCCCTCAGAATTACATCGGCACGGCGTTTGACACGTGGGCGGTCGCCGGTGCGATCTTCGGCCAACCAGGCAACGGCGGCAATCGCTGCCACGGAGCCGAGTGCGGCAATAGCTGGGAGCACAATGGCCAGGGGTTCAGGGGCGGCTCGGCCGGATTCGGAATGTTGATGGGCTTTGCTTGCAGGGACGGCAGCCGACGGGATGGCCGGCGGTGATGTCCGGCGGAATATGGCCATGGCGCCCTCCTGCTGGTTGTGCTGGCAGAGGCATCACACGCCTCACGCGGCAATAGCAAGGCGCAACCGCGTTTTCGGTGCCGATCGCGTTGGCGGCGTGGCCGGAAGACAGGTTTCAGAATTTTACTTTCAAAATATCACGAGGCGCTTGAGATCGGCGCAATGGTTGGTTTGCCAGACTTGGTTGCTCGGCGTGTTGCGGCATTTGGCGAAGAGCGCCATTCCTGCGTGCGGAACAAAACAAAATGCGGGACGGCTTTGAGATCGGCGGAAGGGATGGCATTTCGGCAACGGGAGTGTGCGGGTTCGGGTAGATTGGGTGACCCAAGGTCAGATGATGGGCAGAATCAAGTGGTTTTAGCTGTTCGCGGCTTGCTGGACGACATTTGTCGCGCGAATTCGACGGCCGGCATCAGGTCGTTGTTATCTTCTATCCGGAGCATACGAATGTCGCGGACAGAGGCGGCAAACCAATCGAACTCAAGGGTCAGTTGCTGCACGGTCATTTGGGCGCGGACAACGTCGATCGACTCGTCACCGAAATATACGCTGCCTTGCTGGCGTGCAAACCCATGCTCGCGCAGGAATTTGCCGATATCGGCATAGGCGTTCTGCCAGGATTGCGTCGGATAACTCGCTTCGAGGACCTTCGGATCGAGGTCGAATGTGATGGCGAACATGACCGGAGGTCTCGCACTGCGTTGCGAATTATGACCGACACGAGGGCGGAGCGTGGTGAGCATGGCGGTGTGTAGCGCACTATAGCGGGCAGGTCAGCAGCCAAGGTCAAACGTGCTCGACGCATTTCTCAACACTGCTGCGTGAGGAACTCTTGTGTTGCGGCTGCGCAGGGCCGCCTAGCCCAACTTTCGAGATGGACAAAACAATGACGTAACGATTATCAATTTTAGTGCGCGTTCTTAATCGAAGGTTCGTTTATTGAAAACGCTGAAACTATACCAGTTCACGACATTCGATTTACTTCGCTTTATTCGGCAAAATCGGCGGAAAAAGTGCTGGGGGAAATCGGTATTCGCGGCGTCTGCCAACTCCACAGATTCGAAGTAAACGATGATTGGCGCAAGGCATGGACGGATCAAGGCTCGTGCGAGCCAGTAGGTTGGGTCAAGCGCTTCGCGCGACCCAACAGCCATATATGGCGCGCGTGCGATGTTGGGTCGCGCTGAAACGCGTGGCCCAACCTACAAGTCGCGAGTGAAGCGCTGCCAACCTCAATACACCCTTCTCAATACACCCGCGCCTTTGGCTTGATGTACTCGGTGTCGTTGGTCATGGTGTAGGTGTGGACGGGGCGATAATCGATGATGACTTCCTTCTTCGCGTCGTCGGCGAAGGCCAGCGTGTGCTTCATCCACTCTTTGTCGTCGCGGTCGGGGTGATCCTCACGGGCGTGGGCGCCGCGGCTCTCTTTGCGATTCTCGGCGGAGTACATGGTGACGGCGGCCTGTGAGATCAGGTTGTCGTATTCCAGGGCTTCGATCAGATCGGAATTCCAGATCAGCGAGCGATCGGAGATGCCGATGTCGCTGGAGTTCTTCCAGACCTCGGAGATCAGGCCAACGCCTTCGGTCAGCACGGGGCCGTCGCGAAAGACGGCGCAGTTGTTCTGCATGGTCTTCTGCATGCGCATGCGCAGCGCCGAGGTTGGCGAACCGCCCTTGGCGTGACGGAAGCGATCGAGGCGGGAAAGGGCAAGATCGGCCGAATCCTTCGGCAATTCAGGCTGAGAGCTGCCGGCTTCGACGGTTTCGCCACACTTGAGGCCGGCGGCGCGGCCGAACACGACGAGATCGATCAGCGAGTTGGAGCCCAGGCGATTGGCGCCATGCACGGAGACGCAGGCGGCTTCGCCGATGGCCATCAAGCCGGGTACGATCGTATCAGGGTTGCCGTTTTTCAGCGTCAGTACTTCGCCGTGATAATTGGTGGGGATGCCGCCCATGTTGTAATGCACGGTCGGGAGTACCGGAATCGGCTGTCTGTGGATGTCGACGCCAGCGAAGATCTTGGCGCTTTCGGTGATACCCGGGAGGCGCTCGGCCAGGATTTTCGGATCGAGATGGTCGAGATGGAGGTAGATGTGGTCGTTGTCCTTGCCGACGCCGCGGCCTTCGCGGATTTCGACCGTCATGGATCGCGACACGACGTCGCGCGAGGCCAGATCCTTCACGTGCGGCGCGTAACGCTCCATGAAGCGCTCGCCCTTGGAGTTGGTGAGATAGCCGCCTTCGCCGCGTGAGCCTTCGGTGATCAGCACACCCGCGCCGTAAATGCCGGTGGGGTGGAACTGGACGAATTCCATATCCTGCAGCGGCAGGCCGGCACGCAGCACCATGGCGTTGCCGTCGCCGGTGCAGGTATGGGCGGAGGTGCAGGAGAAGTAGGCGCGGCCGTAACCGCCAGTGGCGAGAATGGTTTTCTTCGCGCGGAAGCGGTGAATGGTGCCGTCATCGAGGTTCAACGCGATGATACCGCGGCAGACACCGTCCTGATCCATGATCAGGTCGATGGCGAAGTACTCGATAAAAAATTCGGCGGAGTTGCGCAGTGCCTGGCCATAGAGCGTATGGAGCATGGCGTGGCCGGTGCGGTCGGCGGCGGCGCATGTGCGCTGGGCGGGTGGGCCTTCACCGAACTGGGTGGTCATGCCGCCGAACGGGCGCTGATAGATGCGGCCATCTTCGGTGCGGCTGAAAGGCACGCCGTAATGTTCGAGCTCGTAAACCGCGTCGGGGGCGTTGCGGCAGAGGTATTCGATGGCGTCCTGATCGCCGAGCCAGTCGGCACCTTTGACGGTGTCGTACATGTGCCAGCGCCACTCATCCTGGCCCATATTGCCAAGAGCTGCGGCCACACCGCCTTGGGCCGCAACCGTGTGCGAGCGAGTGGGAAACACCTTGGTAACGCAGGCAGTCTTGAGCCCTGCTTCAGCGCAACCGAGCGTGGCGCGCAAGCCAGCGCCGCCCGCACCGACAACAACCACATCGTATGTGTGTTCGGTGATTTTGTAGGCTTGGCCGTTCATGTGGGGCGCCGACGCGCCGTTAGCCTTGCCGTTGAATTGGGCCATAAGTGATCGCCTGATTGGTAAATTTCCGTATCCGGACATGCCGAGGAACGCGGTTCGTGTCGTGGATATTTATCGCGCTGCAGCACAACGAGCAATGGGGATGATGGGAGATAGCTGGCCATTCGTGTGTTAGCGGAGAAGTTTGTAACGGCGTTACGCCTCTAGAACGGCACTTGGGAGTGGTTGGTGTGACATCTTCAACGGCTCTGTAAGGGCTGCAGCGGGGTCGTGGCAGGCATTTACCAAAGTGTTGGCCAAAAGGGGTGCCGCGCCCAGCAAAGAGCCGCCCACAATCAAATTTGCGGCGGCGATTGGATTAACTTTGTTGACGCGATTCCACGGGGGGTGGCGTCAGTTGCCATCCTCTGTTTCAGGCATCCACAATACGTCCAGCGTAAACGTGTGAACCTCGAAAGGTGGGGCCGTAACGGGGTCGGCGTCCTTGAAGGTGGCCGCCAGCAGCCATTTGTCGCCCTGCCGGGAGAAGACTTCGAGGGTTCGGAGCTGGGGATCGACGTACCAGCAATGGCCGACGCCGAATGCGGCGTAGATGGCAAGTTTGTCGGTGCGATCGAAGCGCTCGGTCGAAGGCGACAGGATTTCACAGACCCAGTCAGGCGCGATTTCGAGCCAGGCGGTCTTGGGCAGAGTTGGCAATCGCTCGCGCCGCCAGCCGGCAATTTCGGGGACGATCACGTGCTCAGCCAAATGCAACTCAGGCTCGGGAAGGAAGATCCAGCCGCCGGGACCGCCACGGCCATGCCGGAAAGGGCTGTTGATCTCGGTCTGCAATTCGATCGCCACATTGGCATGCCGTGGCGTCGGCCTTGGATGTGTATGCAGCGCGCAGTAGGCGATCTCACCTGTTACGTGCGGCGGCAAGGCCTGGATGTCGGCATAGGTGGCGGTTTTGTGCTGCGGATTGGCCATTAGTGGACCTATAGCACGACTAGGTGAACCGCCACCCCACGACCTGCGAGCGACCTTTTCCGACGCCGCTCAGCTTACGCGCCGAAACTCAATTTTAGCACAGCGAAGACACTGGTCAGACCGACGGCGATGGCGAAAAAAGTATTGAGGGCGAGCAGAAGCATTTTGCCGCCTTCGCCGTGCACGTAATCTTCGATGATAACCTGCATACCCAGGCGCATATGGTAGACGCCGGACAGGATCAACAACAGCAGCGGAATAGCGACCCACGGCTGATGCAACGCCGCCTTGACGGTCGCGTAATCGCTGCCGGCGTAACGGGCGATCAGCCAGACCAAGAAGATCGTCAGCGGCACGTTGGCCAGCGCGGTCAGCCGCTGCTTCCAGAAATGGTCGGTGCCGTCATTGGCTGAACCGAGGCCGCGGACCTTGGCCAGCGGGGTGCGAATAGTGGCCGATGTCGGCGATGGAGTCGGGGGTAAGCGGGTGCTCATCTCAGAAGACTCCCTGCGTGTGAAGGGCGTAAGCCCAAAGCGCGGCGGTTACTGCCAGCGAGGCGATGATGGTCAGCCAACCCAGCCGGTTGACCGAGCCAAGATCGAAACCGCGACCGGTGTCCCAAATGAAATGCCGGATGCCGCCAAACATATGGTGGAAGAGCGCCCAGGTGTAGCCCACCAGGACGATCTTGCCGAGCGGATGGCCCATGACGATATTAACAATGTCGAGCGCTTGCGGGCCCTGAGCGACTGCCAGCAGCCACCAGGCCAAGAGCAGCGTGCCGAAATATAGCGCTGCGCCGGTGAGGCGATGGACGATCGACATCACCATGTTGATTTGTTGCTTGTAGATGCCAATATGCGGTGACAGTGGCCTTGCGTTCTCGTTGGTTTTATCGATGGCGTCAGCCATGCCGCACGTCTCCCTGGTATTCACATCGCTGGTTGCAGTGAGCGGTATCTATCGCACCGGAATACGGGCTGCAATGATGGTGATTTGCAAGCAGACGTTTTCGAAGCGAGATTTGTGAGTAGTCTTTGACAGATGCGGCGGCCCGTGCCATGGGGTGCGCCTCTCTTTCAGCCTATCGAGGTATACTTATGTCGACGGCCACCAAAGCGGCACGAGGCACCAAACGGACGTGCCAGAATTCAGATTGCGGTTCGCGCTTCTACGATCTCAATCGTCAGCCGGCCGAATGCCCGATCTGCGAGACAGTGTGGGTGCCTCCGGTAGCCGCACCTGTATCTGCAGCAGTAGCTGCTGCGGACAAACTGCGCGGCAAGCCGTTGGTGAAACCGGATTTCGAGCTGGCTGCCGACGCCAAAGCCGACGACCTGCCGGAGGGCGAGGAGGCGTTAGCCGATATCGAGGTTGCCGAGGAACCGGGTGCAGTCGAGGCGGACGAAACGTTCCTCGAAGAGGAAGAGGATGCCGGCGCGGATGTCACCGGCATCGTCGGCGATGGTTCGGAAGAGCCGGAAGAGCAGTAAAACCGGGCTTTTGCTTTAGCGCGGTTTTTTTCGCAGAACGGGATTCCAGCTAAACCGCGCTGGCCGCTCAGAGCGGCACGAAGGTATCGGTCGCGGCATTCAATACTTCAAGGGTGCCGGACGCGATGTCGAAGTACGTACCGTGCAAGGTTATGCGGCCTTTGCCTTCCAGCGTCTGAATGCATGGAAACGAGCGCAAGTTGCCAAGCGACGTCTTGACGGCCTCGTGTTCGAGAGCCGCGCGCAGGTCGCGTCCGGAAAGGTGGGGCTTCTGCTGGCGCAGGCGCGCGTGCGGCTCGTCGAGCATCGACATCCAGTTGCTGATGAATTCAGCGTCAGTCTGTCGCGTGGCGTCGTGATCGATGCAGGCGCGCACGCCGCCGCAGCCGGAATGGCCCATGACCACGATATGCTTGACGCGCAAATTGAGTGCGGCAAATTCGAGTGCGGCCGAGACACCATGATATTTGCCCGTCGTTTCGTAGGGCGGCACGAGATTGGCGACGTTGCGGACCACGAACAGTTCGCCGGGCATGGCTGAAAAAATAGTCTCAGGATCGACGCGGCTGTCGCAACAGGACACGATCATGACATCGGGATTCTGGCCATTTGCAGCCAAAGTTTCGTAGTGATCCTGGTTGGCGACGAAGTGGCGGAATTTGAAGCGCCGGAAGCGATCGGCGAGGTGATCAGGAAACGGGCTCATGGTGGGTACCCAAATCGTGCGGGGAATTAATTCGGTGCGATGGTCAGATGCAGCTCGGCGCGACCGCTACTGGCGACCAATACGCGTTCAACCTCAGCAACAGACCAACACAGAGCGTCGTCAACTGTAGCCGTTGGTTCCAGATAGCGTGCAAGGAACAAGGCGGCAAGCAGGTCGCCGGTTCCATTGGGTGCGAAGGTTCGGCGCGAGACGCTCGCGATTGCCACCGTATCGGGAGTGACAGCAAGTGTGGCAAGTTGTTCACCCGAGATCGGAATCGAGGTTGCAATGATGAGTGGTCGGTTGAGGCTGCGCGCCGCTACGATGGCAGTCGCGGCGTCGGTGACGGGGAGGCCGCTCAGCCAGGACAATTCAAAACGGTTCGGAGTGAGAATGTCTGCGCTGTTGAGTAAATGGTCGCGGATTGCTACGGCTGCTGCCTGATCGATGTAAACGCCTTTCGGATCGTCGCCAATGACGGGATCACACAAGACGACGAGTTTCTTGTTGAGGTGCCGGCAACGTGTCACAGCGGCAACGGCGACGGCAACGTGGGCCGCGGTAGGCAGGTAGCCGGTGAGGATCGCGTCGAGGGGTGTGAGGCGGCCATTGGTTTCCAGCGCGGCGATAATTTCTTCCAGTACAGCCGGCTCGATGCGAGATCCTTTGGCTGGTTGCTGGCCTGGATGGTTCGAAAGTAAAATTGTGGGTATAGGCAGGACTTCATGGCCGAGGCGTTGCAGGCCCGGCACGATAGCGGAAAGGCCGACGTAGCCACTGACGACCTGGGACGAAAGAGCGAGAATGCGTGCCATAGGATATGTGCGTCTTCTTGCTGGGTTATAGTTGCCTCTGGCGCCATTGAATGCGAAGGGCTGACATAGTTTCAGTTATAGCACGAGAGCTTATCCATGTCGTTTCGCCCTACGCGCAGCGCGCTTTATATGCCCGGTTCGAACGCGCGGGCGCTCGAAAAGGCGAAAAGCCTGCCCGCCGATGCGGTCATCCTCGACCTGGAGGATGCGGTGTCGCCCGAGCAGAAAGACACGGCGCGACGGCAAGTGTGCGCGGCAGTGGCGGCGGGTGGCTTCGGTCGTCGGCAGGTGGTCATCCGCATCAACGCGCTGGATACGCCGTGGGGGGCGGAGGATCTGGCCGCGGTGGCGGCGGCCAAACCGGACGCGGTGCTGTTGCCCAAGCCGAATGATGCGCGTGACATCGAGCGGGCGACGGACGCGCTACGTCGGGCGGGCGCGCCAGATACCCTGGCGCTGTGGGCGATGGTGGAAACGCCGCTGGCCATCCTCAATCTGCGTGAACTCGCGGGCGCGGCGCGGCATGCAGGTGCACGGCTGACGTGCCTTGTGCTGGGGACCAATGATCTGGTGAAGGAGACACGCGTCGAACTGGACACATCGCGGACCGCAGCGCTGTACTGGCTGTCGGCGTCAGTAACGGCGGCGCGCGCGTTCGGGTTGATGGTGCTGGATGGCGTTTACAACAATTTCAAAGATCTGACGGGTTTGTCGGCGGAGTGCCACCAGGCCCGAATGCTTGGCTTCGATGGCAAAACGCTGATACATCCAGATCAAATTGGGGCGGCTAACGAAGTGTTCGCGCCCGGGATCGACGAGGTCGTCTGGGCGCGCAAGATTATTGCCGCGTTTGATATCCCTGCGAATGTCGGCAAAGGCGTGATTACGATCGACGGCAAGATGGTCGAATTGCTGCATGCCGAAATGGCGCGGCGTACGGTGGCGATCGCCGACGTCATTGCTGCGCAAACGTAGCTTTTTTTGTCTGGTTGCAATTGTTTACACTTACCGGTGTCCGCATGACCGATACTTCTTCGCCAAAAATACTTTCAGCCAAGACAAACCGCGGCAATTTTTTCGAAGATTTCCGGATGGGTCAGGAAATCGTACACGCTACACCGCGCACGGTCACGGGTGGTGACGTGGCGCTCTACACGGCGCTCTACGGCAACCGTTTTGCCGTGCAATCGTCCGATGCGTTTGCGAAATCGATTGGGCTGGCGCACGCAACGGTCGACGATCTGCTGGTGTTCCATATCGTTTTCGGCAAAACGGTGCCGGACGTTTCGCTCAACGCGGTGGCCAATCTCGGCTATGCCGAATGCCGGTTCGTCAAACCCGTGTCGGTGGGCGATACTTTGTCGTCACGGTCTGAAGTGATCGGGCTCAAGGAAAATTCTAACGGTGAAACGGGCGTCGTGCACGTGCGCACGGTCGGACGCAATCAGCATGGCGAGATCGTGCTGAGTTTCGTGCGCTGGGTGATGGTGCGGAAACTGCGGCGCGATGCGCCGGCCCCGCAATCCGTCGCACCGAAACTGGCGGCACAGGTCAGCCCGAATGTGCTCGGTGCGTGCCTGCCGAAGATCGACACGGCGGCCTACGATTTTGACGCCAGCGGATCGCCGTACCGGTTTGGAGATTATGCCGTCGGCGAACGGATCGATCATGTCGATGGCATAACGGTCGAGGAGGCCGAGCATCAACTGGCCACCCGGCTATACCAGAATACCGCGAAGGTGCACTTCGACGGGTTCGCGGCAAAGCAGACCCGGTTCGGCAAACGCTTGATCTATGGCGGCGTCGTCATTTCGCTGGCCCGGTCACTCTCGTTCAATGGCCTGGGCAACGCCTTCAAGATTGCAGCCATCAACAGCGGTCGCCATGTCGCGCCTCTATTCGCCGGTGATACGGTCTATGCGATGAGTGAGGTCATCGAGGCAGCCAATGTCGGCAACCGCAGGGATGTGGGGGCGCTCAGACTAAGGACGATCGCAACAAAAGACGTGCCTTCAACCAGCCTGATGCAGCATGTCGCCGATCCCAGCACAGTCGAAGGCGTCGTGCTCGATCTTGATTACTGGGTTCTATTGCCAATTTGATAGATCAGGCAGTTTTAAAGTTTGCCGTAATCGAGTTATTAACTATTTTGCCGGTAGATGTTAGTTAATCAATCACGCGCCTGGAGGCGGACGGGGCGTCCGTACGCTTGAGGGCGCGGTAGCAGCTTTTGCTGCCCGGTGCGCGACGTGACCAATCGAGTGGCAGTGATCGGAGCGGGATTGGCGGGGTTGTCGGCGGCGCGTGTGCTGCGGCGCGCAGGTTGTTACGTCGAGGTTTTTGAGCAGGATCGGATTATCGGTGGTCGTATGGCCACGATGCGGTTGGGAACGGCATCGTTCGATACCGGCGCGCAATATGTGACGGTGCGCAGTTCAAGCTTTCAGAAATACGTCGATGAACTCGTCGGTTCCGGCTACGCCACGGCGTGGGCGCCGCGCGGCCTCAACGGCGAGGCCACGCCGACGATGCAGCAATGGTTCGTCGGTACGCCGGGCATGAGTTCGATTCTGCGGCCGCTGGCCGAAAGTGTGCGCATCCATACAAGCCGCCGCGTCCATACCATGAAGCGCGGGGACAAGGGTTGGAATCTCTGGTTTGAAGACGAGTCGCGCGCGGGGCCGTTTCATGCGGTCGTCTGTGCGGTGCCGGCGCGAGAAGCCTTGCTGCTGCTAGGCCGGATCGAGAAACTTGCGGACCCGATTACGCGCGTGCGCATGTCGCCGTGCTGGGCGGTTATGGTGCGGCTCGACTCGAAGCTGTTGCCGGACAAAGACGTCTATTCAGATATGAGCGAAGTGATCCGCTGGGTATCGCGCAACAACGCGAAACCTGGACGGGCGTCGAAGGGCGATCAGGTTTTGATCCACGCTTCGCCGGCATGGAGCCGCGAGACGGAGGATGCAGATCCGGAGGCTGTCGCCGAAGATTTATGGGCCGAAGTCAGCCACGCGCTGGGATTGCCGCCGACGCGTCCGGCGCAGATGTCGGCCTATCTGTGGAAACATGGCCTGGTGGAGACGTCGCTTGGCGAGACGTTCCTGTTTTCGTCCGAGGATATGGTCGGGGTGACCGGCGATTGGTGTCTGGGCCGGATGGCAGAACATGCCTTCGATAGTGGCGCACGGCTCGGCAAAGTGGTGATGGATGCGCTGGAATAGTGCGCTTGGTTATTTCCAGTGCAGACGTGGCTACCGATTGTCGAAATCGTAAGCCGAGGCACCGACAAGTCTTTACCTAATCATCTCGACATCAACGGCAACGGAAATCGATTGCTCGCCGCCGCCAAGAATGACACCGCTGACCGGGCTGATATCCTCGTAGTCGCGGCCGTAGGCGAGGGTAATATGCTCGCCGACTGGAATTACACCATTGGTCGGATCGAAATCGACCCAGCCCGCGTCCGGCGACCAGACCGACAGCCAAGCGTGTGAGGCATCGGCGCCCCTGAGTTTCACCTGTCCTGGAGGCGGTCGCGTCATCAAATAGCCGCTGACGTAGCGAGCCGGAAGGCCAAGCGAGCGGAGCGACGCGATGGCGAGGTGCGCAAAGTCCTGACAGACGCCGCGTTTGGAGGCGAGCACACGAGCAACGGGCGTGGAGATGTCCGTCGCCTTTGGATCGAAGATGAATTCGGTGAAAATTCTGCGTGTCAAATCCATCGCGCCAGCAAGGATGGGGCGTTGCGCCGGAAACGAGGCACGCGCGAAATCAGCCAACTCCGCAGAGATCGGGGCGTGCCGCGAGGCACAGGTGAATTGCAAGACGTTAACTTCAAGGGGTCCGCTTTCTGCGCTGGCAAGAGTGGTCACCCCTTCCCACGCGGCGCTTAGCCGCAAATCGGGCGCGACAGGCGGATGGATTTCAACTGTGCTGCGGGCGTGAACGATGAACTCAGTGTGCTCATCCTCGATGCGCAAGAGCGTTCCAGTGTTGCCGAAATAGTCGATGACCTCTGTGCTTGCGACAGGGGCCGGCTCAATCAACAGACTGTGATGTGCTACGCTTTGTGCGGCCGACTGCCGCGGTTTTAAATGAACGAGATGATAGGATTGCACGACGGGGACGCGATAGCTGTACTTGGTGCGGTGCGAGACTTCGAATTTCATGTTTCCTGCCGCGAGCGCGCCCTAACCCATTTCGGGTCCTTTTCCACCACGCTGAAATAGCGACGGGTAATGGCGTCCGACAATTGCGGCAAGCGAACGACCTGCTGCTCGAGAAAAGAGATCAAGCCGGTGCGCCGAGCATCGGAATCGACTTCAACCAAGCGAGCTATATCGACTAAATTCACGTCATTGAGCATTGATAGAGCCAACTTCTGAACCTCGGTACGCCCGCTGCCGCTATCGGCCTGCGGCAGCATATCGATATGCCGTGAAAGCGCTGCGAACTGAAAGCCGAGACTGCGTGGATTGTTTTCATCGACGATCAAAAGGTCGAGCACCGGTATCATCAGCGGATTGAGCCGATAGCGGGAGCGATAGGTAATGAAGCAATCGGCCATTTCGAGCGCGAAGGCGGCTCGCGTGCTGTCGTCCTCGTCTGATTGATGGACCTGAAAGAGCGTCAAGAGCATGCGACTGAGATGGCGCGCGCGCGTAATCCGCCTGCCGATGTCCAGCAAAGACCAACCGGGGTTGCGGGTCATGTTTTCGTGCGTGAGACCGCTGAAGGCGGCAACAGCGGCGAGACCGGCATCGATCAGATCAAGCGATTCACCGATCGATTGAGGCAGGGCACCCGACTGCCAGTGGCGACCGATGTAGAATTCGTTCAGCGTGCGCCAAGCCTCCTGTGACAGGCGGTCTCGGGTCAGGCTGGCAATGCGATGAATGTGGCCCAGTGTTGGCGGCAGGGCATATGCGCGATCGGTCGCCGTCATCAATGCGCGCGACAAATGGGCGATGACGCGCGTCTCGTCCAGGCCTGCGGGTACCGTCACTGGGGGAGCGCCGTCACGCTCCAAAAGTTCGACCAGTAGGGCGCGCGCGAGTTGCAGGTTCTGGCGCATGCCGCTGTCGTCTTCCATGCGGCCAAGGCAGTTGCGAAGTGTGCGCAACGTCCAGTCGGCACGTTCGACGTAGCGACCGAGCCAGAACAGATTGTCGGCGGCACGGCTGGGCAACTCGCGTGGGCTGCGTTGCACTTGGGCCGCCTCAATTGTAGGGCGCCACAAGCTTTTGAAGACCGGCTGTGCGTTGTTGGAAAGAACCCAAACGTCTCGCGAAGCGCCGTCGAACGCCGTCAATGCCATTGACGCGCCGGGATCGACGGTCATGGCGAGACCACCGGGCATGACCGCAAAGCCACCGGGAACGGCCGTCGCAAAAATTCTCACGGCATAGGGTTTGGGTTCCAGCCCATTAGCGCCATACGACGGAGTGGTTCCCAACAGTGTCTTTTCTTCGGCAACCAAGCCGGAGCCGTTGAACTCGATCTCGGCAATCAACGCGGCGCGCTCGGCCGATGACAACTTGAGCGGATCACGCGCGGGGGCCGCACGACCAGGACGCGCCGTCTGTTCGAAAGCTTGGCGGATAAAATATCGATCGAGGTCTTTGATCACAGTCCGACCGACGGCGCGATCGCCCAGCCACCATTTCTTGACGTCCCAGATAGCCAAGTCTTCGCCCAGCAACTCTTTACACAGTTGCGGCAGGTAACTGCCAAGCCCGCGATTTTCGACCACTGCGGTGCCTAGCGCATTGACGACCAGATTGGGCCGTCGGCGTACGGAATCGACGAGGCCGACAGGGCCGAGAAAACCGGAGGGGTCGAGTTCAAGGGCATCGGAGGATGCGCCGGCGACGCTGCGTACGATAAGATCAATGGCGTGCAAGCCATCGATCGTCTTCAGGAAAACTTGCCCTTTTTCGGCGCGCAAATCTTCACCTTCGACGAGCAGGTAGCCGAGATAACGAGCCAGGTAGGCGTGCGAAAAATAATCGTTGTGGCGCGGGCCGGGGGTCAACAGCGCTATTGTTGGATCGGGCCGCTGGATGCGCTGTGCGAGGGAGTCCTGCAGCTGCTGGAAGAAGGGCGCAAGGCGCATCGCCTTGCTGTCGCTGAAGAGGTCACCGGAGACATGGGTAAGTACGGTGCGATTGGCGAGAGCGTAGCCAATACCCGCAGGTGTCTCGACATGGGTGTCGACGACGCGCCAAGTACCATCGACGCTGCGCGCCAGATCCACGGCGAGAAACTGGATGCGGCCAGCACTGGGAACAATGTCGTGGCAGGGGCGCAAATAAGCAGGGTCGCTGAAGAGAAGCTGTGGCGGGATCAAGCCACGCGCCAATGTGGCTTGCGGTCCGTAGATATCGGCAAGCATGGCTTCGAGCAGACGGGCGCGCTGCATCACCGCCGTTTCGATGCCCTGCCAAGTCTCGGGTGGGAAAATGAGCGGAACGAGATCGAGATGCCAGGGCTGCAGGTTGCGAGCTGGATCGGCAAACACGTCGTGGGCAATACCGGTTTCGCGCACCCGCAGGTTGATGCGCTCGATACGGTCGATGCGCTGTTCGTGGGATAGAGACTGAAGACCTGCCAACAGCTGATGCCAGTGAGGCCGGATCGCTCCGTCGCTGGCGAGCAATTCATCGAATGCCGACGTCGCGGTATAACCAGCAACGACTTCTGACGATGGACTAGCCCGCTTTGAGTGAGATGTGGCTGCTGCCATGCTATTCGTGACCTGGTCTTGGCTCCTAGTCGCGGGGTCGACAGCGCCTGTGTTCGGCAGCACAGGTGTCTCTCCATTCGCCGGAACGTACCAGCCGGTCAGCCTATTCCACCAGTTGTCTGTTGCAACTTTGTCACGCGGCGCATCGCTCATGGCGTCCGACGCATATCCAACGTCAAAGGAAAGTCAGGATGCACGCCTGTCCGTTTTACGCTCGCAGGACCGGGGCTGTGACCCATCGCCTCAAAACGAGCGAGGCGTCGCCCTTCGGCTTCGAAGGAATTAACCGGTAACACGTCGAGGCCGCGGCCGCCAGGATGGGCGACATGATAGCGGCAACCGCCAATCGAGCGGCCGGACCATGTGTCGACGATATCGAACGTCAGCGGCACGTGCGGCTTGATCGTGGGATGGAGCACGGAAGCCGGGTGCCAAGCGCGAAAGCGGACGCCGGCGACGGCGTCGGCAAAGGTGCCCGTCGAGGCGAGCGGAAGCGCGTAGCCGTTGCAGGAGACCACATGGCGTCCCTGAGTGTCACCCTTGACGCGGACTTCGAGGCGTTCGAGGGAGCTGTCGACGTAACGCGCAGTTCCGCCGACCGCCGTTTCCTCGCCCAACACGTGCCAAGGCTCCAACGCTTGCCGAATTTCCAGGGTGATCCCTGCTCGTTCGATGGTGCCGCAAAGCGGGAAACGGAATTCAAAATGGGGTTCGAACCATTCGTGCTGCATGGGGAAGCCCGCGGCGCGCAATTCATCGACTACCGAATGGAAGTCAGCCTTGACGAAATGCGGCAGCATGAAACGATCATGTAAAGCTGTGCCCCAGCGGACGAGCGGACGCCGGTAGGGCACCTCCCAGAACCAGGCGATAAGCGCGCGAACAAGCAATTGCTGGGCAAGGCTCATGCGGGCATGCGGCGGCATTTCGAACGAGCGGAACTCGACGAGGCCTAGTCGACCGGTGGGACTGTCTGGCGAATACAATTTGTCGATGCAGATTTCGGCCCGATGTGTGTTGCCGCTGACGTCGACAAGCAGATTGCGGAAGATGCGGTCAACCAACCATGGCGGTGTCGGCTGGCCTGCCTTGGATGCAACCTCGTGAAGGGCGATCTCAAGTTCGTACAGTTGATCGGTGCGGGCCTCATCGAGGCGCGGTGCCTGGCTCGTCGGCCCGATAAACAAGCCGGAAAACAGATAGGACAACGACGGATGATTTTGCCAGTAGGTGATGACGCTGGCCAGCAGGTCAGGACGGCGCAAGAAAGGACTGTCGGCAGGCGTTGTGCCGCCGAGTACGATGTGATTGCCGCCGCCAGTGCCGGTGTGACGGCCATCTAGCATGAATTTTTCTGCGCCCAGCCGTGTCTGACGCGCGGCCTCATAGAGAACGGTGGTCGTTTCAACGAGGGTTGGCCAGTCCTTCGTCGGATGGATATTGACCTCGATGACGCCGGGATCGGGCGTCACCTTGATGACATTGAGACGCGGATCAGGAGGGGGCGCGTAACCCTCGAGCCGAACCGGCAGGGCTACGTGTTCAGCCGCCGCTTCCAGTGCACCGACCAGGGCTGCATAATCGGCTGCGTCCTCGACCGGAGGCAGGAAAACGCACAAATGGCCATCGCGTGGCTCGATGACGAGGGCCGTACGAACGGCACCGACGACCTCATTGGCAGCGTCTGCAGATGCGGGGGACGGCTGCAATGCCTCGGCGCGACGCCGCCGTTGCAAGGCCTCCCTATCGGGTAAGAGTTCGATCGCAGCGAATGGATCGGCCGGCTCGACGCTGGGATAGTTGATGGGCGCGATGTATGGCAAAGTGCCGAGAGGCAACCGGAAGCCGACCGGCGAGTCGCCTGGAACCAGATACAGCCGCTCGCGACGAAACTTCCAGCGCTCGGTTACCCATCTCCGACCAAGATCACGAGACTGCCAAGCCTGGATCGGCAAGACGTATCCCGTTGGTTTGCCGAGACCACGGTTGAACACTGCGACGAGGCGCGCGCGCTCGGCGGGATCTTCCAGTTTGTTGTCGCGCGGATCGATGCCCAACGGCAGTTTCTGTTCAACCAGTGCAAAATAGCCGGGATCCTCGAAGGCCGCGATCGGTGCATCGACCGGCAGCCCGAGATTGCGGCACAACTCCGCCGAATAGCGTTCAGCTTCGGCGATCGTTGCGGGCGCGCGTGGCTGCTCGCGGTCGATAAGATCCGGATTGACCCACAGTGGTTCGCCATCGGTGCGCCAATGAACGGCATATGACCAGCGCGGCAACTGTTCGCCGGGATACCATTTGCCTTGTCCGTAGTGAAGCATGCCGCCGGGAGCGAAATGCTGGGTCAAGCGACGCACGAGATCTTCGGCGAAGCGTTGTTTCGTTGGGCCGACGGCCGCATTGTTCCACTCGGCGCCATTGACGTCGTCGATCGACACAAACGTCGGCTCGCCGCCCATCGTCAATCGCACGTCGCCAGCTTTCAACCGCGCGTCGACGACGTTGCCGGCTGATACGATCTCGGTCCATTGCTCGTCACTATAGGGCTTCGTAACCCTGGGAGTTTCCCGCATGCGGCTAACCGACATGTCGAATTCGAATTCGACCTCGGCTTCGTCGTGGGCGCCGGAAATTGGGGCCGCACTCGATGGACTGGGGGTGGCGGCCAAGGGTATGTGCCCCTCGCCTGCGACTAACCCGGAGGTCGGATCAAGGCCAATCCAGCCGGCACCGGGCAAATAGACTTCTGCCCAGGCATGCAAGTCGGTAAAATCTATGTCGGCACCAGCGGGACCCTCAAGAGGTTTGACATCGGGTTTAAGCTGGATGAGATAGCCGGACACGAACCGGGCTGCGAGGCCCAGGCGGCGCAAGATCTGCACCAGCAGCCAGCCGGTGTCGCGACATGAACCGGAACCATTTTTCAATGTCTGATCCGGCGTCTGAACGCCTGGTTCCATGCGGATCAGATATTTTATTTGTTGCGACAATAGACGGTTAAGGTCGCAGATGTAATCGAGCGACGTACCGTTCGTCGTGCGGTCGAGTTTGGCCATGTAGCGCTCAAGCAGCGCGCCGCCGGCAGTCGGTTCAAGGTAGGGCTTGAGTTCGCCGGCAAGATCGGGATCATAGCTAAAGGGCCAGCTCTGCGTGCTGTCTTCGACGAAGAAATCGAATGGATTGATCACCGCAAGATCGGCAACCAGATCGACCGTGACCTCGAACGAGGAAGTCTTTTCAGGCACGATAATACGGGCCAGGAAATTGCCGAAAGGATCTTGCTGCCAGTTCAAAAAATGCTGGGCTGGTTCGATACGCAGGGAATACGACAGGATTGGCGTGCGGCAATGCGGTGCTGGACGAAGCCTGATCGTATGCGGGGCGAGCGAGACGAGCCGATCGTAAGTGTATTTGGTTCGATGCGTCAGGGCCGCATGCAATGTCATCAAGTCCTCGCTGGCAGCGGCGTTCGACACCATCGAACGTCGCACGGTGTGATGGGCTGAATTAATTCAAGACTGCTTTTGGTCCTGAGTCTGTGTCTGTGTCTGTTTTTGTGACTGCGATACTGGTGCAACATCTGGCGGTGACTTCGAGCCAATCGGCGCGTCCGTCGACTCTGCGGCCAACGCCGGCATTCGCTTGCGGAAAAAGGCATTATCGATTTCGGCGGTCAATCCGATCAGCGATTGTTGAACCCAGTCGTTGAATTCGTGCAGGCGAAGGTGCAAGGCGGGATCGCGAGCAGCCGTATGCAAACCTTCCGTCAATACTTCGCACGCTTCGAGGCACACATTGGTCGTGTGAAGTCCAAAGCCTCGGCGCAGCATTTCCAACGCGTCAGTCATCGAGCGAACGCAAAACCCGATGGCGCGCGGATGGCTCGGATTGAAGACCAGGAAGCGAGCAACACGTTGGGCATCAGCACCGGCCGGCTCCAAACGGTGGAAGACCTGATAGGCAGCCGCGGTACGCAGGATCGTCGACCAAAACACGAAATCGTCGGATTGGTCGGTACTAGCGCCCGTCGTCGCATTCTGCGCGAATTTGACGTCGAGCAAGCGGCTGGTCTGGTCGGCGCGCTCAATCATAAGCCCGAGTTTGAAAAATTCATAACCCTCGTCGCGGTATAGTGTGCTCTCGGCGATACCAATCTGGGCCAGACAGCCGGCGCGGATTTGCGCGCAGGTGCGCGGCAACTGCGAAAGCCTGATGTCTTCGGCATTGACGCGTTCGATCATGCTGTGAAAAACATTCAATTGCGCCCACATTTCCAACGGAATGAATGGACGCAAGGCGCGTGCATTTTCGCGGGCCCAACGGGTCGACGAGCGGATCGACCCTGGGTTTGCGACGTCCGTTAAGTAGAAGGCGATGATCGTATCGGCGGCCGGCTCGAAACGTTCGCGAAACCGCGCCTCATCGGTATGAAGTGTGAGCAGCCAATTCCAGCCCCGGTCCCTGTCGTAACCACCGAACGACGATTGCATTTCGACAATACGGGCGAGGCTGGCTACGCGTTCGAGATACCGCGCCAACCAGAAAAGGCATTCCGCATTGCGAGAAAGAAGCCTCACGTGTTGTCCACCAGCACCCAAGTGTCCTTGGTGCCGCCACCTTGCGACGAATTGACGATGATCGAACCTTCCTTGAGCGCGACACGCGTAAGCCCACCGGGCAGCACCCAAGTGTCGCGCCCAGTTATTGCATAGGGGCGCAAATCGACATGCCGCGGCTGAGCTCCGGTTTCCGTCAATGTGGGCGTCACAGACAAATCAATCATGGGTTGGCTGATAAAATTTGCTGGATCGGCGCGAAGTTTATCAGCGGCATCAGCAAGTTCCGCCTTGGTTGACTTTGGGCCGACAACGATGCCGTAGCCGCCGGATTCGCCAACCGGTTTCAAAACAAGCCGATCCAAATGGGCCAGGGTATAGGCGAGGCCGTCCGGCTCGCCGCAAATGTGGGTTTGGACATTCGCCAAGATGGGGTCTTCATCGAGGTAGTATTTGATGATGCGAGGCACGAACGCGTAAACCGCCTTATCGTCGGCAACGCCGGTGCCGATCGCATTGGCAAGAGTGACTCTGCCTTGGCGAGCCGCCCGCAGCAAACCCGGTACCCCGAGCATTGAAGTAGGATTGAACGCTTCCGGGTCGAGGAAATCATCATTGATGCGACGGTAGATGACATCGACCGGCTCTAACCCGCCGATCGTGTAGGCGTAAACGCGGTCGTTCTCGACGATTAAATCGCGTCCCTCGACAAGCGGAACGCCCATTTCTCGGGCCAGAAACACGTGCTCGAAGTAAGCCGAATTGTAAATGCCGGGCGACAGCAGAACGACGCAGGGGTTGTCGACACCGGGTGGTGCGACCTCTCGCAACTTGATGAGCAGGCGTTCGCCGTAGTCGGAAACCGGACGCACTTTTAAGCCTTGCATCAGATCGGGGAAAGCGCGCTGCATGAGATGTCGGTTCTCGACCACGTAGGATACGCCAGACGGGCTTCGGCCGTTATCCTCGAGCACGAGAAATTCGCCTGCGCGATCGCGCACGATGTCTGTACCGTTGATGTGGATGTATGTGCCGCAGGGGAGATCAACCCCGATCATTTCCGGCCGGTAGCAACTGTTTTTGAGCACCAGATCGGCAGGAACGACACCATCCTTCAAAATCTTGCGATCATGGTAGACGTCATGCAGAAACAGGTTAAGCGCCTTGACGCGCTGTATGACGCCGGATTCAATTGTGGCCCACGCGGTTGCCGACAGGACCCGAGGGATGACGTCAAATGGTAAGATCCGGTCGATGGCATCTTTATCGGTATAGACTGTGAATGTGATACCAAGATTAAACAACTCGCGCTCGGCGTCGGCCGCGCGTTGCCGAAGTAGACCCAGATCGCTGGTCTGCAGAGAATGCCAAAGGGGTGCCACGAGTTGGTTCGGCTGCTTGTCCGCCCCTAATAGCTCGCAGAAGAATTCGCGCGGATCATATCCGTCAAGGGCAGATACAGAATCAGGGTGCTTGAAGGCCGCAATTATCGCCATCGGGGGATCCAAAAAGTTCACGCCGAGTACGATACTAGATCCCGACCGCTTGCGTTGTCATGTTTAAATTATAGCCGTCAGCTTCGGATGTGCAATTTTTTTAGGCTATCGCTCACTTTCGTGCGCCACGTCGTGACCCCGGCACCGGTTTGAACCAGCGACCTTATATAATCGAGCTTGCGGGCAGCGGGAGGCGAAATGATAAAAGGATAGAGGTCTGGCTGGCCCATCGTGCGGTTTAAGCTGTTAACGGCAAAGGTAATGGGCAGCCACGCGGCCAAAAGTTCATCGATAGTCGTCATGGCGTACGGATCGCGAGCGATCTTGGCATTCATTCCGTGTTCGTTCTTCAGTCGCGGCGAGATCGTCATGCCAAAGGCAAAGCCCATTTCGAGGGTATCGACGATATGAAGGTAGTGCGCCCAGGTTTCGGCGAAATCTTCCCAGGGATGCATGGTGGCATAGCCGCTGACATAACTTTTCTGCCAGTCCGCAGGCGGTCCCGAAGTGTAGTAAGCGGCGAGCGCTGCAGCATAGTCCTTGCGTTCGTCGCCAAAGACGTCACGAAATCCTTCCAGGCGGTTATCATCCCTGACTAACCGATCCCAGTAAAAATGACCCACTTCGTGTCGGAAGTGTCCTAGCAGGGTGCGATAGGGCTCGTGCAAGTTGACGCGAAGTCTCTCGCGTTCAGCGTCGTCGGCTTCACGAAGGGCAATCGTTATCTTGCCGCTGTCGTGGCCGGTCATGACTTGGCGATCGGCGGGATCATTCAGGAAATCGAACTCAAGGGGTTCCGGGCATTCGTCTTTGCGCAACGGCAGAGGGAGGCGCAACTTGATGAGTGAATAGAAGAGCCGACGCTTGGCCGTCTCCATCTTCACCCACAATGCGTGATTATGAGGATCGGTTACGTCGGGGATGGTGCTGTTGTGCTGACAGGCGCGGCAGTAGGGATTCGCTGACGCAACGGTGATCAGCCAATTGCATGCACGATTTTCCCAGTTGGCACAGAAACGATACGGCACTTTGGAGTGTGCAAGTGCCGTCCAATGATTGCCGGCGGGCAAGACTGCGCTCAACAGCTGCTGGTCGGCGAGATAGCCAACCAACGAACCGCATTTTTCACACGACGTGTTTTCAAAATACAGCAGATTGGCGCATTTCTGACATTCGAAAAGCTTCACCGGATCTTTCCCGTGTAATGAATTGTGGGTACCCTGCAACTCTCCATCGCTTGAGCGGTTCCAGCCCGCGTCAGACCGGGGTCCAGGCGATGACGTCTGACGTTGCACAGATGGACGAAGTGGGCGCGCTCGGCAAAGCGGCGCGCGATGGCCGCGACATCATTGTGTGCACCCGCGCCAAGCGAGCCTCTGCACAATGTCAAGCCGTTGGCCGGCGAAGGAGCGGCCGCGAACAGCGTTGCAAAATCGGCCTCGCTCGACCACACCCGCCGCGCCGAAAGCGCCGAAAATTCCCGAGTAGTCTTATGTGCAGACGTAGGCACGGACCTACTCCAGTGACGATCAACCATCGTCACTGTGCCGCGCTTCGTCGCATCCGAATAGAGTGGTCGTCAACGGAGGGGTACCTCTCAACCGCCGTTGCTCTTCAAGCTGGCAATCTAGCTACTCTCTCGACAATCGCGGGCCGCATTGCGTGTGCATTCTACATCGTTTCGGATGCGGTTGCTCTCGCGGATGATCCGAACATCGAAAACTTGGCCGGACTGGCCGTCGATGCTGCAAGTTGCGGCGTGACACCGAAGTTCGGGCGACCCAAACCCAAGCCGGCAACGTGCAAGGCACCGAATTCCTTCGACGGCGATACGATGGTCTGGATCAAGGAGGGCCTGAAGCAGATCAAGGATATCGAAGTCGGCGAGCAGGTGCTGGCTTGGGATCCAATCACCATCGCGCCGGTGTTGAAACCGGTGGTGGGACTTTCTTCGCGCATCGCGGTGGGTGACGTCTACCGGCTCATCCTGAGCGATGCGGCTGGAAAACATTCGACGACGACGGTCACGGGCAATCATCCCTACTTACTCGCGGCGAATGAGAATCAGCCTCCTCTTCTGTTGGCAGCAGACGACAACGGGTCAAACGATCCGACAATTCTTCACATCGCCCCTGGCGGCGCCTGGAAGATCGTGCGCTACTTGAAACCCGGAGATAGAGTGCGCACTGCGCTCAACGGCGCCGTCATTGAGAAAGGGTTGATTCATTCCCCAACCACAGACTTCCTCACCGTAATTTCCATCGACCTGGAGCACAGCCCGCGCCGGGTTTACAACTTCGAAGTCGAAGGCCTTTACTCCTATGCTGTAGGAGCTTTGGGAGAGTGGGTACACAACGCAGGTTGGCCCACAGACAAGCTAAACAACATCATGGATCAAATTATCAAGCGCGAGAAGGATTTAAAACAGGACGCTTGCAAGCTACCCGAGTTTGGCCCTGGCCCAGACCGGAGCTCCCGACTAGGTCATCGACGCATAATTCGGAGGCTATGGATCGAATTCTACAAACGTTTGGATCAACTGTAGTAGAAAGCGACCCAAATGGCTTCTTTGATAAGTCTGATCACGAGAACTGGCGCACTGGTGACAAAAATTACCTCGCACCGATTCAGCGAAGACAATGGCTTCCCCCTCGTGTCTGGCGCCGTGTTTGATAATTTGGATATGGCGGGTGTAATAATTAAAGAAATCGACTTCGAATTGTGCTCATTTGATGATAGCAACCTTGTTCATGCCTCCTTAACGTCGGTTCGTTTTTTTGGTGACATTATGATGGGAGCGGATTTTAGTGAATCTATCCTTTTAAATGTGGAGTTCTACGGTATCACAGGTTTGAATAATTCCTTCAGAAACGCATGCTTGAACAATGTTTAATTCAAGGGGGCTTGCTTTAAGGGAGCTGATTTCACAGGAGCGCAATTGAGAAACGTGAGATTTTCGCGGGACAACGTTGGCGGCACAACAGCACTTCAAGGCGCAAACCTTCTCAATGCGCAGTTTGATGCCGTCACGTTTGATGGGGTCGATTTTGATGGAGAAACCAAGTTTCCAGTTGATTTTGATGAGCGAAACAACCCGGGATTTAATTCCACCTAGGCAGGCGGAATACGCGTCCAATGAGGCGATGGCGTTTTCTGGGTAATAAGCTATGGCAGGGCATCTTCAACCAGTCGCGGCTGGATTCGGTGGGCGTGTCCGGCGGGGCCTCCAGCTTCTTTTACTACGACGCTTACAACCGGCTGTTCACCGTCAACCTTCCGGACGCCGCCATCGGCGAGGCCCATCGCTACTACGACGGCGACGATGTGGTACTGGAACGCCGCACCGTGTTCGGCACGCCCCGCTGGGCGCGCCGTGCGGACGTCGTGTGGGCATCCGAAGCGCCACTCTAAACGTACATGGGCCCAATGCCGAGCAGCCATTGGCCATGGAAATCTACTCCGCCGGCGCCGATCCAATCCCCGGCACCGGTCAGACCTACTACTACCACGCCGACGCCGAAGGATCCGTGCGCCTTGTCACCGACGCCAATGCGCAGCCGGTCAACCGCTACGAGTATGATTCGTATGGCAAAAGACTGAGCGTCGTCGAATCCGTCTGGCAGCCCTACAGCTGGAAAGGCCGCGAATGGATCGGCGGCGGCGTCAACCAGTACTACAACCGCGCCAGATTCTACGACCCGGCGGTGGGACGGTTTACGTCAGAGGATCCGCTGGGGTTTGATGAGGAAGATTCAAATCAATTTGCGTTCGCGTGGAACAATATCAAGAACTGGAACGATGCCAGTGGCCTTTGCCCGAGTTGCGAGTATCCGCAATTTTGGATGGACCGGCCACAGCCCTCGAATGCGGTTGGTTAGTTCATCGCCGGCAGAGCCCCTGGGCGGCCGCCGGCAGTGCAATTAGCGTGAAACGAGCTCAAAACAACAAAAAGCCCGCTCAATGGCGGGCCTTTGTATGTCGTTGACTTTGCTTAGAGAAATTGGAGCGGGCGAAGGGGATCGAACCCTCGACCCCGACCTTGGCAAGGTCGTGCTCTACCGCTGAGCTACACCCGCGTCCTATTCTTATTCAACGGCCAACCGGCGCGCCGACGCCGTCTTATGCACAACGGGGAGGACCTTGGCAAGCACCTCTCTTGCAGTTGCACGCAGGCTCCAAAATTTATCGGCGGTTGCGGATCGGGAGCGCTTTAGTTCACCGCCGATGCTAGCCTCGTTGGCTAGGATCAAGCAGGACCGCGCGTACTTGCCGTTCGAGGGCGCGAGTGTGAGCACCGGCCTGTCGAAGCAGACAAGAGATTGCTGCCGGGGTATCTGGCTGTGCTTGCGACATCGGCCTTGATGCGCGCGAAGTTGACCCTGCTATTGGATTGCAAGCTGTGAAAATCCTGCTGACACACACGCCTGATATGCGAGCGAACTACTACGGCGAGCGTGCGCTGGAGGGGTTGAGAAGTCTCGCACAAGTGCTGCTGCATGAGGGGCCGTCGCCCCTTGCTGTGCAGGATCTCGTTGCTGCGGGACGTGATGCCGATGTGATCATTGCCGATCGCCTAACTTCCATGCCGGCGGAGGTTTTTGGTAAGCTTCCCAAGCTCAGGGCGTGCTTGCGCTGTGCAGTCGACATTCGAAATATCGACGTCGGGGCGGCGACTGGCGTTGGGGTGCTGATAACGCGAGCAAAGCCGGGGTTTGTCGAGTCCGTTACGGAACTGACGTTGGGTTTTCTCGTCGACTTGGCGCGTGGGGTTTCACGCGCGGCAAACGATTATCACAGAGATCGAGTGCCGCAGGTGCGGATGGGGCGTCAACTGTCTGGCAGCACCATCGGCATCATCGGCTATGGAAATATTGCAATGCAGCTCGCGCCGATCGTTGCTGCGCTCGGTATGAGCGTGCTGATCGCCGATCCGCATGTTCGGGTCGATGATGCGCGTTTCCAGCAGGTACCACTCGATCTATTACTGGCAGAGGCCGATCACGTCGTCTGCCTGGCAATCGCCACTGAAGCGACGGAAAATCTGATGAACGCGGCAGCATTTCGCCGCATGAAGCGAGACGCCGTGTTCATCAATGTTTCGCGCGGCAATCTGGTGGATGAAGCAGCGCTGATAGCAGCGTTAAACGATGGAACGATCGGCGGGGCGGCCATCGACGTTGGCAGGGCGGTCGATCAAATGCCAACTCCTGCGATTGCCGCGCTTCCAAACGTCATTGCTACTCCGCACATTGGCGGCCTTACGCCCCCGGCAATCGAGGCGCAGGCGCTCGACACGGTCGAACAGGTCCGCGAATTGATTGATGGCAAGGTGCCGCATGGCGCGGTCAATGGTGAATATTGGTCGCGTCGTTGATGAGCGCGCTGGGGCTAAAACGATAGGCCTAATCGTTTAAAATACTGCAATAACAATGTGTTACTGATGATTTTTATGACGGGCCTCGGTCCAAGCTGGCCTGAATTGAAAGGCCGTAAGCGTTTCGCCTCGGCATCGCAGTTCGGCTGCGCGCGCATTTTGCTGGCGCCCGCCCGATCAAAAAGTTAGAGCAGCATCGGGCTGATGTGCATCGTTAACTTAAGAGGCATACAGACGGCGGCACTGGCAATTTTGAGGCGCGCATGAGTCATCCTGCAATACGTGTCGAGGGGCTTTGGAAAGAGTATTCGATAGGGGCGCAATCGCTCGCCGGGCAGACATTCCGCGAATCATTGGTGGCTTCCGTCCAGCGGCCCTGGCAGCGCTTGACCGGTCGAGGTGAGGCCGTTCAGGGCGAGGAGCATTTCTGGGCGCTGAAGGATGTTTCATTCGAGGTCCAGCCCGGCGAGGTGGTGGGCATCATCGGACGGAACGGCGCCGGCAAATCGACGTTGTTGAAAATTCTCTCGCGCATTACGGCGCCGACGAAAGGTTGTGTTGAGATCCGCGGGCGGGTCGCAAGTCTGCTCGAAGTCGGCACGGGATTTCATCAGGAACTGACAGGTCGCGAGAATATTCGCCTCAACGCCGCGATCCTCGGGATGTCCAGCGCCGAGGTGGCGCGCAAATTCGATGAGATCGTCGATTTTTCCGGCGTCGAAAAGTTCATCGATACGCCGGTCAAGCGCTATTCCAGCGGCATGCAGGTGCGCCTCGCGTTTGCCGTTGCCGCGCACTTGGAGCCGGAAATTCTCATCATCGATGAAGTGCTCGCCGTGGGTGATGCCAAATTCCAGAAGAAGTGCATCGGACGTATCAGCGAAATTGGCACAAGTGGGCGAACGGTACTATTCGTAAGTCACAATCTTTCAGCCGTCAGCGCACTGTGTACGGCGGGAATTTATTTGGAAAAGGGTTTGATCGTTCACCGTGGAACGGCCAGCGAGGTACTTAAAGAGTACAGTCAGGGAGCGGCCTCAAATGGTACTTTTCAACGCGGTGACGTTATAAAAACAGATCTGGCTGTCATTTCCGCCAATGCCGAATATGACAGCGATGTACCGAACCAAGGTGCTGGCGTTCGCGTCGCCCTTAAGCTGCTTGCGCGGAAAGATATTGCGACAAGTATCGATCTACGGTTGAAGGACTCGTTTGGTGTTCCTGTGGGCTTTGGATCGATCGGAGCATTGGATTCGCGAGACATGATATCGATCAAGGCAGGAACTCGCGATCTTATGATTTACTTGCCGGCTCCTCGATTAGCAGCCGGAACCTATACGGTGAGCATTGATCTCACCGTCCCTGGCGTAGCCTATTATGACCGTCTCGAAGATTGCCTGACGCTGTCGGTCGAACCGACCGGGACAGAGGTCGGTGTCCAACCGCTCAAACAGGAATGGGGCTATGGGTCCACTTTTTTTCCCATGTCGGTTCAATGCGGACAGGCGAATATTATGAATGACAATCGCACATGATTCAGACTTTCCGAAACAAGCTCAAGTTTGCACTTTTGGATCGTTGGCGCATTCCTCATAGTCAAATCTCGGGTGTGCCGCATTGCCTATTTCAGCGCTATCGCAACTCGGGACCAATCAGCGTCATCGACATCGGTGCATACAAGGGTCATTTTACAATTGGGTTAGACCAATTGTGTAAAGTGAAGCGCGCGGTACTCATTGAGCCCAATGAAAGGTTGGTCCGCGCGATGAGGACTGATCCGTCATTGTCAAACTTCCGCATTGTCGACAACGCGGTGTCAGATTTTGACGGTGAGATCGACATGAAGATCTTTCCGAATGCCCCCGATATGTCCTCAGCGCTCGCTCTCGACGGATCTTCAGCCGAACTGACCGAGCGGACGCATGGCGAAGCCGAAATCGTCCGGCGCCCCGTCAGAAAGCTTGATACTCTGCTTGCTGGAGGTCAGAACGACGCCATAGATATCATTAAGATAGACGTGCAGGGCCTGGAGCATCTTGTTATCGCAGGTGCGACAGAAACGTTGAAGCGAAGCACGGCGGTTTACGTCGAAGTGTCATTTCGACCTCTCTATGAGGGGTCATCAGTATTTCACGAGATCCACTCGATGATGATGAAGCGCGGTTTCATCATGAGCGCGCTCGAACTCGGATATTGGTCAAACGCTGGCGAACTGCTCCAGTGCGACGTCCTGTTTCTCAATCCTTCCATCCGAATATGGAACGCTTAAATATGAGGGCGCGTGCTTATGCCAAACGTATTGCTTGGGGCCTTTGGCCTACAGGGAATCTTTCTTTTCCGTATTTCGGATCGCGTGTTCATTTTCCACGTGACTCGCTGATTTTTCGCCTCGCCTGCGAGAGCGGAATCTATGAGCCGCAAATCGTAAATTTGGTGAACCGCCTGCTGGCGCCCAATTCCGTTTATCTCGACGTCGGCGCCAATATCGGCCTGATGTCCGTTGCCGCACTCGCTAGCCGCCCCGACTGCAGGGTCATCTCGGTGGAAGCGTCGCCGGCGACGTTGACGCACTTAAATCGCACGCACGCTGCAAACAGCTTCAATAAGCGCTGGACTATTGTCCCAAAGGCTCTGGGTAGCAGTATCGGCGAAGCCACGTTTTATGAGGACACCTCGCAGGGTGGTGCCATGGATGGGTTGCGGGATACCGGGCGCGGCGGCGGCAAGCGAGGTATCAAGGTGCCGGTAGCGACCCTCGATCAGGTCTGGATCGATCTCGGTCGCCCGAATATCTCGGCAATCAAAATCGATATCGAAGGCGGCGAACGCGACGCGCTCGCAGGAGCTAAGGCATGCCTCTCCGCATTGCACCCCTCGATCGTTCTGGAATGGAGCCGACTTAACCTGCCATCCTACGGCGTCGCCGAGTGTTGGCTGCTGGAGTTCGCCAAACAATATGGTTACTCGGTATTCAGCGTTCCAGGATATGCGGAAGTTCGGTCGGCGACCGAGATTTCACTGCGTATGCTGGAAACAGAAACGTTTGTGTTGGTCGCACCACAAGCTCTGCCATTCGCCGTTCAAGGAAATTCTACATGACGCCGCGTCGGATTGCACGCTACCTGTTGAACCGGACGTCGGGCATGATGTCATTTGACACAGCCGTCATCATCGCCAAGCAGCTGCTCGCCGCGCAAGGCATGGGCGCGGGCGGCGACATTGCCACGAGTGGCGAGTTCGGTGTGCTGAAACTTGTCGCCGCGTCCGAACCATTGTTGTTCGACGTTGGCGGTCACGTCGGGACCTACACCCAAGAATTTCTGAAAGTGTTCCCACGCGGTCGCTCGCTGATCTTCGAGCCATCGGCTAGTCATCTCGTGCACCTCCGGCAAAATCTTGCGGCGAACCCGGCCGTGACAATCTATCCCGTGGGACTCAGTGACAAAGCGGCCGAACTTCCCCTCTACAAGGACAAGGACATTTCCGGACTGGCGTCGCTCTCACAACGCCGCCTCGATTACATGAACATCAAGCTTGAGGTTGTGGAAACCGTCACGGTCCGCACCCTCGACAGCGTCGTCGAGGAAACCGGAACGACGGCGATCGATCTGCTCAAGATGGACGTTGAAGGGCACGAATTGGCAGTTCTCAAAGGCGGTAATAAAACGTTTGAACGCGGTATTGTGAAATTGGTGCAGTTCGAATTCGGTGGTTGCAATCTGGATACGCATACGACGCTGCAAGACTTCTACTATTTCTTCAAAACTTACAACTTCGCCATCGGCCTCGTCCAACCAAGCGGCCGCATCCAGATCCTCGAGAAATACGACGAATTCTATGAGCAGTATCGAACCGCAAATTTTGTAGCCGCACCGCGCCACGTCCTTGCCGGTCACTGACCCAAGCAGATTAGTGGCGGCGGTCCCAAGGTTGTGATAATGAGTGACATCGTAATACTCGTGACAACGCATTCAAAGGCCGCGCGCTATCTGCCTGCGGTTCGCGAAGCGCTCGATGCATTCTGGCCCGATCGTCCTCCGGTGCGCTATCTGACGGACGGTGGCACCGCACCGGCGACGGACATTTACATAGAGGACGAGCGCGAATTTGTGCCACTGTTGGCCAAAGGAGTTGCGCGCATCAAGGCAGAATTCCCGGCGGCCACGCATGTCTTCCACATGCTCGAGGACCACTGTCCGTTGCGAACTTGCGACAACAGCCAATTCAATGCCGCCCTCAGAGAGGCGACCGCGCGCGGCTTCGTCAATGTGGCGTTTCCGACTTACGATTGGCCTTGGGACTATTGCGATCCCATCGACCGCGCATTCGGTGAACGTGAGGTCTGGAAATCGATCGAAATTATCGAGGCCGCGGAAACGAAATTCGGTTTGGTCCCGCTGGATTATTTTCGCTACTATCAGATCCAGCCGACAATCTGGCATATCAATTATCTTGCTGGACTTCTTGCAGCCGCCGCTGACAGAGGCATCACCGATCCATGGAAACTCGAGTGTATGCAATTGCCGAGCCCCCAGCAGCATTATGTATCGTCCTACCGCTGGCCAACGGTGCACCATGGCTTCCTCGCGCAGGGCAAGATTAATGCTGCGGCGATCAAATTTGTTGACACAAAAATTGGCAAGTCAATTCGCCGCAATCTGATAAAGCAAGCCATCGGTTTTGAAAGCGAAACCCTCTTCGACCTGAATATCATGCGTTTGCGCGTTGCAAACCGCCTCTCAAGAATGATGAACTAATGATGCGGCCTCACAATATTAACAGCCTTATCGGCCACGCCCCATGAAACTCGCGATCTCCGTCTGCAAGTCATGTGGCTCGAACCGCATTAGAGATCGCGGTGAACTTCCGCCATTGGATCCGCGACTTTTCGCCGGCCAAACTAGTGACGTACCGATCGTGGCCGGGCATCTGTTCGTCTGCGAAACCTGCCACCTACAATTTCGGGAACCATGTCTTAACGATCAACAGCTTTTGGCGCTCTACAAACAGTTGCCTGACACGATATGGACTGACAATGAGCCGCGCGCTTATTGGCCAAGAATCCAGAACGCAATCAACACCTACTCCAGCAACAATACCTTACTTGATATCGGCTGCTATCGTGGCGATTTTCTAGCTTGGATGCCCGCGAGTTGGAACCGTCTAGGCATCGAACCGAGTATTAAAGCAGCACAATTCGCGGCCGGGCGAGGTATCACAATCCTTGGGGCGACAATCGAAGACGGTACCGTACCGGACCCACGTCCTGGCGTTGTCACCGCGTTCGATGTGATTGAACACATTGTCACTCCACTGTCGTTCCTCAAGAATATTCGGGACTGCCTCGACCGAGAGGGCTGCATTGTAATTATGACTGGTGCAACAGATACTTGGCCATTCAGATTGTTCGGGAGACACTACTGGTACAGCGCGCTGCCCGAACACGTTACCTTTTACAATCTTGCGTGGTTTCGTTGGGCCGCCAGCAGGTTAAATATGCGAGTGGTATCGCACTCTTATTTTAGCAGCGAACCAAGAGGTATCAGGCAGTGGCTGCGCGAGTGCGCGCTGATTTCACTGCACACTCTTGTCCAGTCTCTTAAACGCTTAGGTATCGCCGATCGAGCGATCGGAGCAATACCGTACGGAAAACTCGCGTTGAGCTGGCGAACCGTCCCTTGGTGGAAGCATTCGGAAGACCATATTCTAGTAGTTCTCAAAAACAATGTGACTTCGGATAATTGAGGCAAGATATGCAGTTGAGAAGTGCGGTCGATGAAATGTTTAAAAAAATAATGCGCCTATCGGTTGCGAAATCCGCTGGTAGATCGCTTCTATTTTGGGTGTCACGCTCACCTTCAATCGGTCGAAAGAACCGCATGCGTGCCTTCAATCTTCTGGCGACAAGAACGACGACCGATGGGCCGCTTGATACAGCCGTACCGATACCAGAGATGCCCGGACTGGATATCAAGGTTCGGCTTGAATTATCTGACGAATTGAGCCGGCAGTGGTATTTCTTCGGCTACGATCACTACGAAATTTCAGTCCGCAAAGTGCTGGCTGCGTTGGTCGACGACCTCCCTTCGGATGGGTCGTCGCAAATACTCGATGTGGGCGGCAACTTGGGATACTTCACGTTGTTTCTCGGCGCCCTCGCACACGCCAAGAACAAGGGCCACGTGCACGTTTTTGAACCGAGCCCGCGCGTGTTCCAGATGTTGAAACGCAACGTCTCCCTAAATCCAGCTTTCGCTATCACGTTGAACGAGGCTGCGGTCAGCAACACCGAAGGCCGATGCACGCTTTTTCTCGCCCACGAAGACTACGGCCATAGTGGCGCCAGCCTACTGGCTGGTGCTGTCGAACAGGTTGGCGGCGTCGAGGTGGAGACACTGACACTGGACGGGTATGCCCGACGGCTGGGCGACAAGCCCGTGCGATTGTTGAAAATGGACTGCGAAGGCGTGGAAACGAAGGTCCTCGCTGGCATGACGGCCACGCTAGAACGCTGGTCACCTGATATTGTACTTGAAATTCTGCCACGCTACCCAACGATGGTCGCCGAATTGGCCGCCCTGCCGTTCTTCGCGCGCTATCGAAAATTTCTCATAACTGACGTTGGACTGATCGAGCGCGAGACAATCGAGCCAACCTATGAGGACCGCGACTGGTTGTTCAGCATCGACCCTCCGGCGCGCCTGATTCGCCACGCCGGGGCTTGAGCGATGTCAAAACCTTTGTCCAAACAATACCTTGCGCCGGTGCGGCCGGAACTCGTGCCCGATATCGTCATACTCGGCGGTGGCAGCGTCGTCACCGAGTATTACCTGCCGGCTTTAGCCGTACTCGGCATGGCCAACTCCGTACGCGTGATCGAACCCGATCAGGCTATTCTCGACGCGATCAAGGCAGCATTTCCGGCCACTTGCGTCGTGCAAAACGACTATGCGTCGTTCTTGGCTGAGGTGACTGATGCGCGCGGTTCTGCGTTGATTGTCGCCTTGCCAAATCATTTGCACGTCGATGCCGTGCGTCTTGGGTTGGAACGGGGTTTTCATGTCCTCTGTGAGAAGCCACTCGCGCTAACTGCCGCCGATTGCCTGTCGCTCACAACTCTCGCTGAGGCAAGAAATGCCATACTCGCGGCAGCGATGGTCCGCCGCCATCTTCCAAGTCTCAAGCTATTGCGACAGATGCTCGACGGAGGTGAGCTAGGCCAGGTGCGCAGCATTGAGGTTTGGGACTGCCAGCCATTTCAGTGGCGCCCAAAATCCTTGGGCTTTTTCGCACCATCCGCGGGCGGTGTCCTGGCTGATATGGGTGTGCACTATCTGGATTATCTCGATACCATCGTGGGCGCGTTGCAGCCCGTTTCCTATTTTGACGATAGTCTTGGTGGTCTTGAGTCCAACGTTGAATACGAGCTGCGTGCGGGAGATATTCCTGTAAAATTGCGGTTGTCTCGAACCGATCCGGCGGGTGCGTTTCTGCGGATTGACTGCGAACGCGGAGATGTGTCGGTATCAAAGTCAAACGATTTCGATGTTGTCGTCACCTTGGCGTCCGGGGCATCACGCGTCGTGCGGCTTGAGCAACCGTTCGAATCCGGGTCGTTGCCAACTGATCTGACAGGTTGTTTCTGTGCGCTGTTGGCGGACTTCACGCGAGCCATTGCCGGCAAACAAAACCAGTTGGCCACAGGTCGGGATGCGGGTCGGGCAGCCGGCCTCATTGAATGGGCATACGCGAACCGCTCAAAGATGACGGGAACATCATCGCTAGCCGATTGCCAAACTCCAAAACGCCCGCCGCGACCTGATGTGCTCTTAACTGGAGGAAGCGGATTTATTGGCGGACATCTTGCTGTAGCTCTTGATAAAATGGGACATAGCATTCGCGCAGCGGTGCGCAGCCCTGCTAATTGCGCAAATCTTGCACGGTTGCCGGTCGAGCTGAAAATGCTCGATCTGTTGGATCGTCAGGCGGTAGACGAAGCCAGCGAGGGGGTTCGAGTCGTTTACCATCTCGCCTATGGTCGCGATGGTGACAACGCATGGCGCGTGACGGTGGAAGGCACGAAAAATGTCGTCGAGGCGGCAATCAAATCGGGTGCTGAAGCCGTCGTTATACTTAGCACAATGTACGTTTTTGGTTTCCCTGAAGGCAACACGCCGATCGATGAAACTTTTCCCTACGCGCCGTACGGTGGCACATATGGTGCCAGTAAGGCGGCAATGGAGAAATGGTGCCTTGATCGCGCTCGAAGCTCGGGAAAAACAAGAATTGTCGTCCTGAACCCGACTTGCGTCTTTGGTCCGGAGGGTATCGCCTACACGACGTTACCCTTGAAGCTTGCCAAAGAGGGTGGGTTCTGTTGGGTCGATGGTGGATCCGGCACCTGTAACTACGTTTACGTTGCAAATCTCGTTGACGCGATTATCCGCGCAGCACAAACCAATGCCGCGCACGGTCGTCGGTTTATTATCAGTGATGGCTCGATGACTTGGCGAGAGTTTCTAACGCCCTTTGTCGGTGAAGCAGGAGAAGTCTCGATCGATAATTACTCGAACGCCGATTTGATCCGGCTCAATAAGGTGGCCTCGGCGTTTCGCCTTCGCGACCTGTTTTCGGCGCTCTCCACTTCACAGGATGTCAGAAACGTCCTGCGAAACAGCAAAACTTTGCAGCGCATCCGGCCAAGCCTCGCCCAGATGTTTAACAAGAAGGCCGCGCGCGTAGCGGAGTTTGGTCGTGCCGGCTCAGGCAACGGGGCTGCGGGGGCATTGCCACCAGCGTGGTTGGCTGATCTGTACGGTGGAAGGCGTGCGATATTCTCATCAATGAATGCGCGGGATGTATTGGGCTGGAAGCCCTTAATTGGTGCGTCCGAAGCAACAATGCAGACAGTTCAGTGGTTGCGGAAAACCGGTCGCAGCCCGCAACATCCGCCCCACTTCAACAATGCCATCGATGGCGGTATTGAGTGATGATCAGTGTAGTTATTCCTTGTTACAATGCGTCGCGCACAATTGCCGCAACGATTGAAAGCGCACTGCAACAAGACACTCCCCATGAAATCATTGTGGTCGACGATGGATCGTCCGATGATTCGGTCAATGAGATAGCGCGATTTGGTTCGCGGGTGCGTTGCATTTCGACGATCAACAGGGGTGTAAGTGCTGCGAGGATCACCGGCACTGAAATGGCGGAAGGTGGATTTATTCAATATCTGGATAGTGACGATCTGCTTGTAAAGGGGACATTGGCACGTCGTGTCGACGCGCTCAAACGCACCGGCGGCGATGTAGCGCACACGGATTGGCAGAAATTTTCAAGCGATCCTGATGGCCTTATCCACGAGGGTGACGTTGTACGGCCTGATCTGCGCGCTATCGCGGCGGATTGTGAAGTGGCCACCGCGACGTCAAGGTTTTGGGCGCCGCCAGCTGCGCTGCTCTATAGACGTTTAATTATCGGTCGCATGCCGGCGTGGCACCCGAGGTTACCTGTTATACAGGATGCGCGCTTCATGTTCGAAGCCGCAATGGCTGGCGCAAGTTTTGTGCACGTTCCCGGTGTCGGTGCTCGCTATCGCGTTTCCCCTCACAGTCTGTCTCGCCAGAATTTGCCGCAGTTTATTGCCGATTGCGCACTAAATGCCAAGGAGATCGATTTGCGTTGGCGCACAAACGGCGGGTTGTCCAAAAGGCGCGAGGATGCACTCACAGAAATGTGGTTGCACGTGGCCACAACATCACTGTTCCATGGCCTGGAGCATTTTGACGACGCGAGAGAAGCTCTGCATCGGATGAGTAACTTAACTCGAATGTTAAAAATTGGCCACGTCTCACGATTAACATTGGGGCCAGCCGCTGCCGCCGGACTTGCGCGCGGTTTGGCCAATGCAAAAGCTAAACTCGGTGGCGTAGCTGGGAACGGTCAAGGCAACGTGTTGAAGTGATTCTGACGACCGTACAGCGGTTGAAAGAAGCTGGTTCGGCGACCGAGGCAGCTACAATTTGGAGATAGCTCAAATCACTGGAACGGTGGGGTCCCAGTAGGGTCGAACGCCGTAGTGCTGATGCGTCCGGGTTTCCCACTCCCGGTTTCCCCATGCATCATCGGCAAACTGCGGCGCCGACTTAAGTTGGACTTCCGTTATGCCGGTCCTGTAGCCACCAAGCGCGGTGTCATATTTTAGCGCACCCCACGGAATGGGGTAGCGACTGTTGCCGACGCCCAGGAAGCCACCAAAGCCCATTACCGCGTACGTCACGCGACCGGATATTTTTTCAATGATCAAGTGATCGATATCGCCGACCTTGGAATCGCCGACGCCGTAAACTGTCGTGCCTTGAACATCTTCGCTCGAGATAAGCTGATTGTAAGGCTGTGCGGTTGCCATGCTGCTAACTCCTCTTTCACCATGGCAATTTAACTTCCGCACCGATAATGCGTTCCCGCTTCAAGCGGCGCGCGTGCCTGTCAAAGGAACGCTGCCCATGGGTCCAAGGCCGACCGTGCCGGACATCGTGTCGCCGGTGACGGTAACATCGAATTGTAATGTCATGGGCATGGGTTGAGTAACTTCAGCGGTCCAGCTCAGTTTGTCGCCGGCGACTTTGCCGCTCACCTGCTGCTGGCCTTGCGGTCCGCCTTCGACGATGCCGATGAACGTGTTGTTGCTCGTCGTGATGGTAAGTTGGCGCTGTTGCGGGCCCGTCGGGGCTGCGACTGAGATATTCCATTTTCCGTCGGCTGACATGATTTTCCTTGTTGGTTTAAGTGATGGTGGTGTCGTCGCTACCTGTACCTGCAGATCAAAGTCCCAAATCAAAGTTTGTAGATGCGGTTGGCGGTGCCGTAGAACATGGCGTGCTGCTCGTCGGCGGAATAGCGTGCTGCGATTTTCTTCATGGCATTCCAGTACGCGACATAGGGCAGCGAGCGGCGGTCGACCGGAAAGTTGCTTTCAAACATGCAACGATCAGGGCCGAAGCATTCGATGGCGTGGTGATAATAGTGCGATTGCGCCGCCACCAATTCGTCTGAGCTGGCAGGGCGATCCCGCCGGTCCCAGCCGAAGCCATTGTCGGGCATGGCGAGGCCACCAAGTTTAGCGACGACGTTGGGGCAAGCAGCAATGGCCGCAATATCGTCACGCCACTTGTCATAGATGGCTTCGCGTTGACCAGCATAAATACCAACGCCAAGCGGCGTGCCGAAATGATCGAGGACGAGCGTTGTTTCAGGGGTTGCACGTGCCAGAGCGGCGAAAGCTGGATTCTGGTGGTGATAGTGCCAAGTGTCATAGGTATAGCCGAGTTTGCCTAGCCGTTTTACGCCGGCACGAAAATCGGCATCGTCGTAAAGTCCTGCCGCGCCGCGACCGGGAATGTTCAACGCTTCGGGATTGGGATCACGCGCGCCCGCATGCCGGATGCCACGGAACAGTCCGTCGGCGGCGTCGAGGTGTGCGCGCAGAACTTCGTCGAGGGCAGCGCCTAAACGAAGATCGGCATGGCCAACAAAGCCCGCGACAACTGCGCCACCGCCGGCACGGCTGGCTCTCGCGATGGCGGCAACGAATTCGGTTTCGCCGACGGGTTTCAGGTGGTCGGGTCCGTCGCCCCGATAGCTGGCGCGGCACTCGATGAAAACGGTTTTCTCGATGTTATGGCCGGAATTTGTGTCGGCCCAAAGGTTGGCGAGCAGGTAGGGCGTTCGCCCGCCCGCGTCTGTCCATAAATGATGATGGGGATCGATGATGCGGCGAGATGGGCCGATGGCGACCTCATTGGACTGAGCCAACCAGGGATCGCTACCAGGAATGAGTTTTGACATGGGGCCTCCTCAGTTCGTTACAACGAGCCTAACGTTGAAGCCAGGGTTGGTCGATGGTGTATTCGTAGCGAGCGACTGCCATCGCAAGCAATGGAGTGACTACGTCATGGGTGATCTGGATTTCAGCGGCAAGACCATATTGGTTGTCGGTGGATCGAGTGGGATCGGCAATGGTGTCGCGCAGGGTTTTCGCGCGTGTGGCGCTAAAGTATGCGTTACGGGCACGCGCGCTACTGCTGCCGATTACCGAACGGAAATTGGTAGCGATCTCGGCGGGCTCGATTATGCCAGCCTCGATGCGACCAATGGGCGAACTCTCGAGGCCTGGCGCCCACCGTTCACAGAACTCGACGTGCTGGTGCTTTCACAAGGCACGGTCCTCTACAAGAGGGAAGAGTTTGTGCTCGACGGCTTCCGCCGCGTCGTTGATGTCAACCTGAACAGCCTGATGGCGTGCGCCATGAAGTTTCACGCTATGTTGGCGCGGAGTCGCGGAGCACTGATCATCATCAGTTCGACGGCGGCGTTCCATGCGACGAAGGGCAACCCTGCGTACAATGCATCGAAGGCCGGCGCCGTAGGGCTGACCCGTACATTGGGTGTGGCGTGGGCCGAAGATGGCATTCGCGTCAATGGTATTGCGCCGGGCTTAGTCGATAGCAAACTCACAAAGGTCACAACCGGAAATACAAAACGGCTTTATGGAGCGCTGCAGAAAATCCCAGTGCATCGACTTGGAACGCCGAAGGACATGGCAGGAGCAGCGCTATTTTTGGCGTCGCCTTTGGCTGCCTATATCATCGGGCAGACGATAATCGTGGATGGGGGGCTCATTCTTGCCTAGCGCCATCGGCAGCGTGAAAGTATCACGCCTTGCCTTTCCAGGGGACGGCGACCCTTTCAATCCAGCGCATCAGCAATTCGAAGGCAAAGGCGACAATTCCAATTAAAAGAATGCCGAGGATGACAACGTCCGTGCGAAGAAAGTTGGAGGCGTTAAATACCATTTTGCCAAGACCGGCATCGGCGGCCACCATTTCGGCGGCGACCAGCGTCGTCCAGCCGACGCCCATGCCGATCCTGAGGCCTACCAGGATTTCCGGTAGTGCCGATGGAATTATCACGTGAACGATGACCTGCCAGTCGGAGGCGCCCATCGAGCGGGCGGCTTGGATTTGTTCCTGGCTGACGGAACGAACGCCCGCGCGAGCAGCAAGTGCAACGGGTGCGAAGATGGATAAGAACAAAAGAATGATCTTGGCCATCTCGCCGATGCCAAACCAGATGATCATCAACGGCAGATAAGCAAGCGGCGGGAGCGGACGATAGAATTCGATGGGCGGATCAAGCAATCCTCGAGCAATGCGAGAAACGCCCATGGCGATGCCAACGGGAATGCCCAGCAGAACGGCGAGCACAAAGGCTGCTGACACACGCCCCAAACTCCACATAAAATGGATGCCAAGAGTGTGGTTGTCGAGGTCGCCTGAAATAGCATCCTTAAAGGCTTTGATGATCGTTTCAGGTTTTGGCAGGAACAGTGGCTTGATCCAGTTAAGATGGGTTGCCAGCCACCAGAGCAATAGCAGTGCGCCAATGCTGATCGCGTTCATGGCGAGGCTGGAGCCCTCACCCAAGACGCGATATCGGCTGGTTTTTACAGCGTCTTTTTCAAGTGGAGGCGGTGTGCCGTCTGCGGCCATGACTAGCCTCCGGCCTGGCCGACTGGCGATAAATTGCGACGTTGAATGTCTGCCAGGACGGCTTCGCGCAGGCGAATGAATTCGGGATCGGATTTGACTTTACGAGCGTCGCGCGTGGAAATGAACCGCCGGCCAAAATCAAGCTCATAGATTTTTTCGCTCTTGCCGGGTCGCGGCGTCATGACGACCAAGCGGGTGGCGAGGAACAATGCCTCCTCGACCGAATGAGTGATGAAAAAGATCATCTTGCCGGTGCGGTGCCAAATATCGAGGATCAGTTCCTGTACCTGCTCGCGCGTCAACGCGTCGAGGGCACCAAGCGGTTCGTCCATCAGCAGAACTTCCGGGTCAGACGCCAATGCGCGAGCGATACCGACGCGTTGCTGCATTCCGCCGGATAGTTCGTAAATCATTTTATGCTCAAAGTCGGCAATCCCCACCAGTGCCAGATTTTCTCGTGCGATCCGGTGGCGCTCGGCCAGTGGCACGCCCCGCATCTTGAGGCCAAAGGCTACGTTGTCGATAACTTTCAGCCACGGCATCAACGCATGACGTTGGAAGACAACACCGCGGTCGCTTCCCGGACCGGTGATGGGTTTACCGTCTAGCAGAGCCTCGCCTTCAGAAGCATCGAGAAAGCCGGCCATGACTGACAACAGCGTAGTCTTGCCGCAGCCGGACGCGCCGATGGCTACCACGAAGTCGCCGTCCTCTATGGTGAGGTGGACATGTGACAGTGCTTCGACGTGGCTGCCGCTCGACGCGTAGCGTACCGACAGATCTTTAATTTCCAGAATGGATTTGGGGCCGGCGGCCATCTGTCTGTTGGTGATCCAGAATACGTAGGGCCGATCCTATGACTGGCCCCGTTGCGACATTTATGCCGATAGCATTTGTAAACGTGCTGTTCGATCCCGTTTCACGATTACTTGGCAACTGCCGCGGCAAATTCAGGATTGACGAATTTACCAAAGTCGCTTGGGACATCGGTGATCCGACCCTGTTCGTTAAGGAATACCGCTGTATTGGCCATGGCCTTGGCAACGCCACCAGCGGCGCCACCGCCGAGCCACTTGTCTGAGGCCTGTTCGGCGGCAGGCATAAACCCATAATCGGCCATGGCTGCGGGGACGTCTTCAGGCTTCGCGCCAACGATTTTAGCCGTAGCTTTCGCTTCTTCGGAGTCTTTGGTGTATTTGGATTTGTTGGCGAGATAAGTCGCGTCAGCTTTGGCAATCTCGCGAATGAGTGCGACGATGAACTCCTTGTTCTTGTCGGCCCAGGCCTTGTTGACCATCAATGCATCGAACGTGGGTGCGCCCTGCTTGGCAATATCCGAGGAGGATATCAGCACCTTGCCGCCACTTGCCTTTGCCTTCGACAGTACCGGTTCCCAGATGAAGGCGCCGTCGAGATCGCCACGTTCCCAGGCCGCTGCAATTTCCGGCGGGCGCATATTGAGCAACTGCACTTCCTTCGGGTTGATGCCGGCCTTGTTGAGTGCGTACATCAACTGATAGTGCGACGTGGAAACGAACGGCGTCGCGATCTTCTTGCCTTTGAGGTCGGCGAGCGACTTGATTCCGGATTTTTCAGAGACTACGAGCTGCTCGGAGTTATTTATATCGTCGAGAATCCACACGACTTGCACATCCAGGCCTTGGGCTGCGGCAGCCGTCGCCGGAGATGAACCAACTTCGCCAATCGGAATATCGCCAGAAGCCATGGCCTTGATAACGTCACCGCCACCGCCGAACATTTTCCAATTGATCTTGTAGCCGGTCGCCTTTTCGATGGCGCCTTGAGCCATCGCCACTCGCATGGGGATCACCATGTCCTGGTGCGCGAACGTGACCTCCTTGGTCTGGGCGAGAGCCGCGCCGGTGCTGAAGAACAACGCTAACGGAAGCGCAAAAATGTTACGACGGTCCATGCACCGATCTCCACAATTGGCTGAGCGAATTTGCCTCCACTGAAGCTAGGCAGGTTTTGGCGAACTAGCAAGGCTGGCTGACAGTCGGAGGTCAGGCTGATTTAGCGCCATAATAAAGCGTCACAACGTGTTGCGCTTCAGCAAAAAAGAGCCAGCGCTCGGTAAAAATGCCAATTGCGCATGAGACGATGGCCAATCCCGTCAAGAAGGTGGCGACAATGGGTATTGTGACCAATGCCACCGCTAGGAGTACGGCGGGCGCAAGGAAACCTGCGCCCAAGATTAAGCCGCGTAATTTCTCGGCGTGCTTGCGGCCTACAACGAAGCCCATTTCGCGCATGACAAAATTTGCTTGCCCGTGCGGCGGGTCAAGCGGACGCACATCGCCGATGCTTGCGAGGCCGATGGCTTGACCAGCCGTAAAGGTGCGAGGAGCATTGGCGACGATGCGCCAATAGGTCCGCTTTAATGCGGCACCGAGCAACAGGGCCGCAATCGTGAGGATCGATAGCGGCGGTATCTCGATAAAGAACGTGCGCAAAATAAACAGTGCGAGCAGACTGCCGGTGGCAATCGCCAGCACGACATAGATCGGTGTCACCAACGGTTGATGCCAGGCGCGGATCGTGGGCAGCGACTGATAGATCATGCCGGTGCAGTAGACGGTTGCGAGTGACAAACCGACGGTCGCCACAGCCATGCACACAAATATCGTCGAGTAGGTGCCGAGCCAAATCCAACCGATCGCCAAGAAGCCGGCAGGAATAAAACTCGCGATGCTGAGTACACCTTCGCGCGAAAGCCAGGATGTGCGCCATTGAGAAAAAGCACGCCAGGCGCGCGACGGACGACCGAGATGCAGGGTCGAGGCCAAAAGGCCTATCGATATGAGTGCAAAGGCCGAGCCGAGCGACAGGAGGCCCAGGAGCGGCGCGGGTGGAATGGCGCCGAGCGAATAAAGGGTGGCGAGACAGATCAGCAGACCATAGCCGGCGCCGGACAGCGTGGTAAAAAAAATGACGGAGTAGGCTGGATGCATTTTGCCTCAGCGAGTGAACATTTTGTCGGCGAAGGCGAACAATTTTTCGAGCGCCGCTCCGGTGGAAGCGACTGCTTCGGTTGCCGCCGATGGAATCGAGTTTGTCGCGTCCCGCTTCGCACGCGGGGGCAAGTATTTGTTGACGGGCTTGAAGCCCATGTCAGGCAGAAGGTCGACGCCGCCACGGTCGGCCACGAGTTTTGAGACGTCGCTTCGGGGGTCGCCGAGGTCGCCGAAATGGCGCGCGCCGGTCGGGCATGCGCGGACGCAAGCCGGGATGCGATCTTCCTCTGGGATGTGCTCGTTATAGATACGATCGACGCACAGCGTGCATTTTTTCATTATGCCATCAGCATAGTCGTATTCGCGGGCGCCATAGGCGCAGGCCCATGAGCATAGCTTACAACCGATGCAAAGATCGGGATCGACAAGGACAATGCCATCTTCTGCGCGTTTGTAGCTGGCACCCGTGGGACATACCGTGACACAGGCCGGAGTTTCGCAATGCAGGCACGAGCGCGGGAAATGCAGGGTGCGAGACGTGTCGCCGGCGCCGACTTCGAAACTGTGGACGCGGTTGAGCCAAGCCCCGTGCGGGTCGGCGCCATACGGATCGATGTCGGAGAGCGGCGCGGAGTAACCGCCGGTGTTCCATTCCTTGCAGCTGGTGGCGCAAGCCTGGCAGCCGACACATGTATCAAGGTCAATAACCAGGCCGAGTTTGGTTTTCGATGGCGGTGGTAGGGCTGTCATTGCCGCTCCTTGTTGAAGGAGCGTCCGAAGTCGGAGATGGAAATATTCGGCATTGGTACGGGCGAAATGGTCGGCTCGAAGCGAGGCGACATCTCATGTTTGTCAGCGGGCGCCGCTTTCTCGATGCGAACTCGAAGGTCGTACCAGGCGGCCTGGCCGGTAATCGGATCCGAGTTGGAATAACGATAGCCATCGGCACGGGCGGGCAAAAGTTCGGCAATCAGATGGTTGAGCAGAAATCCTTGGTTGGATTCGGGCGCATCATCGTCGAGCGCCCAGGCGCCGCGGCGTTTGCCAATCGCGTTCCAGGTCCAGACGGTGTCGGGGTTGACACCGTCCATCAACTTGACTTGGCATTTGACACGGCCAATGTGGGAGCAAATCCACACCCAGTCGTCGTCGACGATGCCAAGAGATGTGGCCCGCGTGCGCGCGATATAGAGCCTGTTGGCGGTGTGAATCTGACGAAGCCAGGCATTTTGTGAGCCCCATGAGTGATACATTGCCATCGGCCGCTGGGTAATGGCGTGCAGGGGAAATGCGTGCTCGTCGATCATGGTGCCTTCGAAGGGCGCATACCAGAAGGGGATCGGATCGAAATAGCGTTCGATGCGGGACCGGTGCGCATCGGGTGGCTGGATGGCGCCGTGGCCGCGCGCTGCGAGACGAAATTTCTGCAAAGTTTCGGAATAGAGCTGGAAAATTACCGGAGCAGTGCTGTCGGTGAAGCCGACAGATTTGGCAAAGGCCAGATAGCCTGCGTTGGCATGCTTCATGTAGCGGTGGCTGGGCTCGAGATGATGGACATGGAAAGAACCGTTGGCGATGTAGCGGTCGAGCTGATCCGGATTGACGTCGCCGATACCGAATTTGTCGCCGTCCCGGCCACGCCAACCGGCGAGCGGGCCGATGCCGGGCGTGCGCTCATGGTGGACGATGTAGTCGGGATAACCGCCAGGAAATTTCGGTTGGCCATCGCTGGTAACGAACCCCGGCAGTTGCAGACGAGCGCCGAGATCGATCAGGACATCCTGAAACCCGCGCACATTGCGATCGGGCAAGACTACGGGATGGCGGATGGCGTCGGCGGGGCCGTCGGGGTCGGAAATCGGGCGATCGAGTAGAGAAATGCAATCGAAGCGTTCGAGATATGTCGTGTCGGGCAAGATGAGATCGGCGTAGGCGACCATTTCTGAGGCATAGGCGTCGGAATAGATAATTTTGCCGATTTTGTAGGTACCGTCGGGGTTTTTGGCCGTGAGGTGGTCGTGCGTCGCGGCTATGTTCATGGACGAATTCCAGGCCATGTTGGCCATGTATAAGAACAGCACATCAAGCGGATAAGGATCGGCCAGACCGGCGTTGGTAATGGCCATGTGCATGAGGCCATGGGCGGCTATGGGCGCATCCCAAGAATAGGCCTTGTCGAGGCGCGACGGATTGCCGTCGGCGTCGACGAGGAGGTCTTCCGGGCCGACTACGAAGCCGAGGTGCATGCCGGGGATGGGCGTGTTCGGCTTTATGTGCTCGGGCTTGCCCGTTGGCTTGTTGGGAGGCGGGGCCGACTTGGGATATGGGGCCTTGTAGCGGAAGCCGCCGGGCACATCGATGGTGCCGAGCAAGATCTGCAGCACATGCAGCATGCGGCATGTCTGGAAACCGTTGGAGTGGGCGGAGATGCCACGCATGGCATGCATGGAGACCGGGCGACCGGTGATCTCGGTGTGCCGGCGACCGGCCCAGTCGGTCCAGGCAATGGGCAGGGTGACGGTCTGCCGGAAAGCGACGTCGGCAATTTCGGCGGCGATGCGGATGATGGTGGCGGCATCGATGCCGCATTCGCCGGCGACTTTTTCGGGCGCGTAGTCGGCCGCCAGAAAGCGCTCCGCCAGCAAGCGAAAGGAGGGAACAGCCGTGCGTCCATCCGGCAGTGTGTACTCGCCGACGAGGGCTGGCGAGATATCAACACGGTCCGCAGATGCGAGGGACGATGTTTGCTTGTCAAAGCATAGCGGGTAGCCGTCAGCATCGCGGACAATCAGGCCATCGTCGTGCGCGCCGGAATCGCGGATGACCAGCCAGGGCGCATTAGTGTAACGAACGAGATAGTCGAAGTCGACGTGTTCGGTGCGAAAGAGTTCGTGGATCAAGGCGCCTACGAACAAGCCGTCGGTGCCGGGTCTGAGACCGACCCATTCATCAGCGATGGCATTGTAACCGGTGCGTATGGGATTGATGGATACGACTTTGGCGCCGCGTGCTTTTAGTTTGCCGAGGCCGATCTTGATCGGATTGGAGCCGTGATCTTCGGCAACTCCGAACAGGAGGAAATATTTTGTGAGATCCCAATCGGGTTCACCGAATTCCCAGAACGAGCCGCCGAAAGTGTAGAGGCCGGCGGCAGCCATGTTGACCGAGCAGAAACCGCCGTGCGCGGCATAGTTCGGCGTGCCGAACTGCTTGGCCCACCAACCGGTCAGCGATTGAGATTGATCGCGTCCCGTGTAGAAAGCGAAGCGGCGGGGATCGCGGGCGCGGACTTCACTCATCCATTCGGTGGCGAGGTTTAAAGCTTCGTCCCAGGAAATTTCTTTGAACTCGCCCGAACCGCGTTCGCCGGTGCGAAGGAGAGGCGCACGCAGCCGTGCAGGGGAATTGTGCTGCATGATGCCCGCGGCGCCCTTCCCGCAGATAACGCCGCGGTTGACGGGGTGATCGCGGTTGCCGTCGATATAACGGACCTTGCCGTCCTTAAGATGGACCTGGATGCCACAGCGGCAAGCGCACATGTAACAGGTCGTCGTTTTTATCTCGTCTGCGGGCGGCACCGATAATGCGACCAGGGGCTGGCGTGCAGCCAGTGCCATGCGTCTGTCGGAATCGTCTGACGCGACCGCCGGCTCGGGTAATTGCTTGTGCATTCATATTCCTGGAGCGTCTTTTATTCCTGTGCATCGCTTAGTCGTGACGCGATCAAGTTGTCGTCATACTTCGGCACATAGGGCCGCATTGACAGGCGGTTGTAAAGCATCAACGGCCGGATCGGGATGTCGTTGGCTAACCGCGCTATGCGACTGCAAGGTCAAGACTTGCGACAGCTGCGAGCTAGAGTGATGGCGGCGGTGTCTACAATATCGCCGATGCTGGCACCGCGGGACAAATCGGAAATCGGGTGGGCAAAGCCCTGCAGCATGGGGCCAAGAGCTTGAGCGCCGCCGAGGTGTTGCATAAGTTTGTAAGCAATGTTGCCGGCGTCCAAGGAGGGAAAAACAAGAACATTGGCGCGTCCGGCGACGGAGCTTGGGATGGTGACTTTTTTCGCGGCGACATCGGCTGAAAGCGCGGCATCGGCCTGCAGTTCGCCGTCGATGTCGAGGTGAGGCGCGCGCGCACGAACAATGGCCAGGGCAGCCCGCACTTTGTCGACGTGGGCGTGCTGAGCGCTGCCGTGCGTGGAGAAGGATAAAAGTGCAATTCGCGCTCGCGCTTGTAATAGTTCGGCGGCGCTGCTTGCGGCGGCGATGGCGATATCTGCGAGTTCCTCGGCCGATGGATCGGCGTTGACGGCGCAGTCGGCGAAAATGAGTTGTGCGGCCGGAACTGTCGGCGAGGCGCGCGTCAGCATGAGAAAAAAACTCGATGGCGTGGTGATGCCTGGTGCAAGTCCGATCGTCATCTGCGCCGCTTCGATGACACGGCGAGTGGAATTGGCCACGCCTGCGATCATGGCAGCGACATCGCCGGATTTTACCATCATGCCCGCAAAGTAGAGCGGTTTGCGCATAAGCTTGGCGGCGGTCTTGTCGTTCAGCGTAGTGCGCGCTGCGGCGCACAGCTGGGCATAGCGTGTGGCGTGCGGGTCGTCCTGCGGATTGCGCACGATGATGTCGTGCAGTGATAGGCCCAAGGTTGTGGCTTTTTGCGCCACTTCATTCGGGTCTCCGAGCAAGACCGGCTGGGCCAAACGTTCGTCCCGCAATCGGCAAGCGGCTTCGATGATCCGGAAATCGTCGCTTTCCGGGAGGACAAGGAGAAGGCCGCGATCGACGATGCGCTGCTTGCATATTTCGATAATGGACATGGACAGTCAATTGCTCACATCGGCTGGCTTCAGGACGTCGGTCACGCCCGGAATAGTGCACCTGCCGGTATCGCATTTACAATCGTCGGCACGCAGGCCCTGCTTGACACAGGGGGGGCAGTCACGAACATGTTGCAACAACAATGAATGGCCGAGCTGGCCTGCGCCCACCGGCACAGGAGGCCAATCGCGAAAGGATCGATGCCCATGCGTATGACGGCAGAAGAAGCATTCGTAAAAGTGCTGCAGATGCACGGGATCGAGCATGCTTTCGGCATTATCGGCTCTGCGTTCATGCCGATTTCTGATCTGTTCCCGAAGGCTGGCATCACGTTCTGGGATGTGGCACACGAGACGAACGGCGGTTTGATTTGCGACGGGTACACGCGTTCGACCGGCAAGATCGCCATGGCCATTGCGCAGAACGGGCCGGGTGTGACGGGCTTCGTGACGGCGGTAAAGACCGCCTACTGGAATCATACGCCCATGCTGGTGGTAACGCCGCAGGCGGCCAACAAGACAATCGGGCAAGGCGGGTTTCAAGAAGTCGAACAAATGGCCATGTTTCGCGATATGGTCGGCTATCAGGAAGAAGTGCGCGATCCGTCGCGGGTGGCGGAAGTGCTGAACCGCGTCATCCTGAAGGCCAAGCGCTTGTCGGCGCCAGCGCAAATCAACATTCCGCGCGACTACTGGACACAAGTGATCGATATCGCGTTGCCGGCGATCGTGGAGTTCGAGCGGCCATCGGGTGGTGCGAAGGCGATTGCGGCGGCGGCAAAATTGCTCTCTGAGGCCAAATTTCCGGTCATTCTGTCGGGTGCAGGCGTGGTGCTGGCCGATGCGATTGCCGACTGCGTCGCACTGGCTGAAAAATTGGACGCACCTGTGTGCAACAATTACCAGCACAACGATAGTTTTCCGGGAAGCCACCGGTTGGCCGTCGGCCCGCTCGGTTACAACGGCTCAAAGGCCGCAATGGAGCTGGTGGCGAAGGCGGATGTGGTGCTGGCACTTGGCACGCGGCTCAATCCTTTCTCGACCTTGCCGGGCTACGGGATCGACTATTGGCCAAAGAATGCCAAGATAATTCAGGTCGACATCAATGCCGACCGGATCGGTTTGACCAAGCCGGTGGCCGTCGGAATTTGCGGTGATGCAAAGGCGGTGGCGTTGCAGATCGCCGCGCAGTTGGCGCCGACGGCAGGGAATGCCGGTCGCGAGGAGCGCAAGGCACTCGTGCACAAGACGAAGTCTGCGTGGCTACAGGCGTTGTCGGGGATGGATCACGAAGAGGATGATCCCGGCACGGTATGGAATGCGGAGGCGCGCAAGCGGGATGCCGATCGTATGTCGCCGCGGCAGGCGTGGCGGGCCATTCAGGCAGGATTGCCGAAGGACGCAATCATTTCCAGTGATATCGGCAACAATTGTGCGATCGGCAATGCGTACCCGACGTTCGAAAAGGGGCGGAAATATCTGGCGCCGGGGCTCTTCGGGCCCTGTGGCTATGGTTTTCCATCGATCATCGGCGCGAAGATCGGTAATCCGCAGGTGCCGGTGGTCGGGTTCGCGGGGGACGGCGCGTTCGGTATCTCAATGAGCGAAATGAGTTCAATCGGACGGAAGGAATGGCCGGGAATTACCATGGTCATTTTCCGCAATTACCAATGGGGGGCAGAGAAGCGGAATTCCATCCTCTGGTATGACGACAATTTCGTGGGCACGGAACTTGATCCGCACCTGAGCTATGCCAAGGTTGCCGAAGGATGCGGGCTTAAGGGGGTGACGGTACGTACACAAGCCGAACTGACGGGGGCGATCAGGGAAGCGTGCGAGGCACAGATGCAGCGGACGACGACGTTTATTGAGGTCATTCTCAATCAAGAGCTCGGCGAGCCGTTCCGGCGAGATGCGATGAAGAAGCCGGTGGTCGTTGCCGGTATCGATCCGAAGGATATGCGCAAACAGGTGGTTTGAGATCTGTTCTCGTTGATCTTTGAGCAGTTAAAAGTTTAGCTGGCGGATGCGACCTTAGTTGTTTCGTCTGCCGGCGATGGCCCGATCGCAGGGGTCGATGCCGCGGTTGCTTCGGCCGCTTTTTCGCGATCGCTGGCTTCGATGCGCTGCAGGATCTCACCGGCGATAGACTTGATAGCGATGCCTACGGCTCCCGGATATTTTCCCAGCCACGAGCGGCCTTCCGGCGAGAACTGAGTGATGTGTTGGAGCGCCACAGAACGGTGAATGGGTTGCGCAAAGCACCTGTTTTCGGCCCGTGCGCGGAGCCAGGCGTCGTAATCACGATCTTGCGCACCGTTGGGGTCCATCAGATTAATGACCACGCCGAGATTTTCGGCAAAACCCATTTCCGGATTGAGTGCTTTGAAACGACGAAAGACCTCGAGGCCACACACCGAGATGTAATCGGGCTTGGTCGGCGAAATGTGGAAGTCGGCTTCGCGCAGCCAAGACTCGGTGAGCACCGACAGTCCCGGCGGGCAATCGATCAACACGATGTCGAAGGCCGAGCGCACGCCGTCGAGCAACTCATGAATGGTAGAACGAAGTGCGCCATGCTGGCTTTCCTTGGAGACTTCACGCTCGAACAAGGTCAGCTGCATGTCGCTGGGAATGAGGTAGAGACCCGTCGCGTCGTCGATATCGGAGGAGCCGGCTACGACATATTTGGGCCAGTCGAGAGGTTGCTGCTGGAGCACAGTGTTGGCCAGCAGATCGACGATAGTGGTGGCTTCGGATTGCAGCTTATGCAGCCGCATCGAGGTCATGAGCATCGAGCTGACGCTGGCTTGCGAGTCGGAATCGATGACCAGAACGGACTTATTGTAAATGGCGGTCAGCGTTTCTGCCACAGCGAGAACGAGCGTAGATTTGCCGACACCACCTTTGGTGTTCATCACCGCGATCGTCGAGCGCTTCATAGACTTGCTACCTCTGTTTCTTGCTCGGATTCTGCGCGGATTCTTCGTCATTGCAGACGTTGCTCATGCACACCTACCACAGGCGAGATATGGGAGGAATCAAAACGTCATGCCAAGCAATTGCCTGTCCACCGACCGCAGCATCGTGAGCTTATAGCATCATCATCTCGATGCACGCGGTGTCAATCGTTGTGGCCAAGACAAGTGTCGAGCCCCTTCGGTTTACAATGGTGCCCAAAATTGCCTTTCCTTAAATCATCGGCTTAGCCTACCGCGGGTTGCACGCTGCCGGGTTGTGCCACCCTTTCGGCCAGAACTTTTGTTTGAGTGCGGTCAAGGTAAAGCCAACGAAAACGCATACTCATTTCCAGGTCGGGTTAACCAATGACGCGTGTATGTGACCTGGGTGCCGACAGCATCTTGCGCCGGTTACTTGGGCCTCGTACGGATGAGAACAGCGGTTTCAGTAAAGGGCATTTCAAATGGTGGGTCAGATGGCGGTAAAGGGCATGATACGCACGGCATTGATTTTCTGCGTGCTGGCGCTGGCAGGCTGTGGCGTCAACAACATCCCGACTTTTGAGCAAGACGCAAAGGCCAAGTGGAGCGAGGTTCAGAACCAATACAAGCGCCGCACGGACCTGGTCGGCAATCTCGTTGAAACCGTCAAAGGATATGCCGAGCAGGAAAAATCGGTTTTCACGCAAGTGGCTGAGGCACGCTCTAAAGCGGCAAGCGTGCAAATCCCGGCCGATATCGTCACCAATCCTGAAGCCATGAAGAAGTTCCAGGAGGCGCAGGCGACACTGGGCGGTGCGTTGAGGCAACTGCTGTCGGTGTCCGAGCGCTATCCGGACCTGAAGTCCGGAACCAACTTCCTACAGCTCCAATCGCAACTGGAAGGCACGGAAAACCGGATCGCGATCGCCCGGCGCGACTACATCGAGGCGGTGCGGGTTTTTAATACGGAGATCTCAACGATACCGGGGCGCTGGTGGCGCTCGTTTATGTACCCTTCATCCAAGGAGATGGCGACTTTCGACATTCCTGTCGAGGAGACCAAGGCGCCCAAAGTCGATTTCGGCACCAAGAAGAACTGAGGCTTTCACGCTCGTCGCGAGAGGCAGTTTTGCGCGAGCGTTCATTTAGAACCTCGTGAGTTCGAGTGTTGACAGGACGGCATTTGTCGCGCGCAGCGAGGCGGCTGCATTCGGTCGCAATTCGACGTGGTGTGGCAACGGCGCGTATAACAGCGAGAGGCGGCCATTGATCCGACAATTCAGGGCATTTCCGCGCAACAGGCTTGGCGAATTGGCCACAGCTACTTGTCGCGACGTGCTGGTCGTGATGGCCATGTTAATGATTGCCCTCTTGTGCACCTCTGGTGAGGCGTCAGCGGAGCCAAAATTTCCGACGCTAACGGGTCGCATCGTCGATGAAGCGCGAATTCTCTCGGCCGACGACCGCGCGCAAATCGAAGCCACGCTGCAGGAGCTCGAGGGCAAGTCGTCAGACCAAATTGTTGTCTATACGGCGCCCTCGCTGCAAGGCTACGAGATTGAAGATTTCGGTTACCGATTGGGGCGGTTCTGGAAGATCGGCCAGGCTGGGGTCAATAATGGCATCTTGCTCATCGTGGCGCCGAACGAACGCAAAGTTCGGATTGAGGTGGGACGCGGTCTGGAGCCGCTGATGACGGATGCCCTGTCCAGCAGCATCATTCAAAACACCATTCTGCCAGGCTTCAGACGCGGAGACTTTCCGGGTGGCATCAGGGCCGGGGTGCGGGACATCAAGGATGTGCTGCTCGGTGACGCGGAGGAAGTGAAGAAGCGCGCGCGGTCGATCAAGCCGAAATCGGACAATTCGGGTGACATCCTGCCGTTGATTATTTTCGCGATCATACTGTTCATTTTCATCTCGAATTTCGTCGCTCAAGCCCGGCAGGCGCAACTGGCGGCGAGCGGCGATCCGAATGCATTGAAGCGTCGCCGCGCCAGCGACGGGCGAGTGATTGTGCTGCCCGGCGGTTGGGGCGGATCAGGCGGGTGGAGCGGTGGCGGCGGATGGTCGTCCGGTGGGGGCTCGGGCGGCGGCGGATTTTCAGGTGGCGGCGGTGATTTCGGTGGCGGCGGATCGTCGGGGAGCTGGTAGGAAATAGAATGACGCAACGACACATCACACGTAACGCGCCAAAGGCACAGGCCTTCATTCCGACGCCGGAGGACCAGCGCGTTTCAGAGGCGATTGCCAAGGCTGAGGCGACGACATCCGGCGAAATCGTTGCGGTGGTGGCATCGGAGAGCGATAGTTATCTTTATGCGCCGTTTCTGTGCGCCGCCCTAGCTTCACTGGTCGCCGCGTGGCCGCTAATCTATTTCACTTGGCTGAGCGTGCAATGGATCTACGTAATTCAGCTTCTATTGTTCGCAACGCTGTCTGCGGTGCTGGCGTTGCGCCCACTGCGGTATCGATTGGTGCCGCGGTCGGTGCTGGTGGAGCGCGCGCATGCGCGGGCGGTGGAGCAGTTTCTCGCGCAGAATCTGCATACGACGATCGGGCGGACGGGGGTGCTGATTTTCGTTTCGGTGGCGGAACGGTATGCGGAAATCCTGGCGGATGCGGGCATCCATCAGAAAGTGCCGGAAGGGACATGGCAGGTTATCGTCGACGAGATGACGGCTGAGATCGGCGAAGGGCGAACGACGGACGGTTTCGTCAAAGCCGTCGAGCAGGTCGGCCAGCATCTGGCGCTGCATTTTCCGCCGGGTTCGGTGCCAGCGCATACGCTGGCCAATCATCTGATCGTGTTAAATTGATAGAAATTCAGAGTATGGCGGTAGGCACGCAGCAATAAAGCCGGCCGCCTTGCGGCGCCGGCTTCTATGGAAGCGTCCTACATCAAGCCGGTTGTTTCTCGTCGCTGCTCGGTGCAGCAGAAACGGGTTCGCTGGCAACGATCGGCGGTAGGGTTTGGTACACTGAGTCGCGACGGCGAGCTTGGGGCGGCTGGAACGCGCGGCGTGCGTGGAATTCGCAATAGGGTAAGCCGTTCACCTTACCCTTACCGCAGAAATGAAAATCTGCGTGCTGCGGATCGCCGATCGGCCAGCGGCAGCAGCTGTCGGTCAGTGTGGTAATGAACTTGCGTTCCTTCTCGGGGATGACGAGTTCCTCGATCACGGGCGGCACATAAGCTTCGCCTTCGTTCTGATAGAGCGCGCGGAAGGCGGTGTTGCCGCCCTGGGCAAAACGCGGCTTCGCGATCAGGCGCTTGTTCGTCGCGGCGGCAGGGCGACGCGGGCGATGTGATTTCTGGCGGCTGGTCGTCGCGCGACCGGAGAGGCCGAGGCGATGGACCTTGCCGATAACGGCGTTGCGGGTGACGCCACCAAGTCGGCCGGCGATCTGGCTGGCGGAAAGGCCTTCCTGCCATAGCTTCTTGAGGCTTTCGACGCGTTCGTCGGTCCAGGAGATCAGGGCGTCTTGCTGCATAATCGTTCTCCAGCGGTCCGGCGCAGACGCGCGGACGTAAAACTCACCGGTCAATCAAGCAATAGACAGCTGAACACGCAGATTATCTGCGCGCAAAACGCTGCGACTGCGAGCGGACTGTGAACACTTAAAGATTTGGCGGAACGCAAACCGGGTGCGAGTACAAGTCACACCTTGGGACAAAACTGCGCACAACTGGTGCGCTGTCACACTAGGACGCACGATCACAGACTAAGCTCGCCAACTACACTCGCGAGATGTCGTGCTTTACATGTTTTATTAATACACCATGCGGAGTCATCTGCTCAAGAGTCGGCGAATCTTCGAGCTGTGTTGATCTGTGTGTAGTGGCCGATTCGCCACAATCGAGGCTGCATACAGGCGCGAGCCAAAGGTTTTCGGGATTTTACACACTGGCTGCATCACAGGTGCTTGTGGCGCCCAAGTGGCTGTTTCTGGCTGAAATCATTTTTGCTGTCAGTCCTTGAAGTCTTGTTGGCGTTCGCCATCGACCCGGAGCCAGCGATCCTACGATTGAATTGACAGCGACGACGTGCGGTTGCATAGCTGACCTATGATGACGGAAGGCACCCTCGGTTTGCGACGTCGACGTCTGCAGGCGCATGCGCGGCAGCGACGATGAACCTATTCCGATGCAGGTTCTCAGTGCATGCCGCGTGAAAACGCGGCATTATTTTTTTCGGCTCCTGATCGCAGGCCAAAGAAGGTCGTCAATCCCATGTCATCCAAAACAAGCGTGCCATCCCAACCCCAAGGAAAGAATTTCGCAGCAGGGTCTGAGGCGAAATCGCCACCCACAACGCACGTCATGCCGACGTATGCGCGTCAGGACGTGGTGTTCGAGCGCGGCGAAGGCGTCTGGCTGATCGCCACCGACGGCGAGCGCTATCTCGACTTCGCGTCAGGCGTGGCGGTGAATTCGCTTGGCCATGCGCATCCCAAACTGATCGCGGCGCTGACGGAGCAGGCCGGCAAGCTCTGGCATACCTCCAACCTCTATCGGGTGGCTGGCCAGGAGAAGCTTTCGGACCGGCTGTGCAAGGCGGCGCCGTTTGCCGACAAGATCTTTTTCTGCAACTCCGGCGCTGAAGCCTGCGAAGGTGCCATCAAGACCGCACGGCGCTATCATTTCGCCAACGGACATCCCGAGCGGACGCGCATCATCACCTTCAAAGGCGCCTTTCACGGCCGCACGCTGGCAACCATTGCCGCTGCCGGCAATGAGAAGTACCTCGAAGGCTTCGGCGAGCCGGCGCCGGGCTTCGACGTGTTGCCGTTCGGCGATCACGAGGCGCTGCAGAAGGCGATCGGTGATACCACCGCCGCCATCATGATCGAGCCGGTGCAAGGTGAGGGCGGCATCCGGCCGGTGCCCATTCAATGCCTGAAAGGCTTGCGCGAGTTGTGCGACAAGCATGGGCTGCTGTTGATTTTCGACGAAGTACAGTGTGGCGTCGGCCGGACCGGCAAACTATTTGCGCACGAGTGGGCCGGCGTGACGCCTGATATCATGGCGATCGCCAAGGGTATCGGCGGCGGCTTTCCCGTCGGCGCGTTCATGGCATCTGCCGAAGCCGCCAAGGGAATGGTGCCCGGCACGCACGGCTCGACGTTCGGCGGCAATCCGCTTGCGATGGCGGTGGGCAACGCCGTGCTTGACGAAGTGCTGGCGCCCGGCTTCCTCGACCACGTGCAGAAGGTCGCCTTGCGGTTCAAACAACAGCTCGCAGCGTTGAAAGACGAGTTTCCGGATATGATCGAAGAGGTGCGTGGGTCCGGTTTGCTGATGGGCGTGCGCTTCAAGGCATCGACGCCATCCGGCGACGTGGTCAAGGCCTGCACGACGGAGAAGTTTTTGACGGTCGGCGCCGGCGACAACGTGGTGCGCGTCATGCCGCCGCTTAACATTACCGAAGCCGAAATCGGCGAGGCTGTGGTGCGTCTATCCAAGGCGCTGAAGCGCGTTGCCGCCGATCAGGCGAAAGCCAAAGCGGGCGCTTGAAGCGAAAAAAATCCGCAACAGCCGATGCCGGAGCAAGGCTGCCCGGCATCGGCATCAGAATGTCATTTCTCTCCGGACCGACGTCATGCAACTCAAGAGCAGCCCCGCCGCCAAGCCCCGGCACTTCATCGACCTCAGCGATCTCGACGCCGCCACGCTTCGCCGCATCGTCGATATGGCGCACGCCATGAAGGCCGCCGGCAAGCGCCCGCCACCCGATCTTATCCCCAAGGACATCGCCGATCAGGTGCTGATCATGATCTTCGAGAAGCCGTCGACGCGCACGCGAGTGTCGTTCGACGTGGCGATGCGGCAACTGGGCGGGCAGACCATCGTGCTCAACGACAAGGATACCCAGCTCGGACGCGGCGAGCCGGTATCGGATACCGCCAAGGTGCTGTCGCGCTATGGCGATGCGATGATGCTCAGGGTCAACGCCCACGCGACGCTGACCGAATTGGCGGCGCACGCGACCATCCCCGTGATCAACGGCTTATCGGAGCTGTCGCACCCCTGCCAGATCGTTGCCGATCTCATGACATTCGAAGAAGCGCGCGGCCCCATCAAGGGCGCCGTCGTCGCGTGGGCTGGCGACGGCAACAACGTCGCGGCATCGTGGATACACGCGGCGACGCGGCTGAACTTCACGTTGCGGCTGGCGTGCCCGCCGCAACTCAATCCCGAACGCGCCGTGCTCGACTGGGCCAAGAACGCTGGCGGCCGCATCGAACTGACCGACGATGCCGACGCGGCTATTTCCGGCGCCGACTGCGTGGTGACCGATACCTGGGTTTCCATGGGCCAGGAAGATGCTTCCAAGCGCAAGCAACTGCTCGGCCCCTACGCCGTCGACGATCGCCTGATGGCCAAGGCCAAGAAGGACGCCATCTTCATGCATTGCCTGCCGGCCTATCGCGGCCACGAAGTCAGCGCCTCCGTGATCGACGGCCCGCAATCAGTCGTCTGGGACGAAGCCGAAAACCGCCTGCACGCGCAGAAGGCCATTTTGGCGTGGTGCTTGGGCGTGGGGTGAGGTTTGGAAGCAGTCTCTTCGGTGGCTGTTGGGTCGCGCTGACACGCTTGACCCAACCTACGCCGTCACTGAGTTAAGTGAGCGCCTTTCGTGAATGCGCATGACGACGGTTGGAGCTGTTTTTGGTGTGGAGTAACATGGCAGATGGGTCTTGGAATTGCGCCGCGCCAAACGTTTGTGCTTATTGCCCGTCTGCCCATGGACGGTGTCGCTACCTTTCAAGCCTATGAGGCCGCGGTGCTTCCCCTGTTGTCGGAGTGCGACGGATTGTTAGAGCGGCGATTGCGCAACGCTGACGGGACGATCGAAGTGCATATCGTCAGCTTCGACACCGAGCAGAGCTTTCAACGTTTCAAGAGCGACCCAAGACGCGCTGCATTTGCCCATCTCATGGAGCGGTCATAGGCCACAAACGAACTGATCGCGATGGTCGATGTCTTTGAATAGCAATTCTCGGTGCAGACGATTTTTATGAAGGGCAAAAACATGGTACCGCATCGACTTGCCCCCTCAAGGGTTACGGCACGCACACAAGTGAGTCGCTAAATGCGTCGCGAATTCATCCCCCGGCGCTTTCCCGGAATTTGAACAACGCCCTTTGCGTTGGACAAATATCCGGGATCTTTACCCCCCCTGGTAAGGGGCACAACAGTTCGGCTGATTTATTCAATTGAACCGGTAAAGATCCCGGTTCTCCGCACCAAGGGGCGCTGCGGCCGGGAAAACGGCGTCGGGGTTGGCGATCGGAGATGTGTGAATCCCGTAGCCCTCGAAGGGGAGGCGCGCGCCCACTCACCGCCGCCGCTTGATCGCCTGCACCGCCGCCTCCAACGCCTCCAGAAACCGCGAGCGGTCTTGTTTGGTAAAGCCCGCGTTGTAGGTGGTGGCGGCGCCGGTCTCGCGCAGGTGTGCCATTAGATTGCGGGTGGCGAGGGTCATGCCGATGTTGTTGGCGTTAAACGGTTTGCCGTTGTGATTGAGCACGGTGGCGCCATTGGGGACACAGCGGGCGGCGAGCGGGATGTCGCCGGTAATGACGATGTCGCGGGCGCTGGCCCGCTCGGCGATCCAGTTGTCCGCGATATCAGGACCTTCTGCAACCAACACGCGCTTGAACAGATCGCCTTCGGGTAGCCGCATCCAATTGTTGGCGACGAAGTGGGTGACGAGGCCGTGGCGTGTTGCGACGCGGGCAATCTCATCCTTGACCGGACACGCATCCGCGTCGACGTAGATCTGGGTCGGCGGTAGCGTTGCGGTGGTCATGGCCGGTTATTGCCGTCGGTCCACCATCACCGTCAAGCTGGTTCGAGTTCGCGCTTGGCCATCATGGCTTTGAAGGCAGGGCGAGCGTGACAGGCAGCGAGCCATTTTTTCACCTGCGGCACCGCTTCGAACAACTCCGGTGCGGCCATCGCATAGCGGATCACTTCGGCAACGTTGAGGTCGGCAACGGTGAAGCGATCGTCGATCAAATGACCGGTGCATGACAAGGCCGCGTCGAGGACGGCGAACGGCGCGCGCAAAGCGGCCACTGCTGCATTTGCAATGGCGGGATCGCGCTCGGCCGGCGGCTTGCCAATGCGATGGAAGAGAATGTCCAGTGCGTGAGACTCAACCGCGGTCGCGGCCCACAGCGACCATTGCGCGGCCAGACCCTCCTCAGCGACACTGGCCGGTGCAAGCGGCCCACCCTGCTTGCGCGCGAGATAGAGATTGATCGCCAGACTTTCATGCATCACGAACCCATCATCGACGATGGTCGGAATTTGCCCGTTTGGATTGATTTTCAGGAAAGCCGGCGAGCGCGTGTTGCAGGGCGCGTCGGCGGCCTCGGCATCGGGCAACCGATAGGCTTGCATGACCGGAATATGCTCGAACGGGACGCCAAGTTCGTTGGCCAGCCAGATGTTGCGCGACGCGCGCGAGCGGTAGACGCCGTAAATCTTGAGCATGGGCAAGCTTTCGGTTTGGAAAGTCAATTTTGCGCAACAGGCAGGCGGAGAATGGCGAGCGCGAGCGCTTGGGAGCGCGGGACCAGCGAATTGAGCTCAAGATATTCGTCCACCGTGTGGGCGTTGCCGCCGACGGGACCTGTGGAGCAGAGCGTGGGACAACCGACCGCGGCGGTAAAGCCAGAATCGGCGCAGCCACCCGAGAATTCGCCCGTAATGGTCAGCCCGGCGTCGGCGGCGGCAGTGCGGTAAGCGCCAAACAACTGCTCGGAGTCCGGCGTTTGATTGAGTGGCAGAAACTCGCCGCGGATCGTTAATCTCGCAGTGGCGCCTGGTACGGTCGAGGTGGCCACAATGCGCTCGATAGACGACAACGTGCGGGCGCGGTCGGCGGCTTGGATATAGCGCATGTCGATTTCGCCAACAGCCGATGGGGCGGTAGTATTGACCGACTGGCCGCCGCGTATCAGGCCGACATTGAGCGTTATGCCTTTGGCGAGGTCGGTCAGATTGTGAATGGCGACGATCTTGTGGGCGAGTTCACCGACTGCACTGATGCCTTTTTCGAAGGCGCCACCTGAGTGGGCCGCGCGGCCTTCGACCTCAAGGACCATGAAGACGCCACCCTTGCGTCCGGTGACAACGGCACCCGTGGGGCGCCCGGGTTCGGCATTGAAGACGCAACGGGCATTGCGGGCGACACGCTCGATGACCGGGCGGGATGACGGGGAAGCAATTTCCTCGTCCGCGGTGATGAGCGCGGCGAGCGGGGCGGGATTGCCGCCGAATTTCTTGAACGCCGCCATAACGAAGGCATTCATGACCAATCCGGCCTTCATGTCGGCGACGCCGGGTCCATAGGCGCGGTCGCTGTCAATGCGGAAAGGCCGTTTTGCCACTTCGCCTTTCGGGAATACGGTGTCGCGATGTCCCATAAGCACGATGGGTTTTTCGTTGCTTGGCGCATCGTCGAGGCGAACGTGAATCGCGTCGCCGAATGTGGTGTGCGGTTCACGGGTTGCCGCCATGCCGGCGGTTTCGAAAAATTGAATGAAGCGTTCACCGACGGCGTCGACGCCGGCCTTGTCGTAGCTGCCGCTGTCGAGATCGACGACGTCACGGAGCAATGCGACCACCGCGGATTGCTGGCTTGCGAGCCAATCGATTATTTGGGCTTCTTGCTGGTCAATCATATTCGCCTACCCCATGCGCCGCTTGATGCGGCAATGGCTATGGGAATGCGATGATGTGTCAAGTGTCAGAAACGCCGGCTGTCAGAAACGCCGGCGCGATGAAGAGATCCCGCCGGCGAAAACGATGTTTGAGGCTATAGCGAGGGTCAGAGAAGCGTGCTGCCCTGATGGCCGACGCTGACGAGATCGGCGTAGCCAAACTGATGATGATCGGTGCCGGTGTCGTCGACGTTGGTGCCGGCGAGCGTCAGCAGGGACACCCACTTGTTGTGCTCCAAGGCCTGCACGTTGGCAGAGTGGCTGCCGTCGGCGTTTTGCACATCGAGAAAGCGGAATTCGGCGTTGACGTCGGAGTGTCCCTTCATGAAGTCGGTCAGATCGACCTTGTCGTTGCCGACCTCGAAGTTGACGAAGGTTTTGAAGCTGCCGTCGGCAATATCCTTCTTGGTGATGATGTAGGTGTCCGAGCCGCTGCCGCCGACGAGCGTGTCGTCGCCAAGGCCGCCACGAAACACGTTGGTGGCGCCGCCGCTGACGAAGACGTTGGCGTTGCGATCGCCGACGACATGGTCGGTGCCTGCGGTCGTGCCGATGATCGTGTCGAAGCCGGAAACGGTCTCGTGGTTCAACGCATTGCCGCTACCGACGGTGGCGATGTGCTTGCCGAGGTTGATGTCAAGATTGCCTTTCATCAGCGTGTAGTCGAGCACGTCATTACCAGCGCCGCCGGACATCACGTCGTTGCCGGAGCTGACGAGGATGTAGTCGTTGCCTGAGCCGCCCTTGATTACATCGTCGCCGGCGCCACCGAACAGGATGTCGTTGCCGGTGCCGCCGATCAGAAGATCATTGCCGTGACCGCCCGACAGAATGTCGTTGCCGCTGTTGCCGAACAGAATATCGTCGCCTTTGCCGCCGAACATCACATCGTCGTTCTTGCCGCCGGACAGCCAGTCGTTGCCGAGCCCGCCATAAAGCGCGTCGTTGCCGATGCTACCGTACACGGTGTCGTTGCCGGTGCCGCCGAATACGGTGTCGTTGCCGCGGTCGCCCCACACATAGTCATTGCCGGCGCCACCGAGGATGGTGTCGTCCAGTTTACCGCCGACGACATAGTCGTCGCCGGCCTTGGCGTTGATCATGTTTGGATCGCCGGGATCGCCGACCAGCGTATCGATCAGTTTAGTGCCGAGAAGAGATGCCATTACGTGAACTCCTGCCTACCGATTGGTGATTGCTGCCCTTGCCCGCCCTTGCCCGCCGTTGCCTGGTGTCTGGGACGGCACATTTCTGGCCGTCTTATCGAATTGATTCGAATGCACGCATTTGGCTTCACGACAGGTTCAGAATGGCGAGAGCGTGTTAGGAAACCTCTGATTTAATTGGTGCAAATTGAATTGAATTTTGAATGAAATGCCGCGGGGCGGAAGATCCAAAGCCTGACATCAAGGCTTCCTGTTACGCCAAAATCCCTGTAAATATTGGAATTGAATTCGATATTTACCTAAATCTTGGCACGAAGCCGAGGGATTGAGCACGCGCAGTGGGCAATACGAACAAATTAGAAATCGACGTTAATGGCGCGAGGACCAGCCTCGCGGGGCTGGATCGGCAGGGTTTGGCTGACGCGCTCGGCCATATCGGCGTTCCCGAGCGTCAACGGCGCATGCGCGTGGCGCAGCTGTGGGGTTGGCTCTATGTGCGCGGGGTGACCCGGTTCGACGACATGAGCGACGTGTCGAAGGAGTTGCGAGCAAAGCTAGCGGCCGCCTATTCGCTGGAAAGACCAGAGATCGTGTCGGAACAGGTGTCGGTCGATGGGACACGCAAATGGTTGTTGCGGTTGCCCAAGCGTGGCCACGACATGCGGGCGCCGGAAGTCGAGACGGTCTACATTCCCGAGGCCGATCGCGGCACGTTGTGTATCTCGAGCCAAGTCGGGTGCACGCTGACGTGCTCGTTCTGCCATACGGGCACGCAGAAATTGGTGCGCAATCTGGAGCAGCAGGAAATCGTCGGGCAGATTCTCCTGGCGCGCGACCGGATCGGTGACTGGCCTGGCGCGGCTGCACCGCAGGACGGACGGCTGCTGCCGGAGTCCGATCGCAAGATCACCAATATCGTGCTGATGGGCATGGGCGAACCGCTGTACAATTTCGACAACGTCCGGCGCGCCATGAGCGTAGCCGCCGACGGGGAGGGTTTGTCGGTATCGAAGCGGCGGATCACGCTGTCGACATCGGGCGTGGTGCCTGAGATTGGCCGCTGGGGGAGCGAAGCGGGCACGATGCTGGCCATTTCACTGCACGCGACGAGAGACGAATTACGCAACGAGCTGGTGCCGATCAACAAGCGCTATCCAATCGCTGAATTGATGGCGGCGTGTCGCAGCTATCCGGGTGTCTCAAACGCGCGACGGATCACATTCGAATACGTGTTGCTCAAGGGGATCAACGACAGCCTCGCGGACGCGCGGGCGTTGGTCAAATTGCTGGCGGGTATTCCGGCGAAAATTAACCTGATCCCGTTCAATCCGTGGCCGGGAACGCGTTATGAATGCTCGGAGTGGGGGCAGATCGAAGCCTTTGCGGATTACGTCAACGCCGCAGGATATGCCAGCCCGGTGAGGACACCGCGGGGGCGAGATATTCTAGCAGCCTGCGGCCAGTTGAAGAGCGAAAGCCTGAAAACACGGGCGCGCGACCGTGTTGCGACGCAGCACGCGAACGAACCGGACGTTGTGGGGTGAGCTGCTTTCGCTGTTCATGTCGAAAGCGCAATTAACCTCGCTCGCAATTGTCATTGAGTTCTTGGTGCCGAGCGGCTTAAATCGTGGCAGTCATACGAACCTGCGCAGGTTTTGACAGATTGTTGATAGCGTGCAGGTTGGTATTCTCTTGTGTTTGCGCGCGGCCGCCCCACCATGCTGGAAGCATGTCTCCGACATGACCCCGCGCGCGGATACCAACCCTCACAGGTCAGTACCTGTGAGGGTTGGTATCAGTGGGGCTTGCTCAGAGAGGATTGGAAATATGAGCCTGATTTTTCGCGTACTGGTTGGTTATCTGATTGCGTGCCTCGCGGCAGGCTTGACGACGGTACTATTCGCCTGGACGCCATCCGATCTTGCAAATATGCAGGGCGAGCTGGCCAACGATAAATTGGCGTTGGCAATGCCTGTGGCGACGCAGATCGCCTTGTTCGCTGCGCCCTTCGCACTGGCCGCGATTGCCTACGGCGAGTGGCGCAAATGGCGCGATTGGGCTTACTATGCGGCGGCGGGCATGGCGATCGCGCTATTCGGCTATCTGGCACAATATCAGAGCGAGGCGCCTTCGCAGAGCTGGTCGATCGCGGCGAGCAACTATCCGCTGATTGCATTTCTGACGAGTGGGTTTGTCGGTGGTTTGGCGTACTGGATTATTTCGGGACGTTTGGCTGCGATGCGCAGCGTGCCGCCGAACACGACGAATAATCGTCCGATATCAAACACTGATACGCGCAAGCCCGGTGCCGGCGGACGTCCGAACGCGCAACGTTCTTGAGCAGACTGTGTCGGTGACTAACTCGATCGGCTGAAACAAATGACGCCGGGGCTCACGCGGGCCCCGGCTTCTTGCTGTCGGAAGGTTGGCGAATACGCGGATAACCAGCCGCTAATCCCGCCGAAATTTACTTCTTGGCAGGTGCGGTCGTCGCAGACGCGGGAGCAGCCGGTGCTGGTGCGGCAGGCGTAACGGTTTTCGATGCTGCAGCGCCGGCCTTGGTCAAGGCGTCCTTGGTTGCCTGCTTGGCATCGGCGGCCTTCTTGGCGACGCCTGCTACCTTGCGGCAATAGGCCTTATCAACCTTGCCATTGGCTTCGACTTTGGTCGGCACGATCCAAGCGCAAGCCGTAGCTTCAGACTTGCAGGTGGTTTCATCGCGGCCCTTGCAGACCACGGCAGCTGCCTTGGCTGGGGCCGGGGTTTTAGCTGCAGCAGGCGCTGTCGGCGCCTTCACCGCGGGTGCGGCAGCCTTCGGTGCGGCAGGTGCCGTTGGGGCAGTTGTGGTCGATTGAGCGGAAGCAGTGATCGACAGAAGTGCGAGCGAACCGGCAAATGCCGCAACGCCCAGTCCCCAAGTGGAAGTTTTCATCACGGCAGTCGTCTCCAGTGGTTGATGCTAGTATCAGCTATCTACACCAGAATGCCGGTCGAAAACACGGCCTTGCAATGAATAGTTGTTCACAGATCAACCGTCGGCGGTTGCCTGTGCCCAGGCGACGGCTTGATCGAGGCGATCATCGCCCCAGAACAGTTCGCCATCGATGGTGCGGAACGAGGGGGCACCGAACAGGCCGAGGCGGGACGCTTCGGCGGATTGGGCTCGCAACTGTTCCTTGATAGCTGTGTCACCAGATCGCGCGGAAATTCTGGCAACATCAAGGCCGGATGTGGAGGCGACTTCCTGCAATACGGCCAGCAGCGTAGCGGGGTCGCCGATATTCCGTGCCTCGGCGAATTGGGCCGTGAAAACAGCGCGAGTGAAGGCGGAGATGGCACCGTATTCGGCGGCGGCGAGTGCCATTCGAGCGGCTGCGAGGCTGTGCTGGGGGAATGGTTCGGGGGCGTGAAATGGAAGTCCGAGTGCTGCGGCTGAGCGCTTGATGTCACGGATCATGTACCGGCCCTTGGCGGGATAGATGTTGAATGGCGACGTGTCCCAGCCCTGCGCCTTGAAGATCGGGCCGAGCAGGAACGGCTTCCACTCAACGATCAGGCCATTGGCCGCGGCAAGCGCTTCGATGCGCATGGCCGACAGGTACGAGTAGGTCGAGGCGAAGTCATACCAGAACTCGATCTTGGCAGCTTGCATCAGGGCCTCCCGTCGTCGGATAAGGGCGCATTCGTCGAGCTGGCCTTGCCAAAGCGGGCAACCGCTTGTGATTTTATCCCGAACCGCAGCGAGGCCTTAGTGATAGCGACCGATCCGACGCCGGTAAAGCAGTCCGCAATCATTCCAGATTCGCTACCGGCGCTGCACCGCGCCATCATGATTTGCGCGGTGGCACTGGTCGTCAGCGCCGCAATCTTTGTGCTGGTACCGGGGATCGATCTGGCGGTATCGGCGTGGTTTTATGTGCCGGGACGAGGGTTTCCGCGCGATAAGACGCTTGTCTACGAGGTGGTCCGCAAGCTCGGAATCGGCATTACCGCGGCGACGTTGGTCGGTCTCATCGGCCTTGGCGTCCGCTGGGGTCTGCAGCGGCAGACACAGAAGCGCTGGCCGTCGCCCACGGCATGGGCAGATTGGCTGTTCATGGCGGGCGTGCTGGCGATCGGGCCGGGGCTGCTCGTCAATCTGGTGATCAAGCCGATCTGGGGACGCGCACGGCCGCGGCATGTCACTCAGTTTGGCGGCAGCGCGCTGTTCAGTCCGGCATGGGTCGTATCGGACCAGTGCAAGTGGGGGTGTTCGTTCGTATCGGGCGAGGCGGCGGCGACCTGTGCCGTGTTGGCCTTCTGTTTCATCGTGACGCCGCGCTGGCGGGTGGCAACGCTGCTGATCGGCTGTCTGCTGACGCTGGCGATATCGTTTGCCCGGATTGTCGTGGGCGGACATTTCCTGTCGGATGTGGTGACGGCGTGGCTGGTGACGCTGTTGGTGATGTTCGTCCTCCGCGCCCAGATCTATCACGGCGCCCTGCTGGGGCCGGTGGCGAGGTGGCTGCCGAACCGCCGATAGTGCCCACCTTGCCCCGTCGGCCATCTTGCCTGTAGATGGCGCAAATCCAACTCTTGCGGTGAACTTCTCCATGGCTGCTTCGAAGAAATCCATCAAGAAAGTCGTGCTGGCCTACTCGGGCGGGCTCGATACCTCGATCATCTTGAAATGGCTGCAGGAGACGTATGGCTGTGAAGTCGTGACATTCACGGCGGATCTGGGCCAAGGCGAGGAGCTGGGGCCGGCGCGCAAGAAAGCCGAGCTGCTCGGCATCAGACAAGAGAACATTTTCATCGAAGACATGCGCGAGGAATTCGTGCGCGACTTTGTGTTCCCGATGTTTCGCGCCAACGCGGTCTACGAGGGTGTGTATCTGCTGGGGACGTCGATCGCGCGGCCGCTGATCGCCAAGCGGCAGATCGAAATCGCGCGCCAGACTGGTGCTGATGCGGTGTGTCATGGCGCCACCGGCAAGGGGAACGACCAGGTCCGTTTCGAACTCAGCTATTACGCGCTGGAGCCGTCGATCAAGATCATCGCGCCGTGGCGGGAGTGGGCGTTCAAGAGCCGCGAGAACCTGATCGAATTCGCCGAGAAGCACCAGATTCCGATCGCCAAAGACAAGCGCAACGAAGCGCCGTTCTCGGTGGACGCCAACCTGCTGCACTCGTCGTCGGAGGGTAAGGTGCTGGAGGACCCGGCGGTGGAAGCGCCACCCTACGTGTACCAGCGCACGATTTCGCCGATGGATGCGCCGGATAAGGCTGTGGATGTGACGATCGGCTTTGCCAAGGGCGATCCGGTGTCGATCGACGGGCAGAAACTCAGCCCGGCGGCGCTGCTGACGAAGCTCAACGAACTCGGTCGCGACAACGGTATCGGGCGGCTCGATCTGGTGGAGAACAGGTTCGTCGGCATGAAGTCGCGCGGTGTCTATGAGACGCCGGGGGGCACCATCCTGCTGGCGGCGCATCGGGCGATGGAGAGCATCACACTGGATCGCGGCGCGGCCCACCTCAAGGACGACTTGATGCCGCGCTATGCGGAGTTGATCTATTTCGGCTTCTGGTTCTCGCCGGAGCGCGAGATGCTGCAGGCGATGATCGACAAGAGCCAGGAACACGTCGAGGGTGAGGTGCGGCTCAAGCTCTACAAGGGCAACGTGATGGTGACCGGCCGCGACAGTCCGAAATCGCTCTATTCAAACGCGCTGGTGACGTTTGAAGATGACAAGGGCGCCTACGACCAGAAAGACGCGGAAGGCTTCATCCGGCTGAATGCGCTCCGCCTGCGCACCCTCGCGATGCGGGATAAGCAGGGGAAGTGAACTCATAGGCAGATCGTTGTAGTTTGCGGCTGCCATAGGTAACCGCAGCACCCATAATTGTCATCCTGGGCCTTGTGCCCAGGATTTATAGTTCAGCGGGTGTGTGAGTTGCGATTGCCTCAACGTCTGAGAATATTCTCATGGGCAGGAATGCTCTGAAGTCTGGGTCCTGGGCACAAGGCCCAGGATGACATTGCGCGCGGCACACGTATGTTTTTTGCTCAATCCGTCGCAATTTAGATTTATGTGCGTTGCGGTCGGAGACGGCAAAGCATCTGGCAAACGTTGGTTTCAGACAATGGGCCCCACCCTCACGACGGTTGGTTGAAGCGGTGCCAGGGCCGAGGCGCGGCGCGGGCGGGTTCGAGTAGTGTCGGCGCGCCGGTGGGTCGCGGCTCAAGCTTCGGTGGTTCCAGCAGGACGGGCTGCGTGTCGGCCGATGTGCGCGCGACCAGGGTCGCGGCGGGCGGCAGGAATCCGCGCTGGGCAACGGGAATACGCGGCGACAACCCGCGCCGAGTGATCAGGTTCTCCAACGGATCGGTGACGGCAGCCATGCGCTGCGGTGCTGCGGCGACGAACGGAAGCGCCAGCACTTTGTTGCTGGTGGGGCGCGCGCTGACGGCGGCCAAGCGTTGCTCATAGCTGGCCAGCATCGGCAGGCCCTCGTTGCCGTGATGATTGACGACCCGAAGCCGCGGTATGGTCGATTTGACCATGGTGCCGATGAGCGCGCCGGCCGTTGCCTGCAGCGGTTCCAAGGCGTCTGAACTATTCTTCGCCACCTCGATGCCCGGGCCAGCCGAGCCGTAGTTCGACGCGTGAATGCTGACGACGTCGACGGGGGCGACCTGCACGACGGTGACGAAGTGGTGGCCCTTCGCGTCGGTCTCCTGCTTGCCCATGTAGAGCGGCACGAACACGTAACCCTTGTGAGATGAGATAGTGTCGAACACGTCGGTGTTGCGGGAGCTATTTAGAAACTCGTGGTAGACGAACACTTTCATGTCCATGACGGTGCGCCGGCGATAGGACTGTCCGCTGCGCAGGCGCGGGCTGTGCACCACGAGCACATATTCGGTCGGTGAGCTCCATAGACGGCCGGCGGGTATCCAACCATCACCGGCGATGGCGGGTAGCCTCAGCGCGCATTCCAACCGTGGGCATGCCGCGAATGTTGCGGGGGTGGGGGCCGGGCCCGCAGTGGCGGCAAGCGTCGCCATGGCGTCGTTGAAGGCTTCCTGCGCGCGCTCCGTGCGATAGAGCGGCCAGCGATCGACGAGTGTTTGGTCGCTTTCGCTGCGTGGCAAGGGTGCCGCGCGCGCCCGGGATACGCCGACGTTGCGAGTCTTTATGCCGGTCGCGTCTATCGAAGAGGATTGCGCGATGGCGGCGTTCGACCAGATCATCGGCACGGCCATTACCAACGCAAGGAGGGCAGTTAGAGCCGTGCCGGTTAGCCAGCCGGTGACGGAGCAGCGGCGATTCGGCGGGGTAGGTACTTGGGCGTCCGACACGGCAATCTCCGAGACAACTTGGAGCCGTGTCGTGCGGGGAGAAGTGGGCTAAAACTGGCCGTTGAGGTGGCGGAGATGGGTATTCTTCGGGGCAGCCTTGCCGCACCGGCGTACACGCCTTTTTTTAGCGCGGTTTTTTACGCCGAACCGGATTCCATTTCGGCTAAACCGCGCTGGCGATTATTTTTCCTCGCCGCTTTCGAGGTCGGTCTTGAAGGTCGGCGGGCGGGCGGCGCCGGACGGATAGGTGTATGAGGCATAACGGACGCAGAGCAGCGATAGTGCGAGCAGCATGATCGTGCCGGCAACGATCAGTATCTCATAGCCGACGGCGCCGGGGTGATTGACGAAGCTGATCAGGTGTCGTGTCACCGCGGTGATCGCCACGTACATCAGGAAGCGCACGGGCATGTGGTTGGTCTTGAAGTAGATGCCGACCATGGCGCCGATCTCGAGGAATATGAAGAGCAGCAGCAGATCCTCGATGGAGGCGTGCGGCCGCCTGCCCATGATCTCGATGAAATTGAGCGCCGCCGCCCACACCGTCGCCGCCCCGATCAGGAACAGACCGACGTAGTGGAACATATCCACCAGCAGTGTGCCGAGCGGCCGCAACGTGCGATGCCACTGCGCGTCGAAGCGTTCGAGTGCCGGAAGAGTCTTGATCGGATCAGAAGTGCTCATGGCGTGCCCGTGATGTGAAACGCAACTCAATCATGCGCCGCGTTCCTGGCGCTGCGCAATGCTGCGCGGTGTGCTGGCAATGATTACTCCGCAGATAGCGAAACGGCCAGACCTCGTGAGAGGCCGGGCCGGTTTGATGCATTGTCTGGCGGCAAATTACACAGCCAGCTTCAATTCCTTGGCGGCGCGGAAGGCGATCTTCTTGGACGCCTTGATCTTGATCGCTTCGCCGGTGGCGGGGTTGCGACCCATGCGTGCCGGCCGCTTGCGAACCTGCAGAATGCCGAGTCCGGACATACGAATTCGCTCGCCCTTTTTGAGGTGCTTGGTAATGCGCTCGACGAGATCGGCGAGCACAAGGTTGGCTTGCTTCTTCGGCAGATTGTGGGCTTCGGCGAGGTCGGCGCCGAGATGACGCAGGGTGATCGTCGGGGCTTTGACGGTAGGCTTGGCGGCCTTCGCGATCTTGGCGACCGGGCTTGCGGCCTTGGCAACCTTGGTGACGGGTGCTGCGGCTTTGGCAATAGTTTTAACAACGGCTTTCTTGGCCATGGGGATGGGTCCTTTGGGTTCGATGGCTTCGGGGTGGGGTTCGACGGTGCGCGGCGATGGAATAATCGGAAACGGGCAAGAATTGGATACAGTGATTTGCGAGCAATTGACTGTAACCTGTTGGCACCAGTTGGCTATTTGAATGCACCAAAACGCTCTAAAACATGCGTTTTCATGGTGATTCTTGGCCTTCCGGCATTTTTGACGCGCGTGCAGTGGAACCGATTCGTTAATTTCCTGGAGCAGAGTCCATGACGCCACGGGTTGTCGCAGTCGCGATGAGCGGCCGCCACCGCTTTTCCAAATCGCCGGTGATGCAGATCTCGCTGGTCGCAGGTTTGGGAGTCAGCGGCGACGCGCACGCTGGTGCGACCGTGCAGCATCGGTCGCGCGTGGCGCGCGATCCGACGCAGCCGAATTTGCGGCAAGTGCACTTATTGCATGCGGAATTGTTTGCTGAGCTGGCGGCGGCCGGTTTCGATGTACTTCCCGGCGATCTCGGGGAGAACATTACCACGGCAGGTATCGATTTGCTCGATCTCGACGAAGGTACGGTGCTGCTGATCGGGCCCAAGGCCGTCGTAGCGATAACCGGTTTGCGCAATCCGTGTAGCCAGATCGACGGTTTTCAACGAGGGCTCATGCACGCGACGTTGGGCCGGCATGCGGACGGGTCGGTGCAGCGCAAGGCCGGCGTGATGGGCGTAGTCGTGCAGGGCGGCGATGTTGCTGCCGGCGATCCGATCGTCATCGAGGCGCCGACGGGACCGCGCCGACCGCTGGTCTGCGTTTAGCGCATCTGGCGGTAACTCATTCGGCTATAGGAGTGGGCGGCTGGCTGGTGCCGGGTCAAGGACCATGCGATTGTCACTGCCGGAGCGGATGCCGCCCTGGCGCGGTCAACCGATATAGCTTGGATGTGGAGAACGATGCATGGGTGCGAAGTTTGAGATCGGCCGCATTGCGGGGCTGCCGGTGTTCATCGATGTATCGTTCATCGTTTTGATCGTGCTGTGGGGCGAGGGCTACTTCACCAGCGGCAGCACCGTGCAGATGTCGATCGGTTTTCTGCTGGTGGTTGGTCTGGCGCTATCCATCCTCGTGCATGAACTGGCGCACGCGGTAACAGGCTATCATCTCGGCGTGCCGCCTAGCCACATAGAGCTGAACGGGTTCGGCGGCCTTTGCTATTGGGCCGGCCCGATGCGTCCGGAGGCGTGGCGCCGCATCGCGATCTCACTGGTCGGGCCGCTGTCCAATTTCGTGCTGTACTTCTTGTTTCTCCAGCTGTCGCAATTGCCTGTGGTGATGGGCAATCGCTTTGTGTTCACGGTCACCGGCTATCTGGCCATCGCCAATTGGTACATGGGACTGTTCAATCTGTTTCCGGCGTTTCCGCTCGATGGTGGCAAGGCGCTGGAGGCGCTGCTGGGCACGGTGTTGTCGGCGATGACGGCGCGGTTGATCGTCGGCGTCCTGGGCTTGTGCGCGGCGGCCTATTTCGTCTATCTCGGCATCAACGGCAATACGTGGTTGCTGGTCATCGCCGTGATGTTGGGATTGGCCAACTATGATGCGGTGCAAGGGGCGAAGCGTCCGCCCTGGCAACGCTGGAATTGAAGCGGGAGCGGGCTGATCATGCCGCTGAGAAACCGCGTTTCGCCCGAGGGTTTCATAGAGGCCGTAGTCGAGCGCGGGACGATGTACGGCAATCGCGGAGGATGTTTCCACCGGGCCGACCAGTCATTGCTGCCGCGGCAGTTTGCGACCAAGCAATGGATCTGTTGCGTGCTGCAGTTCAAGGGCCGGCGGCGGCGTCTGATGCAGCCGGGGCGCTTCACCGAGTTGTTTTTTCTCGACGAGGCGACGGCGTGGGCTGCCGGGCATCGGCCGTGCTTCGAGTGCCGTCGCGATGACGCAGTACGCTTTGCGGAGACTTGGAACCGCATCGATGGTGCGACAGGGCGTGCGGCGGCGCCGGCCATGGATGCGCAATTGCATGGCGAGCGGATCGACGGCCAAGGTCGCAAGGTGAGTTTCCGCGCACCGCTCCGTGATGTGCCGGATGGGGCGCTGGTGCGAATGCGAGGCGTGCCGGGGTTGGTCATGGATGGACGCTGGTTGTCTTGGTCGTTTGGCGGTTACGGTGCCGCCCGCGAGGTGCCGGCCGGCGAAAACGTCGACGTGTTGACGCCGCGACGCATGATCGCGCTGATGCGCGCTGGGTTGCGACCGGCGGTGCACGCGTCGGCGAAGTCACTCGGGAGCGTGATCGAATGAGGCTTGGCTATATCATCGTCTACGTGGCTGACGTGCCGGCGACCGTGGCGTTCTGGGAGCGCGCGTTCGGGCTCGCATGCCGGTTCCGGCATGAAGATAAATACGCCGAGATGGAGACGGGCGCGACGGCGCTGGCATTTGCCGACGAGGTATTCGTGCAATCGTCCGGGGTGACGTTTGCTGCGAACCGCCAGGGAAGTTCGGCAGCCGGCATGGAGATCGGCCTCGTCAGCGGAGACGTGGCGGGCCAGTTCAAGATGGCCGTTGAGGCGGGATGCGTAGCGGTGGTCGCGCCGATGCAGAAGCCGTGGGGACAGACGGTTTCCTATGTGCGCGATTGCAACGGCGTGCTGGTCGAGATCTGCAGCCCGGTCGCGGCTTGAGTAACCGGGCTGCAAGAAATCCAGTCGAGATAGTTCCGGCTATTTCGATTTTTTGGCCGCTTCGATGGTGTCACCGATCAGTTCGTAGGCGGCGTTGACGCGGCGGGTCATGGCATTGAGATAGCTGAGCACTTCAGCGGGCAAGTCGCTGTCGGTGAAGCGATCGGGATGATAGGCGCGGGCCTTGGCGATGTAGGCTTTGCGCAGTTCTTCGGCATCGATGCCGGGGGCAACGCCAAGTAGTTTATGCGGGTCGGATTTTTCGAGTTCCGCCTGGCGCGCGGCAAGGGCGTCGATCTTGGCCTGATCGTCCTTCTTCTTGGCGTCTTCGGGACGGATCTGGCGTACGGAGGCCTTGGCGATGACGATCGGCCCGTCGCGGCGGCAATCGAAATCGAAGTAGGCTTCGGCCGCAACGTTGAAGAATTCGCGCAGTGACTTGTCGCGCGAGAGCATCAGCGTGCCTTTCAGACGCGCGCCGTCGTTGAGTTCAAGTTCGATGACGACGGGATCGCTGTTCTGACGACGCCATACGGCCATATCGGCTGCGGCCATGGGATTGTGCTCTCTGGTTGAATGCTATTCGTATGTCACGCTAGCGATGGGCGGTTAAGCTGCGTTTAAGCAAACGGCACGGGACGAATTTGGGCGGCAGCGATTGCGATCGAGGTTAACGAATGGCTGATTTCATGACGCGAGCGGCGCGCCCCACAGATGCCGAAGCAGTGGCGCGGATCTACCGCCCTGCCGTGCTGACGGGGACGGCGAGTTTCGAGCTCGAGCCGCCAGATGTCGCCGAGATGGGTCGGCGGATGGGTGGCGTCGTGGCTGCCGGCTATCCCTATCTCGTCGCCGAGAGCGGCGGCGTGGTGATCGGCTTTGGCTACGTCAATGCCTACCGGTCGCGGCCTGCTTATCGGTGGAGCGTGGAGGATTCGATCTATCTGGCACCGGAGGCGCAGGGGATGGGTGTCGGGCGCGCGCTGTTGGAACGACTGATCGAGGCGGCGACGCTGCAGGGCTACCGGCAGATGGTCGCGGTCATTGGAGATAGTGCGCAGTTGCCGTCGATCCGGCTGCATCGCGGTTGCGGATTTCACTTTGCCGGCACCTTACATGCGATCGGGTTCAAGGGCGGGCGATGGCTGGACGGCGTGCTGATGCAACGGCCGCTTGGCGATGGCGACCGGACGCCGCCGACTTGACAGTTGGCGTCGCGCGCAGGACGTGTGCTGGATGGATGATACTGTTCTCACTTCCGAAGCCGATCTGATCGCGGTGCTGGCGCCACTGACTGCGGGTGCGCCGGGTGCGCTGGGCCTCAGGGACGATTGCGCGCAACTCAGCCCGCGTCCCGGATTCGATCTGGTATTGAAATGCGATCCGGTGCGGGCGGGGGTGCATTTTTTTGCCGACGATCCGCCGGACGCCGTCGCGTGGAAGGCGCTGGCCGTCAACGTGTCGGATCTCGCCGCGAAGGGGGCTGTGCCGGTCGGCTACCTGATGGCGCTGTCATTTCCTGAGGCACCGACGCGGGCATGGATGGCGGCGTTCGCGCACGGGCTCGGCGAAGCGCAGTCGGCGTTCGGCTGCCATCTGATGGGCGGCGATACGGATCGCGCGCCTGGGCCGCTATCGATCGGCATCACCGTCATCGGCGAGGTGCCCGCGGGACGGATGGTTCAACGCGGCACTGCACAGGTGGGCGATGCGCTCTACGTTTCGGGTACGCTCGGAGATGCAGGGCTCGGCCTGCAGTTGCACCGCGAGGCGCGCGAGGGACGGCGCGATCTGCGCGACCGATGGGGGCTGACGGATTATCAGACCGACTATTTCGCCGCTCGCTATCTGCGACCGCAGCCGCGCCTCGATTTGTCGTTGTTGGTACGGCAGTTCGCATCTGCAGCAATGGATGTATCGGACGGGCTGGTCAAGGATCTTGAGCGGATGTGCAGCGCGTCGGGCACGGGAGCGGAGATCGACAGTGCGCTGATCGAGTGGTCACCGGCGATGGTGATCGTGATGCGGCAGCAGCCGGAGTTGTTTTCACGGATCCTGTCGGCGGGTGACGATTATGAGATCCTCGCGGCGGTGCCCACGGATCAGATGGCAGCGTTTGAAGCGATGGCGCGTCGCGGGTCGACGCCTGTGCATCGCATCGGCCGTATCGTCGACTGCGCGGGCGTACGCGTGATGCGGATCGATGGGACGGAGATCGCATTTGACCGCAAGGGCTGGGAGCATTTTTGATGATAGATGGCAGGCGAGCCCCGCAAATGTAGTGCCCGTGTCTCGACTCGGTTGCTACGTTTTCATTTTCCGGGGCGTCGTGCCTATGGCGCAGGGTGCAATAGCAGTTTGCGTATTGCACCATTTGCGCTCGCGGCGGTGCAATACGGCTGCGCCTATTGCACCCTACGCGAGGCTAATGGCCGACAGCCACACCGGCTATGACCGTGTGGGTTTGCTCAGTTGCTCACTCAGATTTCCCCTCATCAAATGAGGGACGGGGAGTGGTGCCGTTCGTGATCGGAAGGAGGGGTTCTTAGCACCACTTCTTCCCCGCTTGCCGCCGGGGGATCGCTCGACCGCCATGCTCGATCAGACATGTGCGCGGTTGTCGTTTCGCAGACAACTCTTTCAGACGAGCCAACGGGTCAGCGTTATATAACCCGCATTGGACCGGCATTTATCCGCAGCTTGCATCGAGGCATCGCATTGCTGCTACGGCTCCGATGTCCACGTTCGTTGGAGCGAAAATGGACCGGCTACGGCTCGGCTCCCGGCCGGGGGTGTCGTGCGCACAACAGCCGCCCCTCGTGGGCCAAGGGATGCGCGAACGATGGCAGAAAATAGTACGCCGCGCGACTGGGTACCTACCTAGTTGACGGCGCGCCGCGTTACCCCGTGGCCATTGCCGGTCGGGACATTTCGGATGCAGCAGGCTTTGTTGGACTTCGGTGCGGCAAGCCGGTATTTTGGGCAACCGTATACGTTCCAATGTCGCATCCTGGAGGAGAAGTTCATGCGTGTTGCACTGAAGTCCAGTCTGGTCCTTGTCGCGTTGGCTTTTGCCGCGACGGACGCGAGCGCATGGTATTGCACCGCGCAAAGCAAGAACGGTGCAACGGGCACCGGTTTCAATTTCTTTCAGATCGAAGCCGAAAAAACGGCGTTGAAGGAATGCCGCATGAGCTCAAAGGGCCAGAGCTGCCGCATCACCAGTTGCTGGTGATGGTCGGCTGATTTCGCTCGGCGTGCCTTCTCCCTGCAAGCAAGGAGAAGGCGCCGAGCGGTTAGTTCAAATCCGGCAGCTTGTAGTCGGCGAACTTGGTGCGGAGGTCGCGCTTGGAGACCTTGCCGGTGGGACCGATCGGCAGGCTGTCGACGAAAATAACGTCGTCGGGCAGTTGCCATTTGGCGAGTTTGCTATCGAGCAGCTTGTCGATTTCTTCTTTCGTCGGATTGGCCCCCGGAGCCTTGACCGCAACGAGTACGGGCCGCTCGGTCCATTTCGGATGCGGCATGCCGATGACCGCGCAGTTGGCGAGGCCGGGATGGGCCATGGCGGCGTTCTCGACGTCGATGGAGGAGATCCATTCGCCGCCGGACTTAACCAGATCCTTGGTGCGATCGACGATGGTCAACATGCCGTTGGGAGCGACACGAGCGACGTCGCCGGTGCCGAACCAACCTTCTTTGTCGAGGGCGCGAGTGGTCGCGCCTTCGTTCTTGAAGTAACCGGAAACAATGGCGTTGCCGCGGACGAACAGCTCGCCGGTGGCGACGTCGTCGTGTGGCAGGCGATTGCCCGCTTCATCGACGAGCTTGAGTTCGACGCCATAGACGCGACGGCCTTGCTTGGCCTTGAGTTCGACGCGTTCGTTGAATTCGAGATCCTCTTCCGCCGGAAGCAGATGACCGACGGTGCCGAGAGGGCTCATTTCGGTCATGCCCCAGCCCTGGATGACGGTGATGCCGTATTCTTTTTCGAACACTTCGATCATCGGCTTCGGGGCGGCGGAACCGCCAATCAGCACGTGCTTGAGCCCGACCGGCTTGCGACCGCGTTTCTTCATTTCGGCCAGCAGACCCATCCACACCGTCGGCACGCCCCAGGAGCCACTGGCGTGTTCCAGTTCCATCAGCTCGAATAGGCTGGGCCCATCTAGTTTCGGGCCCGGGAAGATCAGCGATGTGCCGGTGATGGCGGCAGAATACGGCAGGCCCCATGCATTGACATGGAACAGCGGCACGACGGGCAGGATCGAGCGGCCGGCGCCAAAGGCGATGTTGATGCTGGAAACAGAATAGAGCGCGTGGAGGACTGACGAGCGGTGCGAATAAAGCGCGCCCTTGGGATCGCCGGTTGTGCCGGAGGTGTAGCAAAGCGCCGCTGCGGTTTCCTCGGGGAATTCGGGCCAGACGATCTGGTCAGACGCCGGCGCGAGCAACTCCTCGTAGCACAACAGGCCAGCGACATCGGGCATGTGCGCTTTGTCGGTCATGGCGACGTAATGCTTGATCGGCTTCCAGTGCACCTTGAGCTTGTCGACGATGGGCTGAAACGACGTATCGTAGAACAGCGCGGTGTCTTCGGCATGATTGACGATGTAGATGAACTGCTCGGGCGAGAGACGCGGATTTATGGTGTGGCAGACCGCGCCGATCCCGGAAATAGCGTAATAAAGTTCAAAGTGGCGATAGCCGTTCCAGGCCAGCGTGGCGACGCGGTCACCTGGCTTGATCCCCATGGCGACTAGGGCATTGGCAAGTCTGGCGATGCGCTTGCGGCTGGCTGCGTAATCGTAGCGGTGAATGCCGCCCTCGACCGTCTGTGAGACCATCGGGATGGTGCCGTAAACCTCGCCGGCAAAGTCGATCAGGCTGGAAATCAGCAACGGACGGTTCATCATCATGCCAGCGAGCATGCGCAGTTCTCCCTTGATATTTATGTCCGGCGGTCAGAGCCGCCGGTTGGTGACAATAAACATGACTGATGCCATGCCGTATGGGTAAACTGTAGCCTAGAGACAGCACGACGGCCAAGATAGTCGTCTATGTCACAGTTATCGCGCCGTCATAGCGCTCAACCGCTGGGTCGGCAATGTTCACCGAGGAGGAATATCATGGCGGCAAATCAAACTAATCCGGTGACCAGTGAACGGCAGGGTGCAATCGCCATCATCCAGATCGACAATCCGCCGGTCAACCCGTTGGCGCAGGCGGTGCGTGAGGGTCTGGTGCGGGAATTTGCGGCGGCATCCGCCGATGGCACCGTAAAGGCCATCGTGCTGACGGGCACGGGCAAGGCGTTCTCGGCAGGGGCCGATATCACGGAATTTGCAACGGGTCGCAACGCGCCGTTCCTGTTTGATGTGATCAATACCATCGAAGCGTCGCCGAAGCCGGTAGTCGCGGCCATCAATGGACTGGCGCTGGGAGGTGGATTTGAAATCGCGCTCGGTTGTCACTACCGGGTGGCTGGGAGCAGTGTTCGGCAGTTGGGGTTGCCGGAAGTGAAGATCGGCATCATTCCGGGCGCGGGTGGCACACAACGACTGCCGCGTCTCATCGGCGTTGAGCCGGCGCTGGATATGATCGTATCCGGCGCGCCGATCGATGCGGCCAAGGCCTTGTCACTTGGTGCGGTCGATCAGGTGGTCGACGGTGATGTGGTGGCTGCGGCAGTGGCGTTCGCCAACGGATTGATCGAACGCGGCGAAGGCGTGCGGCGCACGTCGGAGCGGCTTATCGACGCCGCGGCGTTGCCGGCTGATTTGTTCGACAAACGTCGTGCGGCGCTGGCGCGGCATCCGAGCGGCCCGTTGGCGGCGCGCGCCTGTGTGGATGCGGTGCAGGCGGCGACGACGATGAGTTTCGCCGATGGCATGAAGCGCGAGCGGGAGTTGATCCAGGAATGTCTGCCGTCGCCGTACGCGAAGGCGCTGCAGTACGCGTTTTTCGCAGAACGGCAAGCGGGCAATATTCCAGGCATCGGCACAAGCGTGAAAACGCGCGACGTGAAGAGCGTCGGCGTGTTGGGCGCGGGTACAATGGGGACGGGCATCACGCTGGCGTTTCTGCAGTCCGGCATTCCGGTCACGATCGTCGAGATGAAGCAGGAGCCGCTCGATAAGGGCGTGGCGCGCGTTCGCGAGACGATCGAGGGCAACGTCAAGCGCGGGCGCATCACGGCCGAGCAAGGCGCAGCAATCGGTAAGAACCTGACGCCGTCGCTGGATATGCAGCGTCTGGCCGGTTGCGATCTGGTGATCGAAGCCGTGTTCGAGAGCATGGCGATCAAAAAAGAAGTGTTCGGCAAGCTGGATCAGATCTGCAAGCCGGGCGCGATCCTGGCGTCGAATACGTCGACGCTGGATGTGGACGAAATCGCGGCGTCGACGAAGCGACCGCAGGATGTGCTGGGGCTGCATTTCTTTTCGCCGGCGAACATCATGCGGCTGTTGGAAATCGTGCGGGGCAAGGCGACGGTAGACGACGCGCTGGCTACGGCGATGGCGTTGTCGAAGAAAATCAACAAGGTCGGTGTGGTGTCCGGGGTGTGCTTCGGTTTCATCGGCAATCGCATGCTGGAATGCTACGGCGAAGAAGTGCAGGCGATGTTGCTGGAAGGCGCGACGACGGCCGATGTTGATAAGGCTCTCGAAGCTTGGGGCTGGGCGATGGGGCCGCTCGCGGTCATGGATCTGGCGGGCATCGACGTGGGCTGGCGCATCCGCAAGGAGCATAAATTCTCCGACGAGCGGATGCGGCTCTATCGCGTGACGGACGCGATCGCCGACAAGGGCCGGTTTGGGCAGAAGACTGGCGCCGGCTATTACAAGTACGAGGGTCGCAATCGCATCGAGGATCCGGAGGTGACGGCGATGTTCCGCACGGAGGCTGCCAAGCAGGGCATCGAGCCACGTAACGGAATTCCCGCCGAAGAACTCGTCGAACGGACATTGTTGCGGCTGGTCAATGAAGGTGCTGCCATCCTGGATGAAGGCATCGCGATGCGGTCGAGTGACATCGATACAATCTACATCAACGGCTACGGCTTCCAGGCGTGGCGCGGCGGGCCGATGTGGCAAGCGGATGCGATGGGGTTGGCGAAAGTCGCCGAGCGCATCAAGTTCTACGAGACGAAGTACGGCGAGCGGTGGAAAGTTGCCGGCTTAATAGAGAAACTCGCCAAGGACGGCGGAACGTTCGCGGGATTGGACAAGGCGAAGGGTAAGGGGTGAGCTATACCTTCCCTCCTCCCTGTGCTTACAGGGAGAAGGGAAAAACGGTGTTCGATGATGGTTCGTGTTAAAATCTGCGGGATCAAATCGGCTGACATCATGCGGGTGGCGCTCGATGCCGGCGCGGATGATGTGGGGCTGGTGTTGTTCGCCAAGTCGCCGCGCAACGTCGGTTTGCGCGAGGCGGCGGCGCTGGCGGACATCGCGCGTGCACGTGCTGGGATCGTGGTGCTGTCGGTCGATCCCGGCGATGCGATGATAGACGAAGTCATGCGCGAGGTGCGGCCGGATCTGCTGCAGTTGCACGGCGATGAGACGCCGGAACGGTGCCGGGAGATCAAGGCGCGTTGGCCGGTCGCCGTGATGAAGGCAATCGGAGTTGGTTCGGCTGCCGATGCGGAGCGGGCGCTGAATTATCTGGGAGCGGTCGATCTGGTGCTGTTCGATGCCAAGCCGCCGAAAAGTGCGGTGCTGCCAGGCGGTAACGGCGTGGCGTTCGATTGGTCTGTGCTTGCGGCGGTGTCGGCGCGCGTGCCGTTCATGCTGTCGGGTGGATTGACGCCGGACAACGTGGCAGAGGCGATCCGAGCAACAGGCGCTGTGGCAGTGGACGTCTCGTCAGGTGTTGAGAGTGCGCCGGGCGTGAAGGATGCCGGAATGATCCGGCGTTTCATCGCGGCGGCGAAGGCGCCGATAGCTCAAACGAGTCACTAGGGTCGTTCCGATTTTAGTGGAATCGGGGAACGACGCTAGCTGTTTGTTTTGTCGTGCTTCTTTTCGGAAAACCGCTGCACACTTTATCCGGAAGCACTCTAGGACCCGGTGGCCAGGACACGCGAATCCCACCAGATCGGTTGCTCAAGGCTTGGCTTTATCAATCTCGCATCGGCGTGATTTGGATTTATCAGGATGTTGCGTTCTTCGCGGGCGACATAGCTTGGCACGATGAGTATTGCCGACCTACTTTCGCTAAACCATCGGCTTCCAAACTGCCGGGCGTTGGGTCGATGTATCCAATCGGGCAGGCTATCTTTCGTTACGACTTCGTACGATGTAGCAGTCGGTATTTCGATTGTGATGAAATGCTGGTTGGGCGGAAGAATTCCATTGAAATGTGCAAGTTTTTCCAACATCGCGGTGCTGTAGTGCTCGGAGGTGTAGATGATCTCCTGACCTTTTTCGTGCCAGCGCGCTTCGGCGAGAGCGGCGCCTTCACCGCTGTATATCTTGTAGCGGCCCGCGGGGTCGCCGATGCGATAAGCCCGCATCGGCTCCGATAGTGTTCGCACAGCCATTTAAGCAGCAACGCCCGCATTGGCCATTGACACGATTTTCAGCACTAAATCCGCACCCGCTTTCGATTCCTTCGCCAGATCCATTGGCGTTCGGCCACCCAGCATTGGATGCTTCGAGAGCAGGAACTGACCGGCTTTGGCGAGATCGCCGTGGTACGTCGCGATGACTTCGGAAAACACTTTGGACAGGGCAAAGATTTTTTCGCTTTCGTCCTTGGTCAGATGTTTGTTTTCCTTTTCGCGGCGATGAAGGGTCGACTTCGGAATAATATCCGTTGGGTGCAAAAAGCGACCGTGCGGATCCACTCGCTTGGCCACTGTCGTCGCCGTCGCAACGGGGAAACCCTTATTGATCAATGCGACCAGACCGAGGTCGTCCATGAGTTGCCATTTCGGTAGGCCGATGAATTGGGCAATTCGGCTTGCCTCGGAGCGCGCGTCGGTTCTTGTCGCTGCCATTGGAGTAATTCCGCGGATGTGTCAGTTGAGACATATATAGTCTACAATGGGACGGTCGGCAATGCCTGCTTGGCCTGAATGCCGTAATCGCGGTGGATTTGTTTCCTTACGGTGCGACGGCACCTGACATGTTTCTCTGCGGTGCGACGGCACCTGACTTGGCTCCCGGGCCGGGGTATGGCATGGGAGGCGCGAGCGCAGGCGCGCCAGCAGCGACAATCCGAGAGCAATCCGCATGGCATCTCCCATCGACCCGCGTGTTCCCGCTAATCCGCCCAACAGCTACCGCACCGGGCCGGACGAGAAGGGTTTTTTCGGCAAATTCGGCGGGCGGTTCGTCGCGGAAACGCTGATGCCGCTGATCCTCGATCTGGAGGCGGCGTACAATGCAGCCAAGGCGGATCCGAAATTCGCGGCGGAGCTGACGTTCCTCAACAAGCACTATGCGGGGCGGCCGAGCCCGCTGTACTTCGCCGACCGCATCACCAAACAGCTGGGCGGCGCGAAGGTGTACTTCAAACGTGACGAGCTCAATCACACCGGCTCGCACAAGATCAACAATTGCCTGGGGCAGATCCTGCTCGCCAAGCGGATGGGAAAGACGCGCATCATCGCGGAGACCGGCGCGGGTCAACATGGCGTTGCGGTGGCGACGGTGTGCGCCAAGTTCGACTTGCCGTGCGAGATCTACATGGGCGCGACCGACGTCGAGCGTCAGGCGCCGAACGTGGCGCGCATGAAGCTGCTGGGCGCGAAAGTGAACGCGGTGACGTCCGGGGCGGGCACGCTGAAGGATTCGATGAACGAGGCGCTGCGCGACTGGGTAACCAACGTGCACAACACCTATTACATCATCGGCACGGCGGCGGGGCCGCATCCCTATCCGCAACTGGTGCGCGATTTCCAATCGATCATGGGTCGCGAGACGCGCGAGCAAATGATGGAAGCCGAAGGGCGGCTGCCGGACGCGCTGGTGGCGTGCATCGGCGGCGGGTCGAATGCGATCGGGCTGTTCCATCCATTCCTCGACGACAAAGAAGTGGCGATTTACGGCGTCGAAGCGGGCGGGCATGGGCTTGACGTGGAGAACGGGCATGCGGCATCCATGAACGGTGGGACGCCGGGTGTGCTGCATGGCAACCGCACATTCCTGTTGCAGGATGCGGACGGCCAGATTCTCGAAGGACATTCGATTTCGGCAGGGTTGGATTATCCCGGCGTCGGGCCGGAGCACGCGTGGTTGTGTGAGGTTGGGCGTGTGAAATACGTGTCGGCCACCGACAAGGAAGCGCTGGTGGCGCTGCAATTGTGCACGAAGCTCGAAGGCATCATCCCGGCGCTTGAACCGGCGCACGCGTTGGCCTACGTGACGAAGCTGGCGCCGACGATGGGCCGCGATAAGATCATCGTTATGAACCTGTGCGGCCGCGGCGACAAGGATCTGCACACGGTGGCCAAGGCGCTGGGGATGGAGATTTGATGCCAGCGAGTGTTTGCATCGCTCGTCATCAGCACACACACCGTCCTGGCCGCGCAGGCGGCCACCCAAGCAAGTTCATTTTGCTCGCGGCGACCATGGCGACCACAACCTTTAGTGTTGCGCCTGAGATGAATTCGAACGCGTTGCCGATTTGCTACTTGTCTGGGTGGCCGCCTTCGCGGTCGTGACAAAAAATAAAATGAGTAGGTCGGGCGTTTTGCTCGCGGGTATCAGTCGCTCACCCAACGTCGCTTTCCCGGCCGCAGCGCTTTCGCGCGGAGAGCCGGGATCTTTACGGGTGATTATGCGAGGGTCGTTCCGGTTTTAGTTGAATCGCGGAACGACCCTAGCTCTTCGTTTCGTCGTGCTTCTTTTCGGAAAACCGCTGCACACCCCGGATCTCGTCCGGGGCATGCTTTATCCGGAAGCACGCCAGGTGAAGTTGATCAATCGCGTTCCAATTTAACCGGTAAAGGCCGGATAGTTGTCCACCACCGTTCACGCCGTTCGACGGGTGACAATTCAGAACGGAAGCGCATGCGCTTCGCCGCGTTGATCGTTATCGCGGCTTCGCAGCAAATTTTCCGACCCTCAATTCGTCTGCACCTGCACGCCCTGTTCCATCGCCAGCACATGCCCGGCGAGATACAGCGAGCCGCAAATCAGCACCCGCACCGGGCCGGTGGACTGCTTGGCGACCTCGGCCAGCGCGTCCGGCACGCCCGCGCTCGCCGCTGCATCGAACCCACCCGCGCGCGCTGTTATAGCCAGCGCCGCCGGCTCATGTGGCGCCTCGTGCGCACCCGGGATTGGCACCGTCAGCACGCGCTTGGCCAAGCCCCGGAACGGCGCCAGAAAGCCTGCCGCATCTTTCAGCCCCATCATGCCGACGACAAGCACCAGCGGCTTCGGTGCCTTTTCTTCGAGATCGGCGAAGGCCTGCGCCAGCGCTTGCCCGCACGCCGGATTGTGCCCGCCATCGAGCCACACCTCCGATCCGGCCGACAAGCCATTGAGCCACATCGGCGCGTCGAGGCGCTGCATGCGGGCCGGCCAGCGCACCTCGACCAACCCGCGCTCGATCGCCTGATCCGTCATCCCTAGCGGCTTCAACTGCAACGCCGCCGCGACGGCCGCACCAGCGTTGACGATCTGATGCCGCCCCAGCAGCGCCGGCAGCGGCAGGTCGTGCACTTCCGTTTCGCTCTGAAACACCATGCGCCCGCTCTGCTCGAACGCGTCGAAATCCTCGCCCATCACGATCAGCGGTGACCGCGTCTGTCGCGCGCGCGTGCGGATCACATCGAGCGGCGTCGCGTCTTGTTGCGAAATCACCGCCGGCACATCCGGCTTTAGAATGCCGGCCTTGGTCGCTGCGATCTTGTCCAACGTGCCGCCGAGTTTTTCGGCATGATCCATCGCAATCGGCGTGATGACGCACAGAGCCGGCCGCTCGACGACGTTGGTGGTGTCGAAATCGCCGCCGAGACCAACTTCCAGAATGACCACATCGGCCGGCACTTCCGCGAATGCAACAAAAGCCGCCGCCGTCGTGATTTCAAAGAAGGTCACCGCCCCGCCGGCATTGATCTTGGCTACACGCGACAGCAATGCGACCAGCATCTCCTCGCTGATCGGCACCGATTTACCGTTCGCGCCAGCCAGCGAAATGCGTTCATGGAACCGCACCAGATGCGGCGAGGTATAGACGTGCACACGCTTGCCCGCCGCTTCGAACATCGCCTTGAGAAACGCTGTGGTCGAACCCTTGCCGTTGGTACCGGCGATGTGCACCACCGGCGGTAAGCGGCGATGCGGATTGCCGAGCTTTTCCAACAACGCCGTGCTCCGTCCGAGTGACAGATCGATGAGAATGGGATGCAGCGCCTTCAACTCGGCAAGCAGCTGGTCGCTGATGGGCATGACGAATTGTTCCATTGGCGTTCGATGCGCCCAAAGCCGTCCCAACACATCACGTGCCGAAATCAGACGGCCGCGACGTCAGTTATTCTTCAGCCCCGCGCGCCGTCACGCGGCAATGCCCGGCTCTTGGCTTTGGCTTCGGCCTCACGCTTGGCCTTTTCGCGTGCCTCGACGGCTGCCGCGTCGAACCGGTCACCCTCATCGACGGGTTCTGGCTCCATCACGTCCGAGCCTCGCGCCAGTGACTCCACGATCTTACCGTCGACTGCATGCCCGTTCATGCTCTTGATGTATCCGGCGGGTTTCTTTCGAGTGGTTTCATTTGCGACGGCGCCAGCGCCCGCTCCTGCCATAAGCAATCGGCACAGCCGCGACAGCAGCTCGCGCAATTTGTGGCGATGCACGACCATGTCGACCATGCCGTGCGCCAGCAGGTATTCGGCGCGCTGGAAACCGTCGGGAAGCTGTTCACGGATCGTTTGTTGAATGACGCGCGGCCCGGCAAAACAGATTAGCGCACCGGGTTCGGCAATATGTACATCGCCCAGCATCGCGTACGAGGCCGTCACGCCGCCCGTCGTCGGATCGGTCAGCACAACGATATAGGGTAGCCGCGCCTCGCGCAGCCGCTGCACCGCGATGGTCGTCCGCGGCATCTGCATCAGCGACAGGATGCCTTCCTGCATGCGTGCCCCGCCTGATGCGGCAAACAGGATGAACGGCGCCTTTTTCTCGACCGCCCGCAACATGCCCGTAACGATGGCTTCGCCGGCTGCCATGCCCAGCGAGCCGCCCATGAAACGGAAGTCCTGCACGGCCGCCACAACGGCCACCCCATCCACCTTGCCTTCACCGATCACAACCGCATCGGTCAGCGAGGTCTTGGTTTTGGCGGCCTTCAGGCGGTCCGTGTAGCGCTGGCCGTCGCGAAACTTGAGCGGGTCGGTCGGCACATCCTTGACCAGAACCTGCGCGTACGACGCATCGTCGAACAACGCCTTGAGCCGGTCATTCGACGCCATCCGCTCATGATAGCCACAGCACGGGAAGACGTACTCGTTGTCCTCGAGCGCCTTTTTGTCGCTCATTTGGCCGCAACCACCGCATTTATGCCAGAAGTTATCGGGCGGCTCCCGGCGCGTGGTCAGGAAGCTCGAGATCTTCGGCCGAACGACGTTGCTGATCCAGTTCACGTCAGGCGCTCCTTGCGGGCCGACCCGGCGGGCCATCTAGCCTGCCACCCCATGTCGGGACTACTTGTTATAGACCGAGCGAGGGCCGGTAGAACGACCGTGCGCAACAAAAGATATAGCCGCCTACATAGGCTGCAAAAAGGCGATCGCCAATGGCTTGAGCCGGGTTAACCAGACTTTTCCTACGCTTACGCGCCGCGAAAGGCTTGTCCGAGGTCGTTAACCAAGCCAAGTACAGCGGGCACCGTCCGCGTCGTCGCCTTGCCATCAGGGGTAAGCGATGCCTGAATTGCCGATACGAGTGCCGAGCCCACCACGACAGCGTCCGCCGACTGGCCGATCGCCTTGGCCTGCTGCGGCGTTCTTACACCGAAACCAACGGCCACCGGAAGCGCTGTGGCTTTACGGATGGCGGCAACCTGTGCATGCACCTTCTGCGGATCCGGTGCCGCGCTGCCAGTAATGCCGGTGATCGAGACGTAATAAAGAAACCCAGATGTGTTTTTCAGCACGGTGGGCAGCCGCTTGGCGTCCGTCGTCGGCGCAGCAAGCCGGATGAAATTCAGCCCCTTTTGCTGGGCCGGCAGACACAGCTCATCGTCCGCTTCCGGCGGGCAATCGACGACGATCAACCCATCCACGCCCGCCGCTTTCGCTTCGTCAAGAAATGCGGCGACAGGAAACACATAGATCGGATTGTAATAGCCCATCAACACGATCGGCGTCTCCGCATCGGTCGCGCGGAAGTCGCGCACAAGCTGCAGCGTTTTCTTCATCGTTTGGCCAGCTTTCAGAGCACGCAGCCCCGCCGCTTGAATTGCCGGACCATCGGCCATCGGATCCGAAAACGGCATGCCGATCTCGATCAGATCAGCCCCGGCCTTCGGCAAGCCCAGCACAATCTCCCGCGCCGTCTCGAAGTCCGGATCGCCCGCCATGACGAACGTCACCAGTCCCGGCCGCCCGGCGTTCTTCAGCTCGGCAAACCGCCGGTCGATGCGTGTGGTGGAATGGGTCATTGTCGGCGTGGTTCCATAAGGTGAACCTTGGTCGTAAAGCGTCGCATCACGATCGGTCAAGCGGCAGTTGTTCTGTGGACCGCAACCGTCGTCCATGGTGATTCAATTCTCAGATCCGCCGACCCGCCCTGTCATCCCAGGCCTTGTGCCTGGGACCCAGGGTGCCACCAACTCAGGCCTCAGCTCGTTGAACACTGGGTGCTACCCACAAGGGGTAGAATGACACCGAGGGCTCCGGCATCGATAACCCTGGAATTGAACCGCCCTGAAATGCCGCCAGCAGTGCATCCGAATCTGCGAGACGACGTATCGGTTTCGTGGAACGATGCAAGCAGGATCAGGCCGCTACAAAAGTGCGCCGGTCCACAATGGGAGGAACACGCATGACTGCTAGATTCGCGCTTGCGATAGCTGCGACTTTGCTGCCGGCAGTAGCCGCAGCGCAGACGCCGAAAGCCAACGGCGAAACCATGACGCTGCAAAACTACGCCGGCACTACCGGTAATTTGCACGCGGTCGTCGCCGCCCGCAAAGGGTTCTGCGAGAAATACAATTTCAAGTGTGAAATCAAGATCATCAACTCTTCCATACTCGGCATCCAGACCCTTGTCGGTAAATCATTGGATGTCGCCCAGACCGGCACCGGGCTTGTGGCCGCGACCAACGCGGCCGGCGCCGATCTCGTCATCGTCGGCAACAGCCTGCCCGGCTCCGTCACGTTCCTCGCCGCGCGCGCCGACGTGCCCTTTCCCAACAAGGCGAAGGGTTATCCCGCCGTGATGGCCGACTTCAAAGGTCTCAAGATCGGCGTCACCGCGCGCGGATCGGCCGAGGAACTGTTCCTCAACGTCATGCTCAAAGATGGTGGCCTGCAGCCTTCCGACGTGGTCTTCGTGGCCGTCGGCGGCCCCGCCACCGCCTACACATCCATGGTCATCGGCAAGCAGGTTGACGCCGTCATCATGTTCGAACCGGTCAAGGCATTGTGCAATCACACCAAGGCCTGCTCCGTCATCGTCGACATGACGGAGGGCGAGGGGCCGAGCATCGTCAAGGACATCTTTGGCTCGGGCGTCCCTCTCGTCATGCGGCGCGAGTACGCGGAAGCCAATCCGGCGCTCATGGCTGCATTCTACGCAGCGATGACCGACGCCGCGACATGGTTTAACGATCCCGCCAATTTCGAAGAGCTGGTGCAGATCTACACGCCATTGATCGGCTTCGGCGATATCCCCGGCGCGAACGATCTACGCCGCAACTGGATCAAGAGCGTTCTTCCGGCCTACAGCAAGGATCTCAAAGTTTCGCGCACGGCGGTCAAGGCATCGATCGACTTCAACGTCGCCGTCAAGATCCTCGACCGCCCGCTCGAAGTCTCCAAGGTGTTGTGGGACAAGGCGCCGTAAAGGCTGCTTACGATAAAACGCAGAAGAACAGGCGGCTGCACATCGCATGCCTCTGCATCGCCGAAAGGCATGCAGAGGCAAACCGACCATTGGACGCGCGTCGACAACATTAATTTTCCATCACACGAAATATTTCGACGCTATTTTAAAATGGAACACGAGGTTAAAATGCAGTTTGATTTGGCTCAAGCTATAAGTTTGGCAAGCGCCATTGGTACAGTGATGGCATCATTTTTAATTATTTTTCAAATACGTTCTTTTGAAGCATGGAATAGACGGCAAATTTCCAATCAAATTTTGAACGAGTTCGTTTCTGGAACTCTGGAAGACTCTCTGGAGGCTATCGAGTCGCAATTTGGATGGGATTTATTGAGTGAGGGTCAGTCTTATCGAAAGATTGTAAGAAACTTCGAGCAAGACACCGCGGATCGTGACGAAATTGAGTTGGACAGGTATCTGCGAAGAATATTGCGTCGATTTGAGGCGATCTGCATCAGCATGGATCATAAGATCGTCGACGAAAAGACATGCAGGGAATATATTGTGAGCTTATTGACTGCTATACATAAGTCTACCGCCGAATTTATCGAAAAAGAAAGAGTGAAACGAAATGAGCCGAGAGTATTCGAGTATGTTGAGAGATATGTCCACAGGTGGTCATGATATATAGTCGACATGTTTATCGTGAAGCGCCTTGACGCTTTGTATCGCACAATTCCACGACCCAACCCAACGGGAGCCAGCGGCTATGTTTCAGAGCGGACTTCTCAAAGGCAAACATATCCTTATCACCGGCGGCGGCACTGGGCTCGGGCGTGCCATGGCCGAGCAGTTTCTGATACTCGGTGCGGACATCTCCATCTGCGGCCGCAGGAAAGGTGTCTGCGATGACACCGCGGCTGCTTTGATGAAAGCCCATGGCGGCACCGTCACCAGCTACGGTGTCGATATTCGCAATGCCCAGGCCGTCGACGACATGGTCGGCGAAATCTTTGCGAAAAAGCCGCTCACCGGCCTCGTCAACAACGCCGCCGGCAACTTCATCTCGCCGACCGAAGCGCTGTCGCCGCGCGGCTTCGACGCCATCGCCAACATCGTCATGCACGGCACATTCTATGTGACCCAGGCCGTCGGTAAGCGTTGGATCGCGCAAGGGTGGCAGCACGGCGATCCCATGCGCTCCGTGATGTCGATCATCACCACCTGGGTGCTGAACGGCGGCCCGTTCGTCGTGCCGTCAGCCATGAGCAAGAGTGCCATCCACACCATGACCATGTCGCTGGCGACGGAATGGGCGCGCTACGGCATCCGCCTCAACGCCGTTGGCCCCGGCGAAATCCCGACCGAAGGCATGTCGAAACGTCTCAACCCCGGCGAGGAACCGGGCGCGCGCTCCAAGGAGCGCAATCCCATGGCGCGCGCCGGCGAGATGAGCGAATTGCAGAACATCGCCACCTTCCTGATGTCGGACGGCTGCAACTGGCTGACCGGGCAATCCATCATGATGGACGGCGGCGGCTATCTTGCCGGCGGCGGCAACTTCTACGAACTTGTCAAATGGAAACCCGATCAGTGGCAAGCCGCCCGCGATCAGATCGAAGCTCAGAACAAAAAAGATAGGGCACAGCGCACGACGTGAGGCGCCGACGATCCCGCGCTTCATTGGGAACGCAGCGATGGCGGCTCCGAGCGGGTATTCGCTGCGGCGTAACATGCTTGAGCGCAAAGGATATGTTCCGGCGTACGACGCCGTGGGATCGGTGCGATGCTCATATGTTTCACTCCCGCTCACCGCTTCATTTTCATCGACCGCATCAGCCCTTCCCGCCTAGCCCCAGTAGCTGCACGTTGCCGCCGGTGGCGGTGATGTCGGTGGAGCGGACACGTTCGGTGGCGTAGCGGACCAGCGTGTGGGGGCCGCCGGCCTTAGGGCCGGTACCGGACAGGCCGTCGCCGCCGAAGGGTTGCACGCCGACCACCGCGCCGATCTGGTTGCGGTTGACGTAGAGGTTGCCAACTCGGGCGTGTTCGGCGACGTAATCGGCCACTGCGCCGATGCGGCTGTGCAATCCGAGCGTCAGGCCAAAGCCGCTGTCGTTGATCGCATCGATCACCTGACCCAAGCGGCCCTGCTGGTAGCGGACAACGTGCAGAATCGGGCCGAACACTTCGCGATCGAGCATTTCCATGCTGTCGATTTCGTAGGCGGCCGGCGTGACGTAGGTTCCGGCCCGCGTCGCCGCCGGCAACGGCAGATCGATGATGGTTTGCGCGGTCTTCTGCATGCGCAGCTTATGGGCATCGAGCATGTCTTGTGCGGCTTCGTCGATGACCGGACCGACGTCGGTCGCGGGGTCGAGCGGATCGCCGACCACGAGCGTTTCGATGGCGCCGCGCAGCATCTCGATCATGGGCTTGGCGACATCCTGCTGCACGAACAACACGCGGGCGGCCGAGCAACGTTGTCCGGCGCTATCGAAGGCGGAGCGGACGACGTCGCGCACAACCTGTTCGGCAACCGCGCTGCTGTCGGCGATCATGGCGTTGATGCCGCCGGTTTCGGCAATGAAAGGAATGATGGCCGAGCGTCGATCGGCGAGTGCGCGCTGAATGGTCCAGGCGGTCGCGTTGGACCCGGTGAAGGCTACGCCGCTGGTGCGCTTGTCCTTGATCAACTGCGCGCCGACCGCGCCGCCGCCGACCAGCAATTGCAGTACCGACACGGGGATGCCGGCCTTGTGCATCAACTCGACAGCGAGGAATGCCGTCACCGGCGTCTGCGGCGCGGGTTTGGCGAGCACTGTGTTGCCGGCGGCCAATGCGGCGGCGATCTGGCCGGTGAAGATCGCCAGCGGGAAGTTCCACGGCGAGATGGCAACGAAGGCGCCGCGTCCGACGAGTTCCAGCGTGTTGCGCTCGCCGGTGGGCCCGGGCAGTAGCACCTGGCGGGCAAATAGGCAGCGCGTTTCGCCAGCGTAATAACGTAGGAAATCGACGGCTTCGCGGACGTCGCCAAGCGCGCCTTCCAGCGTTTTGCCGGCTTCGCGAATGATGACGGCCATCAGGCGCATGCGGTTCTGCTCGAATAAATCAGCGGCACGCTCCAAGCACAGAGCGCGTTCAAAAGCACCGATGCGGTTCCAATCATGCTGGGTTGCAAAGGCTGCACCGATCGCCTGTTCGATCAGCGCTGGCGTGGCTGCTGCCGCAGTGCCGACGCGTTCGCGACGATCATGGGGGCAGCGCACAAGTTCCGTGGTGCCAGCGGCGTGCGCCTTGCCCTCAACGATCGACCCCACGGCGTAGGAGTTCTGCAGCTCCGCAGATATCTTGTCGAGGAATTCCGAGCGCACATAGGGCTCGGACAACGCGAAGCCCAAGCTGTTGATGCGCCGGGTGCCATAGAGGTCGGGTGGTTTCGGCACGGCGGCGACCGGCTGGGCTGTCGGCAATTCGCGCTCCTGCTCGGCTGCCTCCACGGGATCGCGGATGATATCGGCAACAGGCGCGCTGGCATCTGCCAAGCGGTTGACGAACGACGTGTTGGCGCCGTTTTCGAGCAGGCGACGCACGAGGTAGGCCAGTAGCTCCTCGTGACCACCGACGGGCGCATAGATGCGGCAGGCGCGACCCAATTTGCTGTCACCGACGACTTCGTCGTAGAGCGCCTCGCCCATGCCATGAAGCCGCTGGAATTCGTAACTACCGCTGCCGGCGGCTATGAAAGCCGTGGCGACGGAATGAGCGTTGTGGGTTGCGAACTGCGGATAGAATGCCGCGGGATCTGACAACAGCAAGCGCATCGCGGCCAAGTACGAAACGTCAGTGTGCATCTTGCGGGTCAGCACAGGGTAATCGGCGAGGCCGAGTTCCTGCGCCCATTTGATTTCGCTGTCCCAATAGGCCCCCTTGACCAGGCGCACGGGGATGCGCCGCCCGCCGTCGGCCGCCAGCCGACGCAGCCAGCGCAATACGGGAATGGCACGTCGACCGTAGGCTTGCACGGCCAAGCCGAGGCCGGTCCAGCCTGCGAGCGCGGGGTCGGCGTAAGTCATGCCGAACATTTCCAAGGTGAGGTCGAGCCTGTCCTGTTCCTCGGCGTCGATGGTCAGCGGCAGTCCGCGATCGCGGGCAGCCTTGGCCAACTCGACGATCCTGGGCAGTAATTCGGCGCGCAACAGAGCGGACTTGCCGGGCTCGAAACGCGGGTGGATGGCAGACAGCTTCACCGACAGTCCCGGTCGGTGCATCAGGGCATCGGGTTGGGTAGAAGCGAATTTTCCGGCAGCGATGCCGATGACGTCGATCGCCTGCATGTACCGGTCGAAATAGCGGTCGGCGTCGGCGCGCGTGCGGGCGCCTTCGCCGAGCATGTCGTAGGAGATGCGGAAGCCCTGCGTTTCGTAGGTCTTGGCGCGACCGATGGCTTCCTTGATGGTGCGGCCCAATACGAAGTTGTCGCCGAGGATGCGCATCGCCTGGCGCAGGGCCTGTCGGATCAGCGGTTCACCGGAGCGTGCGATCAGGCGCTTCAGCAGGCTGGTCGGGCCTTGGCGTTTGGTGGAACCGAGTTTGACAACCGTACCCGTCAGCATCAATCCGAACGTGGATGCGTTGACGAACAGACTGTCGGATGCGCCGAGATGCTTGCCCCATTGGCCCTCGCCGATCTTTTCTGCAATCAGTGCGTCTTGAGTGGCCTTGTCGGGAATGCGCAAGAGTGCCTCGGCGAGGCACATGAGGATGACGCCTTCTTCGCTCGATAGGCCGTATTCGAGCATGAACGCGTCGATACCGCCGTGCTTGGTCTGATTGTCGCGGGCGGCGTGCACAAAATTCCGCGCAAGCTCGGCAATGCGCTGGCGTTCGTCGCTGGTATATACCGCCCGCTCGATCAAGCCGCCGACCAGGCGCCGCTCATCCATCAGGTGATAGCTGGCGATTTCATCGCGTGACGGCAACTTGGCCGGCGCAATGGCATTGATCTGTGGGCGAAAACTTGAATTAGACATGTCGAGTGCTCCTGCCAATCGCGGATCAACGCGGCGGCCCGAGAGTGATTCGGTGTAGGGAGGTCATAGCAAATTTTGCGCGCCTCCGCCGCCACAGTGGCGATATTCCGGCGCTTCGTAGAACCCATCCGAGCCGTGCGTTTAATCGGAACAAATGCTTGCAGTTGCCGTTTTCAGGGGAGACCAAGCATCGGTCGTCAAAATTACGGAGAACGACATGGCAGATAAAAAACTTGATGACCTCTTTCTACACACCCTCAAGGATGTCTTTTACGCCGAGAACGCAATCACCAAGGCGTTGCCTAAGATGTCGAAGGCGGCTCATAGCAAAGCCCTCAAACAGGCTTTCGAGACGCACTTGAAGCAGACCGAGGGGCAGATCGAGCGGCTGGAACAGGTGTTCAAGATTATCGGTCAGAAGGCCGAAGGCGTTCCGTGTGAGGCGATTAAAGGCATCTTGAAGGAAGGCGATGAAGTCGCCGACGAATTCAAAGGCAGCCACGCGCTCGACGCCGGTTTGATCGCTGCGGCGCAAGCAGTCGAACATTACGAAATCTCTCGCTACGGCGCACTTCGTACCTGGGCCGAAGAGTTGGGCATGAATCATGCGGCCAAGCTTCTGCAAGCCACGCTCGAGGAAGAGGAAGCGACGGATCGAAGCCTGACTAAGTTGGCTGAGAAAAAGGTCAATACGGCCGCGTTGTAATAGACGGTGGTTGCCGCAATTGTGCGGGTGGCCGTCCGAAGCTCGGGCGGCCACTTTTTTTGGTGCGCTCAGCAATCGCATGACGCGAGATGCATTTACCACGCTCGACAGAACAACATGAAAAGACAACCTTGGCGTGTTATATGAGAATTTATATCGGAATTGGAGATGCGGCCCAATGCAAATTTTTTTGTCCACATCCCCCGCAATCGTCGGACCCATCCACGTCTTACTGTGGCCATCTGAACCTTGCCAAACGGCTGTCCGGGTGCGACCTACATCGTATCTCCAGGGGCAGCGATTCTTGTGGCGTGACCCACGCGTTCAACGCCCCGAAGTCGTTTAACTTATTGAGCGGACAGGCTAAATGGCATCTTCCCGTGATCTGCTGGCGAAGCTGGATGACGAATTCCAAGGCAAAGGCGCCAAGCCGCGCTCTTCGGCTAAGTCGGCGGAAGAGAGCTATACTGCAGCTGATATCGAAGTCCTGGAGGGTCTCGAACCGGTCCGGCGGCGTCCGGGCATGTACATCGGCGGCACCGACGAGAAGGCGATGCACCACCTTTTTGCCGAGGTGATCGACAACTCCATGGACGAGGCGGTGGCCGGGCACGCGACCTGGATCGAGGTGAGGCTGGAGGCGGACGGCTATCTGTCGGTGATGGACAACGGTCGCGGAATACCCATCGACGCGCATCCGAAATTCAAGAATATCTCGGCCCTCGAAGTCATCATGACCACGCTGCATTCGGGCGGCAAGTTCGACGGCAAGGCCTACCAGACCTCTGGCGGACTGCACGGCGTCGGCGTGTCGGTCGTCAATGCTCTGTCTGAGATCTGTGAAGTGGAGGTGGCGCGCGGCCAACAGCTGTATCGCATGGTGTTCAGCCGCGGCACGCCGCAGACCAAGCTCGAGAAACTCGGTTCCATCATGAACCGCCGGGGCACCAAGATCCGCTTTAAGCCCGACGAGAAGATTTTCGGCAAGGGCTGTGCCTTCAAGCCGGCACGCTTGATGCGGATGGCGCGCTCGAAGGCGTACCTGTTCGGCGGCGTTGAGATCCGCTGGTTCTGCGATCCGTCACTGGTCAAGGACGATACGCCTGCTGAAGCGGTGTTCCATTTCCCGGGCGGACTCAAGGATTACCTGCTCTCGACGATCGAGGGGCAGACGCTGGTAACGAAGGATATCTTTGCCGGCAACGTGAAGCGCGAGGGCGGGCACGGCTCGCTGGAATGGGCGATCGCGTGGGTGTCTGACGAAGACGGTTTCTCGAATTCCTATTGCAATACCATTCCGACGGCCGAAGGCGGCACGCACGAGAACGGCCTGCGCGGGGGCTTGTCGAAGTCGTTGCGTGAGTTCGGTGATCGCGTCGGCAATAAGAAATCCGGGCAGATCACCGCCGAGGACGTGATGGGCACGGCGGCGTCAATGCTGTCGGTGTTCATCCGCGAGCCGGAATTCCAGGGGCAGACCAAGGAAAAGCTGGCGACCCAGGAAGCGCAGCGGATCGTCGAAAGCACCATCAAGGATGCGTTCGATCATTGGCTGACCGACACCCCGCAACAGGCGCAGCGATTGCTCGAATGGGTGATCGAGCAGGCCGAAGATCGGCTCAAGCGGCGGCGTGAGAAAGAAGTCGGCCGGCAATCGGCGACACGCAAGCTGCGGCTGCCGGGCAAGCTGGCGGACTGCACGATCCAGACGGCTGCCGGGACTGAAATTTTCATCGTCGAGGGTGACAGCGCTGGAGGCTCGGCCAAAAGTGCGCGCAATCGGGAGAACCAGGCCATCTATCCGCTGCGCGGCAAGATCCTCAACGTTGCCAATGCGACATCCGCCAAGCTGGCACAGAACGAAGCGCTGTCGAACCTGTTGCTGGCGCTGGGTGTCGGCACCGGCAGCAAATACAATGACGACGATCTGCGCTACGAGCGGGTTATCCTGATGACTGATGCCGACATCGACGGTGCTCACATCGCGTCTTTGCTGATTACGTTTTTCTACCAGGAGATGCCGGAGTTGATCGACAACGGCCATCTCTTTCTGGCCGCGCCGCCGCTGCACAAGCTCAATTGTAAGGGTGAAATTGTCTACGCGCGCGACGACAAGCATCGTGACGAATTGATGCAAACCAAATTCAAGGACAAGAAAGTCGAATCGACCCGCTTTAAGGGTCTCGGCGAAATGGATTTCAAGGATCTGAAGTCCACCACCATGGACCCCAAGAACCGCGTGCTGCTGCGCATCGAGATCGCCGCCGACCAGAAAGTCGAAACCGCCGACAGCGTCAACGCCCTTATGGGCTCCAAGCCCGAAGCCCGCTTCCGCTTCATCCAGGACCGCGCGGCGTTTGTGAAGGACCTCGACGTGTGAAACAGGTTTCCTCTGTCAACTAGAAAGTTTGCTGACGCTGCCGCCGATCAGTGAGGCCTGATAAACGGCTTCAGCCAAAAGCTCTTCGATTGGTATGATGGTGAGCCATTTCTTGTGCTTTTCCGCGTAAGCTGGCGGGCGCGGAATTGAATTCGTCGTAAAAATGCGAAGGCCCGAGTCGGCCAGACGTTTTTCGGCGCCTTCGCTGAATATTGCATGGGTTGCGAAGACGTCGACGTGGGCGGCGCCGTCGGTCATGAATTTCTTTGCAGCTCCGATCGTGCTGCCGCCGGTATCGATCATGTCATCGACCAAGACGACTCGTCGGCCCTTGACCGTGTCGCCGGCGGTGGCGCCGGTGATACTCTTGTTCGCTGCCGGCCGCTTCTTCTGGCAGAAAGCAATGTAGGGCGAGCCGGCGGTGAGACCAAACCGTTCCGCACGCACGACACCGCCGACATCTGGTGCACCCATGACGCACTCGCCGATATTGTCGATGTGTTTCATAGCGTAGAGCGCGAACAATTTCATGCACGAGATGTTGTCGACAGGGATGCCGAAGAAGCCCTGGGCCTGATCGGTGTGCATATCAACAGTGACAACGCGCTCAAGCGACGGGTTGGAGCCCAGCACATCGGCAAGCATCTTGGCCGATATGGGCGCGCGTGGCATGTCTTTGCGATCCTGCCGCAAGTATGGGAGATAGGGCGCAACGAGGGTAATGCCGGCGGCGGAAGCGCGGCGTAAAGCATCGTTCATCAGCAACGCTGCCATGACGCCGTCATTGGGCGACGGATATTGCATGGCATGGAAGAAAAATACGTGCTGGCGACGGACCGTTTCCGGAATGCGCGGCAGCACTTCGCCGTTTTTAAACCGCTCGAAACTCACGGGGTGGTGCGGTAGCGCAATGTTGCGTTCCCGCTTGATCGCGTCGACGACCGCTTGCGCAAGCGCATGCATTTCCGGCGAGGAAACGACAACAAATGGTTTGACGTCGCTTTTTTCGTCAGCAGACAGCATCTGCGTACTCCATCAATTCAATTTGGGCACGTTCTGACAGCGGATGCTGTTCCTGTCGATCAACTCCTTCGTATAGCCATGAAATCGACGGCTTCGATCAGCGCGGCGGACTTCGGGCCGTAGCAGGCTAAGACGGCACGTGCCTGCGACTGCGTATCGGCCAACAGCGTGCGCGCGCCCTCAGGGCCGTAGAGGCCCACCATCGTCGCCTTGCCGGCGGCTGCGTCCTTTGCAACAGCCTTGCCGGTTTCGGCTGCATCGCCGGTGGCATCCAGCAGATCGTCGGAAATTTGGAAGGCCAGGCCCAGCTTTTCGCCATAGAGCGTCAACGCTTCCAGATGCTCCGACGTGCTTCCGGCGAGGAGTGGTCCGGCGCGGCAGGCAAAGCGGATCAACGCACCGGTTTTCATCTGCTGCAATCGCCGTATGTGCGTCACAGTCGGTTGCGGGGGTTGGCCAAGTTTGTCAGCTTCCAAGTCGATGATCTGGCCCCCTACCATGCCCGATGGCCCTGCTGCGCGTGCGAGCTCCGACACAAGTTTTGGGACTGCCGCGGGAGGGATTGCCGAATTCGCGTCGGCTAGCCATTCAAACGCCAGCGTCAGGAGGGCATCGCCAGCCAGTATCGCGGTCCACTCGTCGAAGGCCTTCCAAACGGTCGGGCGACCACGGCGGAATTCGTCGTCATCCATGGACGGGAGATCATCATGTACAAGGCTATAGCAATGGATTGCTTCAAGGGCGGCCGCGACCGTTATGGCGGCAGTGCTGTTTGCGCCAAACAACCACGCGCTTTCAATGACGAGGAAAGGCCGGAAACGCTTGCCGCCGCCGAGGACCGCCTCCTGCATCGCGGCGCGCAGACGAGCAGGAACGTTCGTATCCACCGCCAGTTTTAAGCTCAGCTCAGCCTCAACCATCAGGCGGGCTGCATCGAGGCGATTTTGAAAGGTCATCGACGTATCGTTTCAGGGTTGCAACCGGTTCAGTCTCGCCTGCTGAGAGCGAGCCTGCGATTTGTCTGGTGTGTGGGGTGGACGGGAACCTGCCGCAGGATGGCCGAGTTTTCACGCAAATGATAGCGACGAGCGTATCCGTGTGGCTATGATCCATTCCATTGGCGGCGGTCGCGATGTAGGCCGTTTCGGCTCAAACGTCTATTTTCACTTTCACCGGCATCCCCGCTGCAATGGCTGACTTTCGTGACACCGGGTTCAACAATCGGCCGACGTCTCGCACGCAGGGCGTGTGGACGACCCGTCCGCTGGCATCGATACAGCCCTCGCCGTCGTTGGCCGTGACACCAACAATTGTGCCGACCTTAGTTCCTCCGACTGCGCGAACGTCGTATCGCCATCGAATTCGTTGGTTTATCCGCTGGTCAATTTTCACTGCGTGCGCCGCCGGGCTGCTTATCTCTCTGCTTATTTTTACATATCGGTGGGTTGCACCCCCGACGACGACGCTGATGTTGGCGCAGCGGCTGACTGGCGCACGCATCGATCGGGCGTGGCGCCCCCTGGAGCAGATTTCGCCGCATCTCGTTCGCGCCGTCATCATGTCCGAAGATGCTGGCTTCTGCGGGCATCGAGGCGTCGATTTTGCGGAATTGGAACGCATTTACGAGCGCGGGCTCGAAGGCGGCAGCCATGGCGGCGGTAGCACCATCGCCATGCAGGTGACGAAGAACCTATTTCTTTGGCCGTCCAAGAGCTACGTGCGTAAGGCCATTGAAATTCCCATGACGCTTGTTGCGGATCGCTGGTGGGGAAAACGGCGCACGCTCGAGATCTATCTCAATATCGCTGAATGGGGCCCGGGGCTGTTCGGTGCGGAGTCGGCGGCGCGAGCCTATTTTAACAAGCCGGCCGTCGATCTGACAGAAGGGGAGGCCGCGTTGCTGGCGGTGGCGCTGCCCAATCCGCTGGCGCGGAACGCTGCCGAACCGTCTCCGCGTCAACGACGGATGGCCGCGGTGGTTCAATCGCGGATGCGATCGGGAGCCAATAACGTCCGCTGCATTTCTCGAATTGCGAAATGAGCTCACTGCTTCGGCAGTGTAGGTATTTTTCGTCTACGTCTTAAATTTGCCCCGATCAAAAGGCGTATTTGCGTCCCGCCCATCAGGGGGCGCTTTGCATATTTGCGCAAATGCAGGTCCCGCATTTTCGGGGCCTCAGCTCATGTCATAGCTCCGTCCGCAATCCGGTTCGTCAAAGGCGCCGGAAGCTGCCTGCTGCCATGTCCTGGGGATTGCGGCGAGACATTCGCGCTGATCGTTAACTTGCGCCCGAGCCGGCGTTCGGACAGGAGATCCGTTATGGCTGATGAGACAACGTCGCAGATCCTACTTTTCGCGTCGGCTACCGGGAAAGCGCAACCGGAGAACGTAGCGCTCCGCTTCGAGCACGCGGCGACGCGCGATTTCGTCGGCTTGAACGCACCAACGGGCGCTTTGTCGGAGGCGCTGATGGCTTCTCCTGTGCAGCTGGAAGCGTTGATGACCGGGCTTAAGGCCGGCGAGCAACTGGTTGCGCATCTCGATTTCTCAACGGCGAAATCTGCCGGTTTGTCGATCGAAATCATCGGCTGCGGCAGCAGTCGCAGTGATGCAGTTGCGCGCGGCACCATGCTTGGTGGATTGCTCGACGCTGCACTGGCTGCGGGGCTGCCTGCCGTCGAAGTCCTCCCACGCTTGAAACGGCGGACGCCGCCCAAACTCGCCCACGCCTGCGTCCTTGCGCCGGCCGGGTTTGCCTTACCAATCGGCGCCGCGCAGGCACAGTCGCCGTGCGGCGGGGAGGAGCGGGCCGCATTCGACTGGTCCGCTGGTCCGCGAGAGGCGATCATTTTTTCGCCTGCGGCAATCGGGGCGCACCTTGCTGGCCTTGGCGCGGCGCTCAGCGCTGTCAAAACGCCACTATATTTGGAAGTCCGTATGTCTCGGATCGTCTTTGATGCGGCGCTGATGAAGCAGATTGCAGTCGTACGGAGGAGGATCGCCGAAAGGTTCCGCTCTGATCCAACTAAATTTGTGCGGGATCAGCGGTTCAGCGACGCGGACAAACGCCTCGAGGATCTTATCGTCGCCGGCAATGGCATCAATTTGGCTGTTACCGTGCGCTCGAAGCGACCGCTCGATCCGTGCGAAGTCTCCGCATTATCTGCAACGCTGTTCGGCATGCCGCAAGACGAACATCAGTGCGGGTACCTAGCGGAGCTGCGTTCGCACTATCCGCGAGATGAAGCGGTGCACAGTTTCTTCGGCATCATCGCCGCCGCGATTGGTCCAACGATCGAACGCAGCCAGGTGGCGACGCTCGAGGCCCTCGACGGCAATATAATAGGACGTTTGAAATCTGGTGCGACGATACGGATGGCCGTCGCACGTCCGCGTAGTCACACCTACATGATCGGCCGGCCCGGAAGTGGCAAATCCACGCTCCTGCTCAATCTCATCCTTCAGGATATCGAAAACGGCGATGCGGTCGTGCTGATCGATCCGCATGGCGACCTATGGAACGATGTGCGTGAGCGCATTCCGGCGCATCGGCGCAAGGATTTGCATCTCGTACACATGGGCGACCCGCAGTTTCAACCGAAGCTCAATGTTCTCGGCCTGGGGCCCGGCGACCCAGCGGAGGCACGCGCACATGTCGTCGATACGCTGTGCCAGCTCGTGCGCCGTTTGATGTTTTCAGGCCTTACTGTCGATGCGACCGGGCCCATGTTCAACAAATACTTCCGGGCAGCGTTGATGCTGTTGATGGAAGCGGAGGGCGCGCAGGCCTGTATCCAAAATGTCGAAAAAGTTTTTTCCGACGAGTCGTATCGTGATGAACTGAGGTATCGCGATTGCGTGACTGCCGAAACTAAACAGCAATGGGAGCAAATCCTCAACGTCACCGGCAATGACCAGTCGATCGAGAACATGACGCCTTGGGTTACCTCCAAGCTCACCATGCTCACGCAAAGTGCAATTCTGCGGCCGATCCTCGGTGCAGCGACGACCGATCTCGATTTCAGCACTGTTCTGGCGGAGAAGAAGATCTGTCTGATCAATCTGGCCAGCGGCCGAATCGGAGGTGAAGCGACCGCGTTGTTGGGCGGGATCTTGACGCATCGATTGGAGCAGGCCGCCAAACGGCAGGACAGCCTGCCCGTTGACGCGCGCTTCAAGGCGTCGGTCTATTTCGACGAATTTCACACCTTCGTTTCGGAATTCCTGCGGCCGCTTATGGCGGAAAGCCGCAAGTACGGCCTACGTGTCACGCTGGCCAACCAGACGCTGAGCCAGATGGTGAAAAATACCGTTGACGGTGGTATATTTCACGAGGTTCTGGGCAACTGTGCCAACACAATCGTGTTCGCCGTTGACGTGGAGGATGCGCGCTATCTGGCGCCGCGTTTCGGCGGGAAACTGGACGCGCTGGCGTGCGTGTCGCAGCCGAATTTCCAGGCTGTCTGTCAATTCCAGACGCCGAACGCGACGATGGGACCTTTCGTTGTGAGAACCATGCCGCCGCCTCCTAAGACTGGGGGGTAACTTGCGACTGAGTTGCGACTGCAATAATCAAGCGCCGCAATGAACGACGATCTGCTTGGGCGCGCCGATCCCGAACATTGCGGAGGCAGACATCTGTTCTGCAAATGCGCCGCCCAGCTTCTTCTCTTCGGGCGTTTCTTCCTTGGGTGCGGCAACTTCGATGCGGCAGGATTTCGGCGCGCCTTCGTTCAGTGCAACCGGGTTCTTGTTGGCCAGCTCGAAGGCGATGAAATAACTGGGGTCCGTCACCACCAAAGCAAAGTCCTTTGCTTCTATAAGTACCGGTTTTTCAAGCGGAACGGTGAAATGCAGGGACAAGACGCCGTCGCTGTGTTCGAGCCAATACGTGCCCGGCTTGGGATCACCGACCTTCAATTCCGTTTTGCCGAGCGAAGCAAAGGTGAAATACCCGAACTCTCTCAGGCCTTCGACGTTCACTTTTGCCAGTTCGGCCAGTTCTTCACGCCCGTATAAACCGTCCTTGTTCTTCGGCAATCCGTCCAAGGCCTGGGCGGTATAGAATTCGTCAAACGTCCAGACATGGGAAATGCTGGCAATCGTACCTTGCTCAATATTGATCGTGGCAGCTGCCGTAACCATAACGTGCGGATGGGCGACCACTGGGCGGACCCCGAGTAGCAACGAGATAAAAACCGCGAGGGCGCAGGCGTTGCGGAAAAGGCTCATAGACGGCGCTCCATTCGTTGTGCTGGCGCCCCTATCAATTCGCTGGAGCATGGCACGGTATGCGCGGTCACTAAACCTCACTCTGTGGCGATGCAATGGCCTCTGAAGTAGCCGCGGCCGCGACACGCGCGACATGGCAGTAGTCAGGTTAGCATGGTAGTGTTATAATATAACACTGTGTCGGACCTCCCATAGGTTCGAGCATGTCTATAATTCAGGGAATTGAACGATGTCCGTGATGCTCCTTCGCCGTCTGTTCGTTGGGCTGGTTTGGGTTTCGATTTTTGGTCTTTCCGATGCGCGACTGGCGCATGCGGAAGGCCGAATCGTGGTGACAATCAAGCCCATTCACGCTCTGGTCGCGCAAGTGATGGGGTCAACTGGTTCGGCGGATCTGCTGGTTGGCGGCAATGCGTCACCGCATACTTACCAGTTGAAGCCATCCGATGCGCGAAAGATTGCGGCCGCCGACGTTATCTTCCGAGTGTCAGAGGCAGTGGAGCCTTTCACGGGAAAAATCGCTGCTCTGCTGTCGAAGCGCACCGAATTGGTGACATTGCAGACGGCACCCGGCATTATGACGCTAATGCGGCGCGAGGGGGGGCCGTTTGACTCGCATTTCCACACAGAAGCCGCAAGCCATTCAACCGCTCATGATCATGCCGATGATCATGACGATGCCAACTCGGCGATTGACGGCCACGTCTGGCTCGACCCGGCAAACGCCAAGGTGATGTTGGACGAAATCGCTCGCGTTCTATCGAAGCAGACGCCGGGTCTCGCGGCGACCTATCAAGCAAATTCCGTGTCCGCGAAAGCGCGGATCGATCAGCTGAGTTCAGATATCGAGCGCGATCTGGCGCCGGTCAGCGGCCGGCCCTATGTCGTTTTTCACGACGCGTATCAATATTTTGAAAAGCGCTTCAAGCTCAATGTGGTCGGGTCCATCACCGTCAATCCCGATGTGCCGCCAAGCGGCAAACGGCTGTCAGCATTACGGGCCAGGATCATGAAATCGCGCGCCGGATGTGTGTTCGGCGAACCAAACTTCGACGCCAAAGTCATTGCCAGCATCATCGAGGGGACGGGGGCGCGGAGCGGAGTTCTCGATCCAGAGGGAACGAGCTTAGCCGCGGGGCCCAACCTTTACGAGCAGCTGATGCGGGAACTGGCGACTAACGTGAAAGCCTGCCTGGCCCGGACGGAACCGTAATCTGATTGCGATGTTCTGCTGGAAGCCTCCTGCAACCATGTCTTTCGCGCTAGCTTGACGTTGCTGGCCAATCGGTTGCGTGCTACCGCGCATCGCTAGACGACGACGAAGCGACGGTACGGACGCATTTCATGGCTGGATTTTCGGTCACATCACTCGCAATTCCCGAGGTGAAATTGATCACCTGCGCCCGGATCGGCGATGCGCGCGGTTTTTTCTCGGAAACATATAACGCGCAGGCGTTGGCGGAAGCCGGCATTTCCCTGACCTTCGTGCAAGATAATCACACGCTTTCAGCGGCGCTCGGAACCTTGCGCGGTCTCCATTACCAATCGCCGCCCTATGCACAAGACAAGCTTGTCCGCGTCGTTCGTGGCCGCATTCTTGATGTGGCGGTCGATATCCGCAAGAGTTCTCCGACGTTTGGGAAATATGTTACAGCCGAGATAAGCGCGGATGCCTGGAACCAAATCCTTGTGCCGATAGGTTTTGCGCATGGTTTTGTGACGCTGGAGCGGGACACGGAAGTCATTTACAAAGTGACGAAGCCCTATGCACCGAAGCATGATCACGGTATTGCTTGGGACGATCCCGCGCTAGCGATCGACTGGCCAGTTAGCGTCGGCGCGGCTGTTCTTTCCGACAAAGACCGTCGCAATCCACGCCTTGCTGAGGCGAATTTTTTGTTTCCGTGAAAAATCAGAAGCAGGCAGCGTTTATGCAAATCCTACTCGTCACAGGTGGCGCCGGATTCATCGGCGGTCACGTCGTTCGTATGTTGGTGGCCAGTGAAAAGTATCATGTTGTCAATCTCGATGCGCTGACCTACGCGTCTGATCTGCGCTTGCTGGCGCCGCTGGCTGAAAGTGGACGTTACACATTTGTAAATGCGGATATTCGCGACGGCGAGGCGCTGGCGCAAGTTTTCGCCGACCATGCGCCTGATGGCGTGCTCCATCTTGCCGCAGAGTCCCACGTTGATCGGTCGATCGAAAGTCCGGCCATTTTCATCGAGACCAACGTGCTGGGCACGGGCCAGTTGCTCGATGCTGCGTTGGCGCATTTTCGCGGACTGGGCGCGGAAGCGAAGAGCCGCTTCAGATTTGTCCATGTTTCAACCGACGAGGTGTTCGGATCGCTCGGTGCCAGCGGGTTTTTCCACGAAGCAACCGCGTACGATCCTTCGTCACCCTATTCCGCCAGTAAGGCTGCGTCCGATCATATGGCGCGGGCATGGCATCGCACGTTCGGCCTGCCGGTCGTCGTCACCAATTGCTCGAACAACTACGGGCCTGCACAGTTTCCTGAAAAGCTCATCCCGCTGATGATCATCAAGGCGTGGCGCGGCGAAAAGCTACCCGTGTACGGCAAGGGTGAAAATGTTCGCGATTGGCTGCACGTCGAGGATCATGCGCGCGCCTTGCTGGCCGTTTTTGAGCGCGGAAAGCCTGGCGAAACCTACTGCATCGGCGGCCATAACGAACTCACCAACATCGCTGTCGTGCAAGCCATTTGCGACGAGTTGGATCGGCGCTTAGGTGTGCCGACCGCTGGCGCGCGACGCGGGCTGATCAACTTCGTCACCGATCGGCCCGGCCACGACGCACGTTATGCCATCGACGCGGGTCGCATTGGCCGTGAGCTGGGTTGGAAGCCAAGTTTCGATTTCTCCAAAGGCCTGTCGCAGACGATCGACTGGTATCTTGGGAACGAGCCGTGGTGGGGGCCATTGGCCGGCAACGGCAACGCAATGGCGCGGCGTGGGCTCGGAAAAGGCACCTAACGGTCTGTCTCTGGTCATTCAACCAACCAGCCGCTTAACGATGCGGCACCGGGGGCGTGCCGTGGGTGTGGAAGCTCTCGATGGTCTTGAGGCCCCAGGCCTGGCCCTTCTTGCGTTCGATTTCGGTCCAGGTCACGGTTTCCCAGTCGGGTGCGAGTATGAGGCGTGCGCCGGCATTGGCGACTTCGACGCGATTGCCGGCTGGCTCATAAACATAGAGGAAAAACGTCTGCTGGATCGCGTGCTTGTGCGGTCCGGTTTCGATGAAAACGCCGTTCTCGAGAAAAATGTCGGCCGCCTGCAGTACGTGTTCGCGGCTGTCGAGGGCGTAGGTGACGTGGTGAAAGCGACCCTTGGTGCCGGTTGCGTCGCGCGTATAGGCGACGTCGTAGCTCTTGTTGTTGACGGTGAACCAGCAACCTCCGACGTTGCCGTTGTCGAGCACGATCTGTTCGGTGACACGGCTGCCAAGTGCCTTGGGTAGGAAATCTCTGATGGCGCCGACGTCGGTCGCAAGCAGATTGAAGTGGTCGAGCCGGCGTACGGCGACGCCGCGGCCGTGATTGCGTTGCGGCTGGTTTTTGAGCGCTGGACGCTCGGCGGTCGGCGCTTCGTAGCGGCGCGTGTCGAAGTACACTTCGAAGATGTGGTCATCGGGGTCGCGGAATTGATAGGCGCTGCCGTGGCCCAGATCACCGTCGGTCCATCCAATGCCGCAACCCATGCATTCGATGGCCGCAACGCGCCGCATGAGCGCCTGCTCGCTGGCGCAGCGATAGCCGACGTGGGCAATCCCGGTGGTCGATGCCGCAGTCAGTTTAAGAGTATGGAACTCATAGTCGTCCCAGGCTCTGAGATAGACGCTGTTACCCTCGCGGCCACTCTCTGTAAGGCCGAGAACGCGAACGAAGAAATCGAGGCTGGCCTCAGGTTTGTCGGTGAGAAGTTCGACATGACCAAGATGTGCGACGTCATAGCAGGGCTCCGCCATTATGCCAGCACCTGCAGCGCTTCCGGGAACAGGCGTTGATAGGCCTCGCCGTAGGTCATCGCCGTGCCACTATTACGCCCGCCCTGCATGCCGCGGTTGAGCGCGACCCGATGGTAATATTCCCAAAGATGCTTTTGAGCGGCGAGCACCTGGAACGCCTTGTATTTTGTCTCCCAGACCTCGTCGATATTGAGGATCACTTGCGGTTTGAAATTGCATTGCTCGGGCTGGTGCGGTTCAAACAGAAAAACTGAGGGCGCGGAATAGGCCCGCGTAGGGTCAGGTTTGTGTCCGGCGGCCTGCGCGATGACGCGGGCTTCCTGCGCAAAATGGGCGGCAACGGGATGATCGAAGTTGTACGGGTCTTCAAGCGCGTGGGTCAGCACGAAGGATGGTTTCCAGTCGCGGTAGATATCAACGGTGCGATCCAGCATTTCAGGGGTCGGACGTAGCGGGTAGTCGCCGCAGTCAAAGAATTCGATTTCGGAACCGAGGATTTCCGCGGCACGCTGCGCCTCTTCGCGACGCCCGGCTTTCACGTCAGCCAGCGATACGCCGGCTTTTTTCCAAGCGAATTGGCTTTCGCCGCGTTCACCAAACGACAGGCAAACGATCTTCATGCGATAGCCGCGCTTGGTGTGAAGGGCGATCGCGCCACCGGCGCGCCAGACGAAATCACCGGGGTGAGCGGTGATGACAAGGCCGGATTTTTGCGACGTCGACATCTGGAATACTCGTTATTCTGCGGCAGCGCGGTAACCGGCAGCGACTAAGCCGTCGTGGATATACGCGGTGCCGTCAAACAGCAAGCGTGCCGTGCGAAGTAGGCCAGCGCGCTCGACGACGGGCGCTGCATCGGTACCACCGACATCTAACCGCACGCTGAACTCGCCGGACGGGTGCTCGACCGAGAGTGTCTTGGTCCGGCCTGCTGGAATGCGCGCCACTTCGGAGGCGGGTGAGCCTGGCAACACACATGCGGTGGCGACGGTGACAGCGGCAAAAACCCCAATCGAATCGTGGCATTCGTGGGGTATGAAGCTGCGCGTGGCGATATGGCCGCCATTCGCCGGTTCGGCGACAAGGCACAACTTCGGCACCACTTTCGCAGTGACGTCGCCGAGGTTCATCAATGGGCCGGCCTCCAGCCTTATTTGTTCAAGCTTCGCTTTGAGCTCTTGATCGGCGTTGAGTTGCTGGCGGGGTTCATGGCCGGTGCGGCCGACGTCGGAGGCCTTCAGGACGATGACCGGCATGCCGTTGTCAATTAGTGTGCAATCGACCCCGGCGATGCGGTCGCGCACGCGTCCGGTCGGTAAGAGTGCGCCGCAGACAGAGCCCTCCGCGTCGAGGAAATCGATGGCGATGGGTGAGGCGGTGCCGGGCACGCCGTCGATGCGCGCGGCGCCACCATAGTTCACGCGGCCACCCGGTGTTTCGATTAGCACTTCCGCAATGGTGCCGGTATTGATGGTGCGGATCTTGATCCGCGTTGTTGCGCCCGCCGGTTTTATCAAGCCACGCTCGATGGCGAAAGGGCCGACGCCGGCCAGGATGTTGCCGCAGTTTGGCGTGGTATCGACTATGGCTTTGTCGATGCCGACCTGGGCAAACAAGAAATCGATATCAGCGCCCGGAGTGGCTGCGCGCGAAATAATAGCGACCTTGCTGGTCAGCGGGTGTGCGCCGCCGAGACCATCGATCTGCCGCGAGTCGGGTGAGCCCATGACCGAAAGTAAAATGCGGTCACGCGTGATGGCGTCTCCCGGCAGATCGTCGGCGAGGAAGTAAGCGCCCTTGGACGTGCCGCCACGGATCAGCATGCATCGAATACCGTATTGCATCACGCTCCTACCGCATCAGTTCGCGCATGGCGCTGTCGAGGCCGCCGAGTGTCAGTGGGAACATGCGGCCTTCCATCATGTCTTTGAGCATCTTGGTGCTGGGCGTCCAGGCCCAGTTTTCCTCGGGGATTGGGTTGAGCCACACGGCGTGCTCATAGATGTCGGTGACCCGCTTCATCCACAGCGATCCCGCCTCCTCGTTCATGTGCTCGACAGAACCGCCGGCGACAGAAATTTCGTAGGGGCTCATCGACGCGTCGCCGACGAAGATTACTTTGTAATCGGCGGGGTATTTGTGGAGGATGTCCCAGGTCGGCGTGGTTTCGCTCCAGCGGCGGGAATTGTCCTTCCAGACGCGCTCGTACAGGCAGTTGTGGAAGTAGAAGAACTCCAAGTGCTTGAATTCGGTGCGGGCCGCCGAGAACAGTTCCTCGACGCCCTTGATATGATAGTCCATGGAACCGCCGACATCGAAGAACATCAAAACTTTCACCGTATTGCGGCGTTCGGCGCGGAGGTGAATGTCGAGATAGCCCTTGTGCGCCGTGCCTTTGATGGTGCCGTCGAGATCGAGCTCTTCCAAGGCGCCTTCGCGCGCGAACTTTCGCAGCCGTCGCAGCGCGACCTTGATGTTGCGCGTGCCGAGCTCGACATTGTCGTCGAAATCCTTGAATTCGCGTTTGTCCCAGACTTTAATGGCGCGATGGTTGCGATTTGCCTTTTGGCCGATGCGGATGCCGGCGGGATTATAGCCGTCGGCGCCGTAGGGCGACTTGCCGCCGGTGCCGATCCATTTATTGCCGCCTTGATGGCGACCCTTCTGCTCCTCAAGGCGCTTTTTCAGCTCCTCCATGATCTTGTCCCAGCCGCCGAGCGCCTCGATCTTGGCCTTGTCCTCGTCGGACAGGTGCAGCTGGCTAACGGAGCGCAGCCATTCTTCGGGAATTTCCGCGTTGATGGTTTCGGTCATCAGGTCGAGGCCTTTGAAGACGTGGCCGAACACCTGATCGAACTTGTCGAGGTGACGCTCGTCCTTCACCAGGGCGGCGCGGGCGAGATAGTAGAAATTCTCGACGCGGCCTTCGGCAACGTCGGTATCCATGGCTTCCAGCAGCAGCAGGTATTCCTTCAAGGTGGCTGGCACCTT